>DAOTUE010000052.1:0-29442 GCA_034436975.1 Chloroflexaceae bacterium
ACAACGCTGATCTGGTAGATGCCCGGCTGAGCATTCGCTGCGGTGATGAGCACTATCGTGAAGCTCCCGCCGCTGACGTTGATATTCACCACGCTCTGCCCATTGATTATGACGCTGATACTTGCCACACTACCAATGTTGAAGCCTTTCAGGACAAAGCGACTCCCCGGCTTGCCGGTGTTGTAGTTGAGGTCAAGGTCCGGTGAGCCACCGGGGTCTGGTGTGGGGGTGAGCGTCGGTGTGAGCGTCGGCGTAACCACGGGCGTGGGCGTGAGCGTCGGCGTGACTACGGGCGTGGGCGTGAGCGTCGGCTCCGACGCACCCCCAGACACCCGCAAAATCTGCAATCCGCCATGCCTATCCGCAACATACACCAGGTTATCTACTACCTGCACCCCTCTGGCATCCCCCGGCGTGTCGTAAGTACCCAGGAGGGCGGGGGCGGCGGGGTTGCTCCCCATACTTGTGTGTGGCTCCACGCCGGGTACCCACCCGGCACACCATTTAGACCTTTGACCGCTTCTACCATCGGCAAATACACCGTTGTAGGACGGATAGCCACAATATGGTGCTGTCTTTTAGGATATGCTACAATGCAGAGGGTATCTGCCATCAGCAAACAGTTAAGCCTGCATCATTGTCTGCGGTTCAAAGGAAAGACACATGAACAATCAACATAAAGGCAAAATAACGACATGGAATGATGAAAAAGGTTTTGGCTTTATCACACCAGAGCAAGGGGGCAAAGACGTATTTTTTCACATCAGTCAAGTGGACAACAAACGCTATCGGCCATCAAAAAATACATTCGTCACATACAAGTTGGGCTATGATGATCAACAACGTCCCCGTGCCATCAATGTCCAACTCACGAGTATACCCACATATCCCGCTATAGTCGCGTCATTTGTGAGTGGCTTATTTTTCATCATACTGGTAATCTTCACGCTCACATACAATAAATCACTATTGATACCAGTTGGTTATGTGATGTTTAGCCTGGTGACGTTTTTTGCCTATGGTAGGGATAAATCACAGGCAATGCGTAATGGGCAGCGGGTTCCCGAAAGGTCTTTACATATACTGGGACTACTTGGCGGTTGGCCGGGTGGGTTAATTGCCCAGTATCACTATCGCCACAAAATCAAAAAACCGTCCTATCAGGTTATGTATTGGGTGTTTGTGATGTTCAACGTCGGGGTACTCATATGGTTTTATTCGACAACAAGCTACCCAAACACGGTTATTGAGGTATCAAACACCAGTGCTTTGTGCGAACACGATCCTGCGCCCATCAGCTGGACTGATTTTCCAATCAAAATTGTCTCTATTGATAAAAGCCAGGAAATTGTCAAATTAAAGAATATCACTGATACAACCATAAACCTTGATGGGTGGATTATGTGTAGTTTTCGTGGAGGTCAACAACATCCAATAGGGGGAGAGATACAACCAGGAGAGATCAAATTATTTCCCAACCCCAACGGTAACATCTGGAACAACGCAGAAGTAGATAATGGCGGGTTATACAACAAGCGCAATGAAATGGTGAGTTACTGGAAAGATCAATAAGTGGTAGCCTCCTTTTGGTGGATACTCATACCCCATTGGAGCTGACATTGTTTCAGGATGTAAGGGATGCGACCGCATCTTTCTGTTTACCCGGTATCACATCATGGTATGGCGATTCCCCCCCTCGTGCTATAATGCAGGGAAAGCGAAAGGAGCACCTGATGAATCTGACCGCCCCGACACTGACCTACCAGCAACTCGTGAGCCTGGCCCGCCGGCTCCCCCTGGCCGAGCGGGTGCGCCTGGTGCGCGGACATTCTCGCGCAGCCGATAGCAGAGCAGGGAGAGCAGGGGGAGCAAAAACAGCAGACCCCACTGGAAAAACTCTACGGGATGGTCGTCGGGCAGGGACCGGTCTCATCTGAGGAAGACATTCGGGCTGCGCGGCGCGAGGCGTGGGCACGTTCTACGAATGATAACGGCCACTGCGCTTGCGCTGGGGGTGCCGCTGATTACCTGCGACGGAAAGATACGCCAGTCCGCGGTGCCAACGATCTGGTAGTCCCCCCAAAACTACGAAGTCTGTCTACCAGTTCTGGGCAATGGAAACGGTGTATCCTTCACCCCATCCCCACCCCAAAAAACGCCAGCCCATGCGTTGCCCGCTCCACCGTGGGCACCAGCACCGAGCGATCCAGGTAGCGGTTGCCCCGCTCGCACGAGGTTTCCGAAGCAAAGAGGCAGGCGTGGCACGCCGCCCCGTGCAAATTGCGCGGGGCTCCGTCAGGGGCGTATGCTCGGCGCACAGCGGCCGCTCCACCACGCCCGTATCGAGCGAATAGGACTTCCAACGATTCCCTTCTGCCATCCACGCATCCGTTGTCATCATATACCACCTGTTCGGAACCACCACCAACACAACAGGAAGAACAGCTTTCACCCCCCCCTACTCCTCCATCTCCCGCAACCATCCTTCTACCGCCTGTTGCAAATCAGGATCATCGCTCAATTCCAGGGATTTCTCAAAGTCGGCGCGGGCCTGGTCCGTGTTCCCCTGCATTTTGTAGGCAATCCCGCGGTTGTAGTAGGCTTCGGCATCGTCAGGCTTGAGTTCGATAGCGCGGTCGTAGTCCGCAATCGCACGGTCAACCTCCCCCTTGTTCCAGTAGGCAATCCCGCGGTTGTTGTAGGCTTCGGCATAGTCAGGCTTGAGTTCGATAGCGCGGTCGTAGTCCGCAATCGCACGGTCAACCTCCCCCTTGTTCCGGTAGGCAATCCCGCGGTTGTAGTAGGCTTCGGCATAGTCAGGCTTGAGTTCGATAGCGCGGTCGTAGTCCGCAATCGCACGGTCAACCTCCCCCTTGTTCCAGTAGGCATTCCCGCGGTTGTTGTAGGCTTCGGCTAAGTCAGGCTTGAGTTCGATAGCGCGGTCGTAGTCCGCAATCGCACGGTCAACCTCCCCCTTGAAGAGGTAGGCATTCCCGCGGGAGAAGAAAACCTCTCCCTGTGCCTCTACCGCCTCTCCCGCTGCCGCGAGTTCCGCCGCCGCCGTCAGCGCATCGCTTAATAGCGCAACTGCCCTGTCCCAGTCCTGTGTACTGTAGTGAGCCATACCCATTGTCACCAGCGTAAAATAGGTAAGCTGCCCCGATAGTTTCGTATGCAGGGTGAAGCTCTCCAAATCGGCCAGCGATGCCTTCTGCAACATCCCACCCGCGCCGGCCGCTTCCAGTTCGGGCATATGGCGCGGCGTTTGCAAGATCTCGAAATGGGTACTCAAAATTGCGTCGGTCCCGCTCTCCTCATACCACCCCCAGATAACGATAGATGCTCCCTCCTGTTCCCCTGCTGCGCGGGCCGCGTCGCTCCCCTCCTGCGCGGTAATCGGCTCACCAAGCGCAACTACACTGGTATCATCCTCGTCTCCCAGTTTATTTCGCAAGGTTTCGAGCACAACCCGGGTAACACCGCGATTGTCCTTGCCATCAGCAGTTTCGGGGCCCAGAAAATCGGCAACGAGGATCACGGCTTTGCGGGGGTCGGGCGTGGCGGGCGGGAAAAAGTACGAACGAAGCGTAAACACACTCCCCCCACCAACCATGAGCAGGAGCAGACCAACGAGGGTCCAGACGAGCAGGGGATGTGGTGTTTTTGGCGGTGGTCGTCCATTCCCATCTGGCGGGCGGGGTGGTGCTGGTTCCTCGTCGTCGGGGTGGTCCTGCACCACAACACCCCACCCGCGCAACACCTCTTTGATGCGGGCAATCTGAAAACGAGAACTGCGGATGCCATGCTTGACGACAGGCTCTGCACGAGCGGGCCCGCCCTGCAAAACAAGCTGTTCAAGGAAAAACTCCAGGTTATCACGATTATTTTGAAGCCGTTGCTGATGATTGGCTATGTCTTCCTCAGTCGGCTGATAGTCACCAACATGTTCCTCCGACGGCATAACAGCTCCTCCCTGTTCTCGTGCGTTCTGTCGTTTCGGATATATTGTAGCATAGGCAGGAGCATAGGCAGGAGGGTTTTTGTCCTCGGTTTTAATAATCGTTCAGGGGGGAATGAATATAATCCTTCAGAACAAGAAGTATCGCTCCTGAGATCGTGGGCGAAGCTCCTCCCTCCCAATCCCTAAATCCCACCGGGGGGATGACAGGTGGGAGGACTGAACGATTACGGACAATATCGGGGTAATCTTCATCAATGGCAAGATCTTTCACGCCGCAACCTGCTGTGGGGACAGTGGATGGCTCAAAATTAACGATCTCCTCGTCCCTGGGAATAATGAGATTATCATGGCAAGTTCGGATATAGGGCCTACTTGGTGGGTGGGAGGTACTAATCCTCATAGGACTAGATGTGGTAGTCGCTACCAAGCATCAGCAAGCGGGCGTAGCCGACAATCGCAGGCGTGGCGAGCAATTGCCCCGGCCCCACGTTGCCCAGGTCTTCGCGGATGGTATTCACCTTGAGCGCAGCGCGGTAGCGCACCACTAGCTCCTGCACCACCAGCCCTGCCTCAATCGTCTTGCCCAACCCGACATCGTCGGCAATGAGCAGGTTGACCCGCGGCATCTGGATGGCGCGAATGAGCGGATCAAGCTGGTAGTCCTCAATCTTGATGCCGCTGCGGAAGGGGGATTGCAGCACGCGCATACTGGCACTGGCAATCGCGCCCCACTGCACCGCGTCGAGAAAATCTGAACAGGTATGTGTGATATACTACGAACAGGGAACAATTAAGAAATTTAAGGAGGCGGATGAGATGAGTATGTCGGTTATTGCCGTTCTTCTCGTGTGGATTATTCTCGGAGGCATGCTGGTCGGGGCATTTCGGATGGGCAAAGTGATAGAACGATACGTTGAGAAGCAGAGTACCGACTGGCGCGATTTTTTGCCAGCCAAACAGCGCAAAAAGTATAAGAAACAGGGTATACAGTAGCGGTATGCGCGGGAATGTGAGGGACCGTTGTGGAAGTGAATGAGCAGTATCGGTTGTTGCTCCAGCAACTCTCACCCGATACCTACAAGGACATGTCGGGGTGCAGTACGTTTGTGACGATAACGCTGGAAGATATGGAGTTTGATGGACTGGTTGAGCCAGAAGAGCCAGGCAGTCTGAACTACCGGCTCACGCCGAAGGGCGTGGAGGCCAGGCAAGCCAGTGCGTCCGGGTCATAATGTATCTGGTTCTTGATCCTCGTAGGGGGGAGCAACAACGACCTGGACAGCCGCAGCCAGACCTGCCGAGAGCGAGAAGGGGGGAGAAGGCTGAGGCTGTTCCTCTTTGCCACCAGGTTTCCCGCCGGGCTTCCTGCCGGGTTTTGCGGGGGTGGGTTTTTGCATTCGGTCAAGCAGGAGCGTCCCCTCGCGCCCGACAGCCAGCACACGCACCAGACTCCCCTGAACAACTCCCTGCGCGGTGAAGAAACTCTTGAGCGTGTCATCGGCAGGGAGTGTGGTGATCTCCCCACATTGCCCCGCTGCCAGTGCGGTCAGCGGCAGGGAATTCCCACTGGTGTGGGGGGGCGTGTGCGGTTTGTCGAGGTAGGCCGCCAGAGCTTCTATCAGCCGGTCCGACGTGATATGTTCAAGTTGACAGGCGATTTCATCCGCTTCCTGTGGCTCAATGCCAAGATGGTGCAGGAGGAAATCCTCCCATACACGGCGGCGGTTCAAAATCCGCTGGGCCAGCACCTCCCCCTCGTCCGTCAAGACAATACCCTTGTAGGGTTGATACTCAACCAGCCCGCGCTCGGTCATCTTGTGGCACATTTCATTGGCCGAAACCGGCGAAACGCTCAACCGTTCGGCCAGAACCGAGAGGGGAACCGGCTTATCGTCCTTACGCTCAAGAACTGCTGTCACCAGATACATTTCTACCGTTTCGCTCACATCCCCCTCCTGAGATTTGCTGGAACGGTGTCGAGGATGCAGAAGATACCGGAATGTTTCCCCCTTCCGGCCCCTCCTGTTGCGGCCCCCCTGTACCGATGGTTGCATAGTTGCAATGTTTACCCATCATCATATAAGAACCATTCTAATATGGCTCTATCATACCATTCCCCCATGCCGATGTCAAGAGGGTATAGATATACCCTATCCTGCCGGTTCATGGTACACTACACGGTAAAGAGGTGGTTTCTTTCCAGAGAAAATACCAGGCTACGAAGCCTGTTGCTCCCTATTGCTCCCGGCAGACACCCGGTGGGGTTGTGCGTGGGGTGGTTATCAGGCTTTTCTCGGTTTTCCCCGTACCCAGTGGAAAAAGAAAAAGAATTGGTATGGTTTTAACGAGGTTGCTATGAGCGAAAACTCCTACATCCTGCTTGTCGAGGATAGTCCAAGCCAGGCTCTCCAGCTTCGGCTCCTGCTCCAACAGTTTGGCTACGAGGTCCACGTCATTGCCGATGGGGCCGAGGGGTGGCGATACGCCTGTTCCCACGACCCCGGACTGATTCTTCTCGACATCAATTTGCCCTCGCTCGATGGGTTTCAAATTTTGAGTCGGCTCAAGCGCAACCGAAAAACCGCTTCTATTCCGGTTATTATGCTCACGACCTGCGATAGCGTGACCGATGTTGAGCGGGCTATCGAGCTGGGGGCCAACGACTACCTATTCAAGGACGATTGTTTGTTCAAGTCAAGCGAGGCTCGCGAGCAACTCCATTCGGCCATTGTCCAGTTTCTGCATCCATGAATTATTCCTGTGATGTTATTCTGCCCCGTGCAGGTGTGCGGCTATCTGCTCGGCCAGATCGTTCCCCTGGTAGGCGGCCAGGTTGCGTTGGTAGAGCAGGGCCATCCAGATGGGCAACGGCGGGAGCACGAGTGTCAGTCCCAGGAGCCAGGCCAGCGCACTCCCCCCCTGTGCGATGGGCGATTCGCCCCCCAGTCCCCACAGGAGCGGTAGAGGGAGCAGCACGCCAACAGCGATGACGACAGCAAGCGAAAGCGCGAAAAAGAGCAAGCTGGCAAGCACAAAGGCCAGCAGGTTGTAACCAATGCGGTAGGCTGTCAGCGCAAGACTGCGCCGCACAGCCTCCCACACGGAAAGGTGGCGTTCCTGGACAAAGGGCTGGATGGCGTAGACAAGGCTGCTATAGACTGCCCCCGTGATGGCG
Organism: Chloroflexaceae bacterium; assembly: GCA_034436975.1. Classification (GTDB taxonomy): domain Bacteria; phylum Chloroflexota; class Chloroflexia; order Chloroflexales; family Chloroflexaceae; genus JAAUSY01. The sequence goes on from DAOTUE010000052.1 coordinate 7,137, forward strand.
ATATTGAGCGCATAGGTAAGGAAAAAAATTGTGACCATGATGAGCGAGAAGCCTATCATCATGAGTGCCCCCCCTGCGCCGGGGTCGGCCACGGTTGCAAAACCGCCCAGAAACGCTGTCATGACCATTGAGAGCGGGCAAAAACAGGTTATGCTGATCATAGAGGTGGCAATGCTCGTGGTGAGAAAAAACACACTCCCATAGCAACCCATCCCTGCCAGCCGCAAGGGAGAGAAGACCAGCGCACGAAACCGAATACGCTCTCCCTGCTGGACAAGCAGCGTGGCGCGGCTCATCATGGCGAGGAGCGAAAAGACGATAAGCATGAGCAGCACCATCCAGCCAAGCAGCAATAGCAAGAAGCCGCTATCGTCTGACCAGACCGCTGCCCACATCGCCTCTATTGCCACGGTCAGGCCGATACCCACAAGGACCGGAACAACCCAGAGCAGCGAGATAATCAGGAAGCTCCAGAAGCCCCGCCGGTAGAGGAATACCCCTTCGTCGAGTATATCCAGAATATGTTGCAGGCCTGGCTTCACCACTGGTCAGTGCCCCATCGTTTCGCTTTCTCTGTCCATATCGAGAACGGTGTGGAGCAATTCCTGTTCGCTGACCTTGCGATGGCTGAGACGGCGCAGCAACGCAAGCAAGCGTGAGCGGTCGAAGGAGCCAGGATCGGTGGCGTGATAGGTTTCCAGCTCTGCAACAAAATGTCCATCCTCAAGATGGGGGTTGATACCGTAGGGTCGCGCCAGCCGCCGCTTAAACATGGTCCCGTAGTGGTCCAGAATAAACCCGCGCTTGCGACTACGGCGGAACAGGTCGGCCATACTTTCAACATATTCGGCACTGCTACGGCGGGCCGTCTCCTCGCGGAGCGGCACCGGGCGGCCAAACCGCCGGCCCGTCGCCAGGAAGTAGAGAGCCAGCACCGCCAGGACATAGAGAAGGGCCTGCCCCCACGCGGTGCCAAGCAGCAGCGAACGGAGCGAAGGCGGGGTAAAATAGCCGTGGTGATATTCGTCAAAGAGAATGCGCCCCCCTGTGGGGACGTGGCGCAAGACATTCAGCACCAGCGCAACATTGTTCGCGTCGCGCAACCCGGCGTTGGTGAAAGGGTGGGTGGCGGAACTGACATAGATATACCCTTCGCCATGCTCGACCCCGAAAAGCACCGCGCTGGTCTCCCGAATAAGTTCCGTTTCCAGCAACTCGCCTGCCAGTCCTCCGGTTTGTTCTTCTGGTTGCTCCTCATCTTCGGAGGGGGGGATGCCCACCAGCGGCACCACATCATCGCGCCCGGTGGCCAGAATATGCGAGGTTTTGACAAGCACATCGGAGAGGGGAGGGGAGCGGAGGACGGGTTGGAGCACGGGGGCCCGCTCGATAGCGAGTACGCTGTTATGCCGTTCAACACGGATACCGAGTTCTTGCAACACCGGGTTGCCTCCCGCCAGTATGCCCGCCGTATTCGCGGTGAGAAGCAACGTTCCACCCTGTTCAACCCAGTCGAGCACAATACTGGCCCGCGTCCGATTGATCGGCGTTGAGGGGCCGAGCATCAGGAACAAATCGGTTTCCGCACCGATGGCAAAGGCGCGATATTGCAACCGCCCGGCATCATACCCCATTGCGTCGAACCACCGCAAGAGAGCCAGGGCCCCCCCCCCCGCGCTGGAGTGCGTCGTTGGCGTGGGAGCAAGCGACTCATCCTGCGAGCGGGCCGGCCCCAGAATGGTAAAGACAATCAGGACCCCAAACAGCACAACGAGGATGATCAGGTCGCGCTGCTGGTGCATTGCTTTTCCCATCACCGAACGCTCCGGAGATGTTCCACCTGCTGCTGATAATCGGCAAAGGCGGCAGCATCCAGTGTGCTATAGCCATACCACACGCGGTCAAAGGTTTCGACAATGGGCTGGAGGCGGGCCCTTAGCTCGTTGGGGGGCAACCGTTCCAGGTATTCGCGGTTGGTCAGGGCCGGGTCGCGCCGAATGTGCCCATGTTCTTCGAGCCACAGGAGCGAGGAAAGGTAGAGATAGCGCACGGCGGTGCGGTAGTCGTTGTGTTGGGCCAGTGAGCGGGCCTCACGCAATGCGCTGGCCGATGTTGTGGGGTCGCTGGCGGCCAGGTCGTCCTGGAGGCGAGCCTCGTCCGAAACGGAGCCACGCATCCCCCGCAGCAGCAAAGCAAGCACCCACCCGATGACCCCGATGACCAGGAGAATAATGAGCCAGCCAACGATATTGAGGGGGCCGCCCCCGGCCTGGCCAATCGGTTTGAACAATTGCTCAAGAAGGTGGAGAAACCAGTTGAGGATTTGAGTCCCTATTCCTGTTCCCTCTCCTGATGTTTCTGTTGTGGCAAAGGGGGGACGGCTGAGGATGTCACGGAGTTGCTGGCGGGCATCGCCGGGGACGGCGGTATCCGGGCGGGCCAGCGCATCGAGCAGGGCCCCCAGCCGGGCCGCTATTGCGTCGAGGTCTGGCTCTGGCGCATCGAGAGCATCGCGTAGCCAGCTATTGTCCACAGGGACGGTTTGAGTGTCTGGCTCACCTGCTGGTTCATTTTCCAGTACGGTTTCTGGCAATCTTACCCGTTTTGTTGCGACAATATCGGTGGCGATGCGTTCCAGGCTCAGCCAGTCGCCACGCCGGGCCGCACCAGAGGCCTCGCGGAGCCAGCGTTCGTAGGTGGGCAGGTCGGGGGCGGGGGCATGGTCCGCATCCTGATCAATACCCTGGGCACTGGCAACGGGATCGGAAAGAAAAAGAGAAGACAGTAAAAGAACAGGCAACAACAGGATGAAGAGAAAAGCTGTGCTTGTGCCCGGAAAACCAACCCGCCCGCGTTGCCAGACGCAAGACAACCCACGGGGGGGCCTGCAAAACTGTGTCAATAGGCGCGTCGGGCATTGCCTGTGGAGCATGGGGTCCTATCCTGAACAGGTTTCAGATTCCAGAATGTTCCGCTGAAACCATTGTATCATATATCGCCCGCATTCCCCATACGGTTTGTTGTGGTTACTCTTCCAGTTGCTTGATCATCATCCGCATCGCTTCCAGGCTTATTTTCGAGTTTGTCTGTGGGATATAGTCAAGCCCGATGTAGCCGCGGTAGCCATGCCGACGCAGCAGCTTGAAAATGTATTTGTAGTTGATTTCGCCCGTGCCTGGCTCCCTGCGCCCCGGCACATCGGCCACATGAATATGCCCGATAAGATCCAGGTTTTTGATCATACGGGCACTCAGGTTGCCCTCGCTAATCTGCTGGTTGTAGACATCGAAGAGCAACCGTACATTCGGATCGTTGACCGTGCGAATAATATCAAACCCCTCATCCGAAGAGGTCAGGTACACATTGGGAGCATCTATCGGGTTGAGCGGTTCGAGCAACAGCGTGACCCCGGCATCACGGATTGTTTCGATAACCGCTTGCAACCCCTCGACAATGCTCTGGTGCTGCTGTTCGCGGGGGACTCCCGCCAGCGCGGGGCCGCTGTGGACAATCAGGTTATCGCACGAAAGGTCAACAGCCAGCGACGCAGCGCGGGTAATATCGCTTTCAAACTGCGGACGCTGCGACGGATCAACCAGCGACGTTGTGCTCCCCAGAAATGCTATCAGATCAAGTTTGAGGGCCATTTTGAGAGCCAGCGTAATGTTCATATCGCGGCGGTCGCGCCCGGAAAACTCGAACGCCGAGAAGCCATGATCCTTGACATGTTCCATCCGCTGCTCAAACGGCATATCCTCAAAAATTTTCTCAATACAAACTGAAAATCGGAGCGGTGGAGAGTCTGCCATAACCCACCTGTTTCTACTACTACGACATATCGTATCTTCTTTTTTCCATGATACCGCGATTATACCGCATGTTGTTCATGCTTTCCAAACGATTCGAGCAAAACGCTGACCGCGGCTTCAATTTGATAGTCGCGCCCACTGAGCCACGCCCCCGGCGGCTGATCAACCTCAACATCTACCATGCGTCCGGTTCCCTCCAGGTTTTCGCCTTCGGGCGTGCTGATAGAGTAGATTGGCAAACGAAAGGTCATCCAGTTCAGGAGGGTCCGCTCTATTGTGCCGATGACGGCCCCCGCCGTTGGCTTGCCCACAATGCGCCCCAACCCCAGGCGACGATAAATCTCTGCAAAAATCTCGGCATTGCTGGCCGAGTTTTCGTTGGCAACAAGCACCGTGGGCTTATTGAGCGTGCGGTTTCCCGAATAGTGGTAGGCATCGGTGGTGAGACGGTCGCGGAACCCGCTGAGCAGCACACTGCGGCGGGTCAACACGTCGAGGATGAACGTTGCAATGTGTCCTCCCCGATTGAAGCGAATATCCAGGACAACCCCTTCTTTGCTGTGGGTTTCCACATCCAGATTGACGAGAAACTCCTGGTAGGCTTCGTAGCTCATTTCTGGCACATGGACATAGCCAAGCCGCCCTTCGCTCACGCGGTGGACGTAGGCTTCGTTGGTGCCCACCCAGGCCTGGTAGCGCAGGTCGGCATATGCCTGGCTATCAATCGGGCGCATCGCTACCTCTCGCGTCTGGTCGCTGTCGGGAGCGGGAGCCAGACGCAGCATGACGCGCCGTCCCACCGTTCGCTGGAGCAGGTAGTCCAGGCTTGTCTGCGGGGTTATCGTCGTGCCATTCACGGCAAGCACATATTCCCCCACCTCTGGCGGCTCTTTGAGCAGCGCGGCGGGGCTATCGGGCACCAGCCCGGCAACGCGCAATAGCCCCCGTTCGGCCAGCTCCAGCGGGTCGAAGAGCAAGCCGGTGTAGCCATCGCTGCTGGCCCCCCCCGAACGCCAGTAGGTTCCCAGGTGCGAGGAGCGTAGCTCGCCAACCATCAGGTTGAGGATGGTCCGCAGTTCGCCACGGGTGCGGGCCCCGGCCGCCAGCGGCGCAAACCGTTCGCGGATAGCATCCCAGTTCTGCCCGCGGAACGTCGGGTCGTAGAACGTATCGCGCAGCAGCCGCCACGCTTCGCCAAAAACCTGGAGTTTTTCTTTCTCAAAATCCACATTGACCTCGCCCCGAATCGGGACAATTGTCGGGTCGTTGCCAGCGGGAAATTTCCGAACAGTAATTTGCCCTTCTTCCAGGTAGAAAAACATCTTGTCGTTGGGGGTAAACTGGACATTCCGCTTGTTTGCGCTGTTCGCCGTAATCTGCTGCGGGGGATGATCGCGGCGGGGGTCGTCCAGCGGGATAGTCCAGATGTTGTTCTTGCCCGCCACCGTCGCCAGAAAGAGCAGGTCGCGGCTGTTGTGGCTAATTGCCTGAGCCTCGGCCCCCATCTGGATGGGGGTCAGGAAAGAGAGGCGGCGTTCAATGCCCTCAAACACAATTTCCACTTTTTCCGTGGCTTTGTCCTTATCCTTCTCTTTGTCTTTTTCATTGTCCTTCTTGTCGTCTGGCTCTTCCTCACCGGTCTTGTGCTCCGTATCATCCTTGCCAGACTGTTCCGGGTCCGGTTCTTCTGGCTTCTGTCCGCCCTCTGCCGGGTCGGGTTCAGGTTCCTGGGGGGGGGCTTCCTCTTCGTCCGTTTTCTGTTCGGGTTTCTGTTCGGGTTTCTGTTCGGGTTTCTGTTCGCCATCCTTCTTCGGCTCATCAGCAAAGAGTTTTTCAAATTCGTCTTCGCGGAAGAAGGGCATGGGGGGGCGCAGGTCCACCCGCACAATCTGCGTTTCGGTGCGATACTGCGTGCTATTGAAAATAAGAAACCGCCCGTTGGGAGACCACATCAGGTTTTCTCCCATCCAGTTGCTTAAAAATGTTATCTGGTGTGCGGTTGTCTTCTCCAGGTGCTGCACGGAGACATTGCTAAAGAACCGCTCATCGTGGGAGATGTAGGCCAGCCATTGACTGTCGGGCGACCAGGCCAGCGCATTGCCCAGAAAGAAGTTGCCGCTGGCAAAGTCCCGCGACTCGCCCGTCTTGAGGTGCAGCAGGAAGATGCTCTCGAAGCCGCGGACGTAGGCCACCCAGTTCCCATCGGGAGAGCAGCAGGGAGACGATTTCGGGCATGGGTCGTGGGTCAGTTGCGTCTCCTTGCGCGTGGGAAAATCGTAGCGGAACAGTTCATCCTCGCCGTGGCGGTCCGATTTGTAGATCAGACTTTTGCTATCGGTTGTCCAGATCACCTCGCCGTGGCGAGCCGAGGTATTGGTGATGCGGAAGGCCGGGCCATGGCGGATTTCCTTATCGGTCTCCTTATCGAAGAAATCTGCGAAGACCTGCCCTCGCGCCACAAATGCCAGTTTCTTCCCATCGGGCGATACGACAACTTCGTTAAACCAACGTCGCCAGGTTTCCACGCGCACCGGGATAATGTTTGTGTCAGCACTGACCTGAATGGCAATAGGGGAGGTTTCCCCGCTGCTCAGGTCCAGTCGCCAGATTTGCCATTCGCGCTCAAAGACCAGGATATTGGCGTGGCGGGCAATGGCGGGCCAGGTCACGCGCCCCTCGGTGAAGTGGGTTATCTGCCGGGCTTCTCCCCCCGCTCGTGGCTGATACCAGATATTCTCGGTGCCGCTACGGTCGGAGACAAAGTAGAGTCCGGCCCCATCGGGCGACCAGAGCGGCCAGCGTCCCTGGGCAAAGAGCGTCGGTTCGGGAGAGAGGAGACCGGGCACAAAGGCGGGTGGTTTGCCATCAGAACCAGAAGGAGAGATAATAGAGCTGTTTTCCCCGTCGGGGTCGCTCTGGCGAGGCTGCGGCGTGGTGGGCATCAACCATATCTGGCAGGGCGCGAAGGGGTCGGGACCGAGCCGCCACCACGGATTGTGTGAGATATTGAAGGCCAGCATCGCCCCGTCGGGCGACACGCTCACATGCTCAATTGTTTCGTGCGGTTCGCTGAAGATGGGAACCGGTGTTCCCCCCTCAAGCGACACGCGATAGATTTCCTCGTTTCCAGCGTAGTCGCGGGTTGTCGTGTAGTAGATGTGGTTTCCATCGGCGGACCAGTCGTCAATCTGGCAAAAACTGTGATGGCGCGTCAACTGGCGAACTTCGCCGCCATGAAAGGGAAAGACATATCCGTTGCCACTGCCCGTGCGACTGGAGGTAAACGCCAGCAAGTTCCCATCGGGAGAAAAGCGTGCCGGGTGGGGGCTGATGGAGTGGATAGGCAACCGTTCAGCTACTCCCCCGCTGGTATCAACATGCCAGATGTCGGAGGCATAGATAAAAGCGAGCGTCTTTCCGTCGGGCGAGAGGGAAGGCAACCGAAAATAGGGTTTTCCCTCGCTTGCTGTGTTTGCTGCTGCTTGCTGTTCGCTGTCGTTCATCTCACGTTTGCTCCCATCACGTTTGCTCCCATCACGTTTGCTCCCAGGTAAACATTTTTGTCAGGATTCTATCGGCCAGGGCAGGGGCCAGCAGGGCCGCCAGCACTTGCAGACGGTCGCGCAGGGTGATGTAGGCGACACGGCGCGGACGGCGCACCACACCGAGCAAGCTCTGTGCCACGGCTTGGGGCGTGGCTGCCGGCGGGTCGGCCTGGCGTTTTGCCTGGTTGTGTCCCAGGCGGTTCTTGTGAAAATCGGTTTTTGTTGTGCCGGGGCGCAGGAGGGTAACGGCTATGCCACTGCCGCGTAGCTCCATGCGCAGGGCTTCGGTCAATCGGTCAAGCGCGGCTTTCGATGCAGCGTAGCCCCCGGCGTAGGGCAGAGCGTAGCAACCAACCACCGAGGAGACATTGATGATATGCCCGCTCCCACGCTGGCGCATATGCGGTACGGCGGCCTGGATTGTCGCAAGCGGGCCGACAAGATTAACGGCCAGGGTGCGCTCCAGGTCGGTGGTGGCGAGCGTTTCTACTGGCTCGGAGAGACCAACGCCCGCATTGTTGATGAGCACATCAATCCGCCCCCGCTCGGCAATCGTGCGTTCAACCAGGCGGCGGGCTTCCGTTTCGTTGCCGAGGTCGGTGGGGATGGCCAGCGGGTCGCCGGGCAGGTCTGCCGCCAACTGCTCAAGCGTCCCTGCCGAACGGGCCGCCAGCACAACCGTGGCTCCCGCCGAGGCAAATGCTCGCGCTGTGGCGGCTCCAATGCCGCTCGACGCACCCGTAATGATGACAACTGCTCCTGATACTTCCATAGGGGCATCAATCCAGCGGGCCCTTTTTGCTGGCGTGGGCCTCAAGCGAAAACTGGATAACCTGATCGATCACCGTCATCGGGGCCAGGCCTTCCTCTGCCGGCCCCTGGAAAATCGTGGAGGAGGGGCTGGAGCCGGGCAGGGTGTTTGGTTCGCTGAGAATAAACCGCTCTCCCACAACAAAGCCATCGAAGCGGGCAAAGGCTTTGAGGTGTAGGAGGCGGTAGGCGCGGGACACCGTCTCGCGGATGGTCTCGATGACGGCGGGGGCCAGACGGGCCGGGGTGATATTCTGCCCCTCGCCCGGCAGAAACTTTTCCTCAATCGTCAGGAAATCGCCCTTCGGGGGTGTTTCTGTTGGCGGGTAGACAACTGGTTGCTCGTTGCCAAGCACGGCAACGGTAATCTCCATTCCCTCAAACAGTTCCTCAACCAGGATATTCGCATCCCACTGCAACGCTGCGTCAATAGCGGGGCCGAGTTGTTCGTGGGTGCGGACCACGCCCAGGCCCGTGCTGCATCCCTCTCGTGTGGGCTTGACCACGCAGGGAAAGCCTATTTCTGCTTCCACCTGCTCAACCACGGTTCCTTGCCCATTGTGCCACTGCTGCCGCCCGACCAGCACAAAGCGTGGAACTTCGATGCCCGCCTGTCGCAAGAGGTGCCGCTGAACGGCCTTGTGCATGCCGAGGGCCGACCCCAGCACGCCCGACCCCGAATAGGGCAGGTCGAGCAGTTCGAGCAACCCCTGGAAACATCCATCCTCCCCCCATTTGCCGTGTAGCCCGATGTAGACAAAGTCCACGCGCTCTTTCAGCATTTCATAGGGTAGCCGCTCTGCATCGTGCGCCAGGCGCGAGGCAATGTCTGCCGTAGTATTTTGCACCAGGAGCGAAAGGGGAATCTGCCAGAGCTGCCCCTGTTCATCCATAAAAAAGGGAACCCCCGCATACTTCATGGGGTCCAGGTTGTAGAAAATGTTGCGCCCACTCTCAAGCGAAATTTCTCGCTCGGATGATCGCCCCCCCAGGACGACTCCGACGCGCAGGCGCGAGGCTGTTTCTGTCATACGTCCTCGTTTCTCAAATTATGCTGCTATCGGGCAGGGACCGCCGGCAGCCGGGCGGCCATTGCGTTTCGGGTTGTCCCCAATGGTATAACGATTTGTCCTGTTCTGCAAATTCGGGAATGCTCGTATGTGTTCACGTTTGAGGGTAATACCAAAACCGGATAGATAGTTTCACCACAAAGGCATGGAATACACAAAGGGAATCCCTTTCACAAAGCCTTTGTGCTCTTTGTGTCTTTGTGGTTTTTTGTAATCGTTCAGGGTCCCCCACCTGCCCTCCCCCCGCCGGGGGGAGGGATTGGGAGGGGGGCCGCGCCCGCATCGGGGCAAGGATACCCGCACTCCCCGAACCCTCTCGAATGCTCAGCCGTGCAGTTCTTTGCGCTGCACCCAGAACGACCGCTCCGGCGTGATGACCAGGACATCCACCGGCCCCCCGACAGTTTTGGGCCGCGTCTGAAAGCGAATAGTCTCCCTGGTTGTGCGCACGGCAAACACACAGAAATCTATTGCATCCTGGAGGGTGAAAAACTGCCAGGGGATGGGGAAATGGGGGAGCACCTGGCGGATGGCTCCGGAGGACGGCTCGACAATGCCCACGGGTTGGAGCAGGCGGGCCAGCACATCGGCCTCGCCCCCCCAGGAAACGCCGGGCTGTTTGGTGGCGTTCAGGTGGCCAATGTGGTTTCGCGCAACATCAATATGCAATACCCGCTGAGCCTTCTGGCGACTTTCGGGCTTGTAGCCGCTTACATGCGAGTGGGTGTGGGGGGTCGGGTCGGGGTCAATCTGGCGGAAATACTCGCGGAACTCTTTGGGCGGGTCGTCGTCGCCCCCCTCGTCGGCCTCGTCCTCATCGTCGGCAACAATGCGCCCATCGCGGCGGTTGTAGCCGGCAATGTGGAAGTGGGTGGCGGGGGGAGCGGGAAACTGGCGAAAATAGGCCAGCAGGTTTGTGGCAATGTCGTTGATGTTGTTTTCGGATGCAGAGAGATGCTCCTGGACAAAGGCTTCCAGGTAGACGTTGATAGGGATTCCCTTGATTTCTGCCGCGCCATAGGTTGCAATCCCGATATGGTTGGGCAGCAGGAAGATACGCTCGTTGGAGTCGGTTATCCCCACGGCAACGTGAACCAGGTGTTTGTCGCCCTGCTGCTGTTCGGAGTTGAGCGTCAGGCGGCTATCGCTGGCCATCACAATCCCTTCGCGAGCATACATTGTAATGACAAAAGACATGGTCTCTCCCTTCGTGACTGATTCGGGGTGTGTCCCCCCCTTCATTATTCGTTATTCGTGCCAGAAATTCCAGGGATGTGTTAGCACAGACTTGAGAAAGTATTCTTTACCCCCGACGTTGTTTCTGGTACTTTCCTTACATATTTTCTTTATCCTCGGATATTCATCCCTTGCGTATACTCGCAAAGTATAATCTTCACGCCAATAAATTTCGCAAACCATATCCAGTCCGTTAGCTTTGCTCCAATCGAGAACAGTTTGTTGGTTATGATCATTAAGACGTATACCACCAGGAGTAGAGTGAAAAACAACAAAATCCAGGGAATATGCATCTAACAAATCAGTATCTACCCCTTGCTTTGCAATATGTGAACTCCCAAGCCCAATGTTATCTAGGGCAATTAACTCCGAGTGATAAGCAGCCATCCCCGCATCACCAAAAGAAAAACTTTTGATGTCCTGGTTGTCATTGGCTATGTCTCTCAATGTTTTGCCCAAAACTGCATGTGAGTCGAGTGCTCGTGGATAATATTGCGATAAATGAAGGAGTTCACTAGTATTTGTTGCTTTCATTCCAAACAGGGCATAAAGCAAAACCAGTAGCACATTCTGAAAAAAAGGTATTCTAGAACGGATAGCTAATACCTGTTTTTCATCCCTTAGATATTGTAGAGAAATTTCATCCCAATTACTCCGGGATTGTGATGCCAGAAAAATGCCGAACAGAAAAGCAGGCGCAAAGATATGATAAAAAAATCGATCAGCATAGTTCATGCTTAATGCTGATGTCGAATAGTTGATAATGACCCCCCCCAGTAAACATAACACAAAGACAAGCAAGGTGATTTTTCTAGTCAGCATTAGAAGCAGCAGGATGGGAGATATTAGCAACGAAAGCCAGACAAAACGAACTAATGAAAACACATGTCCGCTTTTAATATGAAATGTATTTGGTAGGATACTACCAAATTGCAATTGATGAAACAAAAAATATAAAACCAATGGAATTATCAGTAGAAAAAAGGACCCCACCCCTTTTCGCCAATCCCAGGGGATTTTCGTGAGATTTTTCCATGAAACTCGTGTATGGTCGGAAGCGATAGCTTGATCCAGGGGAGATATGAGAAAATATAATGGAACTACCAGAACCAGTAACCAACCTTCTGGACGAGTAGTCATTAAAAGAAGACTTAGAAGGATTGACGAAACAAATCTGTTCTCATACAGTTTGATAAGGAGAGCAGTCAGGACTGCAACAAATAAGAAGGTTTCAAGCCCACTGAACAGATGAACAAATGTTGCAGGGAGGGCCAGAAAGAATAGAATTGGCACAAGCCCCCATGACACTTTCCGACTGAACCAGTATAAGAAAATTCCCAGAATAAGAAGCGAAAAGAGCTTGAAAAATAATACTACATCAATACTTATTGCATTGGGAATGATACTTAGCATAGCGTAGATCGGGCTGGTGTAGGCTTGTGTCATGTCAAATACAGCCGGGTTATAATTCCAGACCCCTGCATCTACAAGGTTTTTGCCGTATCTCCATGAGATAAACGCATCATCAACGGTAAATCGTGAAAATAGCCAGAAAGAAAGAAATACAGAGGCAATCAATAGTATTTTCAGTATGAGTGAGAGCATGTCTCTAATTAAAACCATAAGCGTTCACTGGGTTCGGGCAATCCCCAATGCTTGGGAGTGCAAACGTCTCGCTTGCCCCGATGCAGGCACGCCATATCCATCCCAATCCCTCCCCCCACCGGAGGGAGGACAGGTGGGGGGCCTGAATGTTACCTAACATATTCGCTGGTCTCGCAGGGGGCGGCCCTGGTCTGGAACGATTGCTTCCGAACCAGAAAAACAGCTACGATGATGAGACGATGGCCATTGCCTCGCGGGCCGCAGTCAGCGTTGCTTCTATCTCGTTCTGGGTGTGGGCCAGGCTCATAAAGGCGGCTTCAAACTGCGAGGGAGCAACGTAGACTCCCCGCTTCGCCATTTCCCAGAAATACTGCGCATAGCGTTGCGGGTCGGCATAGGCGCGGGCACTGCGATAGTCAATGATACGCTGCCCGGCCTCTTTCAGGAAATAGGCCCCGAACATTGTGCCCTCTCTGGCTACCTGCATCGGCACCCCGGCTTCGCTGGCGATGGTTTGCAGCCCTTCGGTGAGGTCCTTTGTCCGCGACGCAATTTGCTCAAAAACGCCGTCCTTACTGATTTGCCGGAGCGTCACCAGCCCGGCCATCATCGCCAGCGGGTTTCCGGAGAGCGTCCCGGCCTGGTACATCGGCCCGGCAGGCGCAACTTTTTCCATAATCTCGCGTCTGCCGCCATAGGCTCCCACGGGCAACCCACCCCCGATAACTTTCCCCAGACAGGTGATGTCGGGGGCAACATTCCAGACGGCCTGGGCGCAGCCGGGGGCTACGCGGAAGCCAGTCATCACCTCATCGAAGACGAGCAGGGCCCCGTGTTTGCTGGTCATATCGCGCAGGGCGGGGAGGAAATCCGGTTCTGGCGGCACAAATCCCATATTGCCGGCCACTGGCTCAACAATGAGCGCGGCTATCTCGCTGCCATGATCTTTGAAGATGGCTTCGACCGAGTCCAGGTCGTTGTATTCGGCTACCATTGTGTGGGAGGTTGCGCCCGCTGGCACGCCCGGACTGTCGGGCAGGCCAAGCGTGGCAACCCCGCTCCCTGCCTGTACCAGCAGCATATCGGCGTGGCCGTGGTAGCACCCGCTAAATTTGACGATTTTTTGCCGCTCGGTGTAGGCACGAGCCAGCCGGAGCGCGCTCATGGTTGCTTCGGTGCCGCTGTTGACAAAGCGTACCTGCTCAATGCTTTTCACCATGCTGATAACTTGCTCGGCAAGCTGTGTTTCCAATTCAGTCGGTGCGCCATAGCTGGTGCCCTGGCTAATCTGGCGGGTCAGGGCCTCGACAATGGCGGGGTAGGCATGGCCAAGAATGAGCGGCCCCCACGAGAGCACGTAGTCTATGTAGCGGTTGCCGTCAACATCCCAGAAGTAGGGGCCATTGGCTCGTTCCACAAAAAGAGGGGTGCCGCCAACCCCACGAAAGGCCCGCACGGGCGAATTGACCCCGCCGACCAGGACCTCCTGTGCTGCCCGAAAAAGTTCTTCTGAACGAGGATATGTTTCTGCCATCGTTTCGCTTTCTGTTCCTCTCTACTATTGCTGTTCCTGCTCTGCCATTCCTGCTTCTGTTCCCTACAAATACGGATTTTCAACCCCGATTTGCTCAAAGATACCGGGCCAGCTACTTTCCCCTTTTGGCTCATTTTTCTGTCGGATAATTTTATCACCACGCAGGGTCATCTCAATCTCTGCCTGGGGCAACGAAATGTATTTGCCCGTGGGAGGAAAAGCCACAAACTGATCTTGCATCGGCGGGATCAACAACCCGGTGTGCGTGCCGGTAATCTGGTAGGTTCCCTTCACGATGTTGTTCTCAACCGACCGGGCCCGAAAATTGAACTTCAAATCGGGAAACGCCCCCCAGAGGGCCCTGGTTGACGAAAGAAGCTCGGCTTTGTTCTGGGTGACGGGAACGGCTGTAAAGACAAAATCATCGTCCAGAAAGCCGGCAAACGTCATCCAGTCGCCTCGCTCCCCTGCTTCAAAATAGGCTTTCACAATGTCGGCTGCATCCATAATGTACCCCCTCCTGAACATACGCTGTTCGCCGTAGCGAACAAATTTTTATACCTTGAAGGTATGAACGAACTCAACCAGTTGCTTCACGTTTTCAACGGGAGTTTCCGTCAGGATGCCATGTCCAAGATTGAAGATGTGGCCGGGGCGGCCCGCTGCTCGCCGCAGGATGTCCGCGGCCCGCCGCTCGATTTCGGGCCAGGGCGCAAAGAGCGTGGCCGGGTCGAGATTTCCCTGCACCGCCACATCGGGCCCCACCTGCGCCCAGAAGTCGTCAAGGGGGATACGCCAATCGGCTCCAAGCACGTCGGCCCCGCTCTGGCGCAGCAGGGGAATGAGACCATTCATGTCGGTGCCAAAATAGATCACTGGCACCTGGCATCGCTCTCTGATATGGGCGACACACTGCTGCACATAGGGGAGCACATATTCTGCGTAGTCGAAGGGCGACAATGCGCCGGCCCAGCTATCGAAAATCTGCACCGCATCGGCCCCCGCCCCCACCTGCGCCACGAGATACTCGCTTATCAGTCCGGTCAGCTTTTCCATCAGCGTTTTCCAGGCCTGCGGGTGGCGATACATCACTCCTTTGGCGTTGCGGTAATCGCGGGAGGAACCGCCCTCGATGGCGTAGCTGGCCAACGTGAAGGGGGCCCCGCTGAAGCCGATGAGCGGCACGCGCCCCGCAAGCTGCTGTTTCACAAGTCGCACCGCTTCGATGGTGTAGGCTACGGTTTCGCGGGGGTCGGGCTGTCGGAGTGCGTCAATGTCGGCGGGGGAGCGGAGAGGGTTGTGCAACACGGGCCCCTCGCCCTTCTCAAACGTCAGGTGCATCCCCATCCCTTCGAGCGGGGGCAGAATGTCGGCAAAGACAATCGCCGCGTCGAGCGGGAAGGCGTTGATGGGCTGGAGCGTGACTTCGGCGGCCACGTCGGGCGTTTTGACCATCTCCAGAAAACTGTATCGCTGGCGGATGGCGCGATATTCCGCCATATACCGTCCGGCCTGCCGCATCAACCAGACGGGCGTATGCTCGACAGGTTGACGACGGCAGGCACGGAGAAACGTATCATTCATTCGTCTTTATCCTCATTTAACCACATCAGAAAAACTACAACGGCACGCAGGACACAGAGATTTTGTATGCGTTCACGGTGTTTGGGCAATCCCTGATCCCTGGGAGCGCAAGCGTCTCGCTTGCCTCGATGCGTCCCCCCTCCCAATCCATCCTTCCACCGGGGGGAGTCCAGGTGGGGGGGCTGAACGATTACGAAACGATTATGCCTCTTCGTCGAGCCAGCGGGCAACATCGCTGGCAAAGTAGGTAATGATCATATCGGCTCCGGCTCGCCGGATGGCGTAGAGGCTTTCGAGCGCAACCCTGCGCTCATCAATCCACCCTTGCGCCGCCGCCGCCTTGATCATACTAAATTCTCCGCTCACCTGGTAGGCTGCCACGGGCAGATCAAAGGTTTCGCGCACCCGCTGGATGATGTCGAGGTAGGGCAGGGCTGGTTTGACCATTACTATATCTGCCCCCTCGTCTACGTCCATTTCCACTTCTTTGAGGGCTTCGCGGGCATTGGCCGGGTCCATCTGGTATTCGCTGCGGTCTCCAAAGCTAGGCGGGCTTTCGGCGGCATCGCGGAAGGGTCCATAGAAACTGCTGGAAAACTTCGCTGCATAGCTCATAATTGCCGTGTGGTCGTAGCCGTGTTCGTCCAGAGCGTCGCGGATAGCCTCGACCATACCATCCATCATACCCGACGGGGCGATAATGTCGGCTCCAGCTTCGGCATGCACCACAGAGGCTTTTTCCAGAATATCCAGCGTTTCATCATTCAGCACATAGCCTTCGGGCAACCGTGAGGTGTAATGGGGCGTGTCCGGCGCGTTGATGATACCGCAGTGCCCATGCGAGGTATATTCGCAGCAGCACATGTCGGAGATAACCACGAGGTCGGGCACGGCGGATTTGATAGCGCGGATGGCCTGCGGGACAATGCCCTGGGGGTTGTAGTTTTCGCTGCCGGTGGCATCCTTCGTTTCGGGAATGCCAAAGAGCAGCACGGCGGGTATCCCCAGGCTTGCCAGCGTTTCGGCCTGCCGGGCCACGCGGTCAACCGAAAACTGGGCGTGTCCCGGCATCGAGCCGATGGGCCGCTCAACGTTGTTGCCGTGGCGCACAAAGAGCGCGGCTATCAGGTTGTCGGTACTCAGGCTTGTTTCGCGCACCATACGGCGCATATTCTTGCTGCGGCGCAGGCGGCGCGGGCGCAGCTCCGGAAAGGTACTCATAATGCTCCCTTCTCTTTATTTCCTACCAGTGACAAGGCGAAATTATAGATAGTCCCGCTCCATCTGGCGGACAGCGCGGAATCGTTCAAAGGCTTTGCGATCATCTTCAAGTTTGAGCACGGTTTTCAGTGTATTACCGCGGAACACCTCGCCAACCAGGTCGGGGAAATGGCGCAGGACAAAGCCCGTATTGGTCCGCGAGATTTGCAAGAAATGGCGAAACTTGATCCATCGTTCGGTACGCCAGCGCAGGTATTCCAGATCTTCGGCGGACAGATGAAGCGAACGGACCACGGCAGAGGTGCCGTCGTAATCTTCGAGGTGCTCGTTGGTAATCAGTCCGCGCTCGCGGAAGTCCTTTTCAATACGGGTGCCCGGAAAGGGGGTGGGGTGATGAATGTAGGGCACATCTACATACTTCCGCGCAAAGGCCAGGTTTATATCCATTGATTCGCGGGTATCCTCCGGGTTGCCGACAATCATCCCCCCAATGATGTACATGCCCTGCTGATGGATGAGGTCAACCGCCCGCTTTGCGGCATTGCCCTTGATCTGCCCGTCCTCGCGGAAGGTATTTTTGGTGCTGGCCCCCAGGTAGTCCAGGTCGCCCTCAAGGATATTTTCAATCCCCAGAAAGACATAGCGGAAGCCGGCCCTGCGCATCAGCGAGGGAAGCCAGTCGCCATTGTTGGCAATGGCCGCGGTGGTGGCCTGGACAATGTAGGCAATGTGGTTTAGCTTTGCCTCAATGATAGCCTCACACAACTGACGAAACCGCTTGATATTGAGCGTGATGTTGTCGTCTACCATAAAGATAAACCGCGCCCCATGCTTATGGGAATCGCGAATGTCGGCAATGACCCGTTCTATCGGGAACATGTGGAAGTTGCGTCCGCGCATCGTGACAATTGAGCAGAAGCCGCAATCGAAGGTACAGCCGCGGGATGTTTCTATGACATCAACGGGAACGCCAAATAGCTTGAAATCGTTGTAGACGCGGGCTTTCCGATTGGGCAACCGTAGCGTCCCCTCGGCCAGCCGCACTACCTCGCGCTTCGGGTTGTGGCGAAACGTTTCTCCCTCGCGGTAGGATAGCCCCAGGATATGCTCAAATCCCTCGCCACGTTCCAGGGCCCGCAGCAACTCGTTCAAGGTGATTTCGCCCTCGCCCCGCACAATGAAATCTGCCGCCACCTCTGACAGGTCGGTATAGGCTTCGGGAGCCATACTGGGGTCGTAGCCCCCCACCACCACGCGGACATCAGGCTTGAGCGAGCGCACCAGTGAGATGATTTTCTTTGCCGTTTTGCGCTGGAAGGTCATCACCGAAAGCCCGACAACCTCCGGCTGATGGTCGTGGATAAGTTGCTCAACACTGGCCCGCACGTTTCGCTGGACAACGAGCAGGTCGGCAACGGCGACGTTGTGATGGGGGTCAATGTTGCCGGCCAGCGTTGCGAGGGCCCCGTTTGGCATTCGCAACGCGATCCACGGAAGATTCCAGGAAGAGTCCGGCATAGACATGAGTAACACATTCATAACAGATCCTTTCGTGTGGAATTTTTGCCACTCATTTCCCATCCCTGTCCCATCCCCGTCCCCTTTGCAGTTGTGACTGCGAGTTTGCTACTGGCTCTGGCTATACTGAGCAATCAACCGCTCTGCGCTCACGGTGATGTTCTGCTGAACATCGGGCAACTGCAAAATTTTGCGCCACTGCTCCAATGCTTCCTGCGTTTGCGGCGGCTTGGTGCGGACCAGGCAAGTTCCCAGGTTGAGTAGAACGCGCCCATTGTCCGGCCCTTCTGCAGCGGCACGGCGGGCCTCTGTCAACCCTCGCTCCACATAGTCGGGCTTGTTCATATCGCTGCCATAGTTGCACAGACACACCGCCATATCTGAGCGCACCCGCGCATTGTCGGGTTCCAGCTCCAGGGCCTTCTGGTAGGCTTCGCTGGCCTCAAGCCAGCGGTCTACCAGTGCGTCATAGGTTTCGCTGTTGGGGAGGTGTTCCCGCACAATCTGAATGCTATCAAAAAGAATATCCCCCAGGTTGATCCAGGCCTTCGGATTGTCGGGCACCTGCTGCACCACCTGCCGGGCGGCCTGGATCTGCTCCCCGTACTGGTGGGCCGCCTGCACTTCGGGGGGCATGTTTTCCATCCCCATACCGCCCATCCCCTGGCTATTCTGCCCCCCACCCACGGTTGAGGGGTCCACACGGGGGGCCCCGACCCCGGCTATCAGCACCGTAACAAAGACGGTCAGAAACGTGAGCACTGCGGTTACGCCAACGGGGATAACCCAGTAGGGGATCTTGCTGGCTATTCGTCCCCTCTGTCGCTCCTGCTCCAGGGCCTGCTGCATGGTGAGGTAGGGTTGTGTTTCAAAGTCGCGTGGACGTTCCTCGCGGCGGGCCGGCGGGAGTGGGCGATAGTCAAGCAGCAATTCGCTCTCGTCCTCGCTCTCGTCCTGTCCCTTGCCGGTTACAGCAGCAGGTTTTCTCCCTGAGGAGGCGGTGGGCGTGCTGGTGCGTGCTGGCTTTGCAACAAGGTCCCGCATGTCTTTATCGTAGGCATCGCGGCTTTTTGCATTGCCAAGCACCGCGTAGGCCCGTTCAACAGCCTCACGCTTCTCCCGCACCATTGCTACCAGTTCATCCGCGGCCCCCTCCAGAGCGTCCGGGTCATACCGCGCACACAGACGCTCATAGGCCGCGTGGATGCTCTCCTGGTCGGCTTTCGGATGAACCTGGAGTACCTCGTAGTAATCTTGCATATAATCCTTTCTCTGCGTTTTCTACTCGTGCTCAGCCCCGTGCTCAGCCCTGCTCAACCTTGCTCAGCCAGGCCGCGGGGCAACCGCACCGGCTGACCGCGCAATCGGGCCCGCTGCTCGATATGGCGGCGGTAGATGGCAATTCCCCCACCGAGCGTGCTGATAATGATACCGGCCCAGACGAGGATGACCAGTGGCTTGGTGCTGACCGCGACAACGGCCCGCGCCGGGCGCACCGGCAGATCCAGCCCCCCCACTTCGAGCAAAACCGCCCGCTGCGATGGGTCAAACTGTTTCATTGAAATCGGGTGTCCGCCGGGAAGTGTAGCGGGGACATCCTCAAACATCGCGTCCTCTTCAAGTTCCGATTCATCGGCGGTCAGCCGCACCCGCGGAATGACGATATGTGCTTCGTCCTCGTAGAGAACATTGAGCTGCGCCCCGATTTCGGCAACGCCCGTCTCCTCAAAGGCGGACTGGTCAAGGTCGAATTTCTCAAATGTTATCTGGTATGGGCCAATGGCTGCCCGCTGCTCCTGCCGCAAAACGGGTCGGTTCGGGTTCACCTCCGGCATATATTCCAGTGGTGAAATGTAGAGGTCGTACCAGATGTAGCTCTTGATGGCGGGAGTCTGCATCGTCCCGCCCATGCTCCGATCCGGGAAGAGTTGCGGGCGGGCATTGAAGCTGCTCTCCCCACGGCTGACGGTAATATCCAGGGCCCCCTTGCCATCGGGCGTGGATTCCCATCCGTTGAAGGTCATATCTACGCCATAGATGCTCACTGGCTCCGGGTCTCCGGCACTCATCACCACGCGCTCATCGGGGCTGGCGTAGACGTTGGAGCCAACAAAGCCAATCATCGCCAGACACACCCCCAGATGGGAGATTTGCCCGCCAGTGAAGAGCCAGCCGCGGCGGTCTCCGCGGTTTGAGCGCAGCGTCCGCACAATGGTGACAATGTTTGTGCCGGCGGCAAAAATGCTCACAAAGATGACTGCGAGGCTGAGCAGGTGACGCACGCCAACAAGAATGGCCACGATTGCCGCAACCACAGCCACGACAAAGGGCACAACCATAGCACGGAGCATCTGCGATGTATCCGTTTTTTGCCAGGCAAGCAGTGGAGCCAGCACAAGCAGCATCATCATGACCAGCGCAAGCGGCGGGGTTGTCTGCTTGTAGAAACTGGGGGCCAGGCTAAACCGCCCATCCTCAAGCGGCTGGCCCGTGAGTGCGCTCCCATCGTCAATGGCAAAGACGGCCCCGAATGCATCTTGCAGCGTGTGCCCCGCGCCGGGGATAGCCGAGATGACCGGCATTGACGTACCAAACCAGACCACAACCGCAATGATCATCAGCGAGAGCACCGCCAGCACGAGAAAGCTATCACGCGAGAAGAAGCTGGCATCAATCGAACGGACCGGAATATCGCGCCAGCGTATGGCCAGAATAACCAGGCTGGCAACCAGACCGACCAGCATAACCACGGTCATAGCGGTGCTCAGCCCCTCGGCCACAAACGAATGCACCGAAAAATCGGTCAATACGCCGCTGCGGGTGAGGAACGAGGCATACATGGTGGTGAGGAAGCCAAAAATTGCCAGTACGATATTGGTTCGGCGCAGACCCCCGCTGGTACGCTGTATCAATGCCCCATGAAACAGGGCTGTGAGGACCAGCCAGGGCACCAGCGACGAGTTTTCCACCGGGTCCCACCCCCAGTAGCCGCCCCATCCGAGCGTCTCATAGGCCCAGTAGGCCCCAAGCAGAATAGCGACCCCCAGAACAGCCCAGGCCGCAATGGTCCAGGGCATTGCTCGCCCCACCCACCCATCGTAGTCGTGGCGCAGCAGCCCCCCCAGCGCAAAGGCAAAGGGAACCGTTGCCAGCGTGTAGCCCACAAAGAGCACCGGCGGATGGGCCAGCATCCAGACATTGTGCAGCAGGGCATTCAACCCGTGCCCATCTTCGGGGGGCGTTGCGGGAATAAGCCCGCTCTGCATGTCGGTGTAGGGAGTAAAGGGGTTGCTCAGCAGCATCAGCCCGACCAACCCGGCCTGGGCAAACATGAAAATTGTCAGGACGTATGGCTCAAAATGGCGTGTTCGATGGACCAGCAGGGCCGCCACGATTGCGCTGAACATTGCCCAGAGTGCGAAGCTGCCCGGCTGCCCGGCCCAGCTTGCCGCAATGGTAAAGAATGTATCCAGGTCTCGCGAGCTATACTTGAACACATACTCAACATCGAACCGCCGCGCCAGGAAGAGCGCGACCATGAAGAGCCAGAGCGTGACCAGCGTGAGCAGCGAGCCAAACACGCCCACCCGCGCATAGCCCAGGGCCGCACGGTTGCCGCGGATGGTGAGGGCATAGCCCACACCGGCCAGCAGCGAGAGCAGGATACCCGCCACAATAAACATGGTGCCAAAAAGATAGAGCATATGGACCTCTTCCCGTGTTCCTTACTGTGCTTCTTCTTCCAGGTATTTCGACGGACACTTGACCAGGAGATCTTCGGCGACAAAGACGCGCTGCGACGTGTCGTAGCGGCCAATGGCAACAATGCTGGTTGCGTGGTCAAAGTTGGCCGGGCGCGAGCCATCGTAGACTACGAGCACCTGCTCCCCCTCGGTGTCCTCAAGCAAAAATGTCCAGCGGTCTTGCGCGTCGTATTCCCCCGTGCTCCCCAGAAAGCCCGAAAGCTGGACACTACGCTCGCTCTCCCGCGCTTCCGCAATACTTATCGTATAGGATCGGAAGGCATCCTTTAGCCCGAAGGCTCCGTAGAAAATCGCCATGAGGATAATACCAACCCCCGCGATATGCAAGGGCTTGATGCCGAAGCCTCGCCGGACATCCTGTGTGGCTGTTGTCATATGCTGCTGCTACTTTCTTTGTATTCAAATGTACCCGAAGGTACGCTTTGTCCATTTCCAAAATTCCTGCTTCCACCTGCATCGCCTTCTCACTTGAAGGGCTTACACGCAGTCCACAAGCGTCTTTTACGTCCCGACGTAGCCACTACCGAGGACGGTTGGTTTAGACGACACCAACGAGCCGCATGCCTTCGTCTCGAATGTTTTGTGCGGCATTACGATCACGATCCAGGAT
>DAOTUE010000053.1:0-22449 GCA_034436975.1 Chloroflexaceae bacterium
TCGTTCAGGGGGGGATAAATATAATCCTTCAGAACAAGGAGTATCGCTTCTGAGATCGTGGATAAAGCTTTCCCCTCCCCATCCCTCCCCCCAGCAGGGTGAGGACAGGTGGGGGGGCTGAACGATTACAGCAAATCAGATGACAGTGATTGTGACCGGTGTTTTGCAAATACTCCATGTCCTATTATACCAGATACCCCCACAGATTATGACTGATGTATTGAAGGATTGAGGATAAAATAAGATCTTGTTGGTATGAATTGTATGATTTCAAGAAGGGTGTTCCTTCTGTTCGGAATCTATCCCCCATCCCGCCGTTTTTTCTGTAATGCAAAAAACATGGTACAATGCGACAGTCTGGGTTCCTGCTGGTGGTATGAAAAGAAAGAAAGGGTGTGGAGCAATGTCACGAGATAGACGACTGCTGATCAGCGCAGGGGTTGGAGCCGGAGTCACGCTCGTGCTGGCCCTTGTCGTCTTTGCTCTGGCCGGTACACTTGGAAACCCCCTCATTCTTATTGCTGTCTTGATCATTGGTGCATTGAATGGGCTGGTGGTCGGGTTTATCTTTCCGCCAACAGTCTGGCAGCAGGCGGCACTGGGAGCAGGGGCGGGGGCCCTTCTGGGGATTATTCCCCCTACTATCGGTCCGGTGCAAATCGTCTTCGGGGCCGTTGTCGGCGTTGCTGTATGCGAGACGCTGAAACGAACAGGGCAGGCATAATATAGGGGACAAGGGGATAGGGGATAGGGGATCGCTTCTGTTCTCCCTGACCCCTGTCCCCATTATACCATGTTCGCCTGAACACTTGGAAAAACCACAAAGACACAAAGGGCACGAAGGCTTTGTGAAAGGGGATTTCTTTGTGTACTCCGTGCCTTTGTGGTGAAACTGCCTGCCCGGTTTTGGTATTATCCCGCTGTCGCTGCCTGGAGAGCCAGCGAGACAGCCTCTTCAGGGGATGTGGCGGGAATGATGTGATGCAGGGTTCCGGTGGTGGGAGCGGGGCCGGGTTGCCAGGTATTCAGTCCGACAACGGCCCGCCCGGTCTTGCGGGCCAGGGCAATTTCTGAGAGGGTGCCATACTCACCGCCAATGGCAATGACCACATCGGCGGTTTGTACCAGAATGACGTTGCGGGCATAGCCCATCCCCGTGGGGATAGCAAGCTGGACAAACGGATTGGCCGCGCTCCGTTCGGAGCCGGGGATGATACCGAGTGTCAGTCCACCCGCGGAGGTGGCTCCGCGGCAGGCCGCTTCCATCACGCCGCCGAGTCCACCGCACACGAGGACCGCGCCAGCACGGGCGATATGCTCTCCGACCGCTTCGGCGAGGGCCGCAAGCGGCTCATCGCACGCGCCTGCCCCACATACCGCAATGATCAGCGGGTGTTTTTCAAAGGGTTTCATTGCTTGCTATTGTACCATAGAGGAAAGGGATACAAACCGGTGTGGATAATCGTAGGGCTGGGCAATCCAGGCGAACAATACGCCAGGACACGGCACAATATCGGGTTTAATTGCGTGACGCACCTGGCCCAACGTCACGGCCTGACCATCCAGAAGAAGCGAGCCAATGCCCAGATTGGCGAGGGGAACATTGGCGGGCAGCGGGTTGTGCTGGTCAAGCCAATGACCTATATGAACCGGAGCGGCCTGGCTGTCTCCGAACTGTGCCATTGGTATAAGGTGGACCCGGCACAGGATCTGCTGGTTATCTATGACGACATGGATCTTCCCTTTGGCAAACTGCGGATTCGGCTGCGCGGTAGTGCTGGCACCCACAATGGCATGAGGTCTCTTGTCTCACAGCTTGGGAGCCAGAATTTCCCTCGTTTGCGGGTGGGGGTGGGGGGGCGGCCCGATGGGAAAGATGCCTGCTCTCACGTCCTGGGGACGTTTCGCCCGGAAGAGCGGGCAGCACTCCCCGCGCTCTACGATCTCGTTTCCGACGCGGTCGAGACAGCCCTGGGCGAAACAATAGAAACGGCAATGAACCGCTACAATGTGCAGGCTGTGGTTCCCGACTATCCAGACCAGACCTCCTGAAACGAAGAAGCCTGAGCTACGTCGAGCAAAGGAACAATCAGCAGATACGCGGCAACTGCTCGCCGCTCAGCATATCAACCACGCGCTTCCCCCCGACCCGGCTACGGAGCACTACGCGCCCCGTGTGTTCGTCTACCACGCGCCCGATAGCCGCCGCCTCACTTCCCAGCGGGTGCGAGCGCATAGCAGCGAGAACCTCTTCGGCAACATCAGGGGACACAATAGCCAGACATTTCCCCTCGTTGGCAACATAGAGCGGGTCCAACCCCAGGATCTCGCATGCCCCGCGCACCTCATCGCCAAGCGGGATATGCTTCTCTTCAAGTTGAATACCCACCTGTGCCTGGGCCGCAATCTCGTTGAGCGCGCTGGAAAGCCCTCCCCTGGTCGGGTCGCGCAGGGTATGCACCTGGCTCCCACCCACGGCAAGCAGACGCGCAACCAGCGTATGCAATGGCGCGGTATCGCTCTCCAGCGTCGTCTCAAACGCCAGTCCCTCGCGCAGGGAGAGAATAGCTATGCCATGCACGGCAATAGCCCCGCTCACAAGCACCACATCGCCAGGAACCACCCGCCGTGGCGAAATATCAACCCCATCGGCAATATACCCGATGCCCGTTGTGGTAATAAAAACTCCATCGCCCTTGTTGCGGTCAACAACTTTTGTGTCGCCTGTGACGATGGGAACCCCCACGGCCTGTGCGGCATCCTGCATCGCCTGCACAATCCGCCAGAGGTCTTCCATCGGTAGTCCCTCTTCAAGGATAAAGCTCGTGGAGAGGGCCAGCGGCATGGCTCCGCACATCGCCAGGTCGTTGACGGTCCCATGCACCGCCAGGGAGCCGATATTGCCGCCGGGGAAGAAGAGCGGACTGATTGTAAACCCATCGGTGGCGAAGGCGAGCCGCCTCCCCCCCACCTCAAGCACGGCCCCATCGTGGAGTGTGTCGAGTGCGGGGTTGGCAAACGCCGGGGCAAACATCCGCTCAATGAGCATATTTGTCAGGCGGCCCCCGCCCCCATGCGCCATCAGAATCGTCGGGTACTCGTTGATTGGGATAGGACACTGCCGCTCAATGGTCATTGGTTTTTCGCCTTTCATACCAAATCCGGATAGATAACTTCACCACAAAGGCACGGAGTACACAAAGGAAGCCTCTTTTACAAAGCCTTCGTGCCCTTTGTGTCTTTGTGGTTTTTTTGTGTGTTCAGCCGGAGATGGTATCATACCATCTCATTCGTCGCCGCCGCGGCCCATCAATTGCGTAGCCAGTCGCTCAATAGCCCCCGGACGGGCAACTATTGCGTAGGGGTCGTCGGCAAACATCCCCATCATCACCATATTCTCATCCAGCGCATAATACGCTATTGCATCAAGCGAGAGGCCGCGCAACGACCAGGCTATCTCCATCATCCGGTCAATTGGGAGATCGGTCTGGATGTCGTCGCGGAGAGCTGTTGTCAGGTCTGCCATTGTTTCCACCTGCTGCACAATATGTTGCTGGCGCAGGTGGGCCAGGATGGCCAGCATAACCTGCTGCTGGCGGCGCATCCGCGCAAAATCGCTATCCGGGTGGCGCAGTCGGGCATACATCAAGGCTCGCTCCCCATCCATATGCTGCTGGCCAGGGAGAAAATGTGCCACCGTATACCCATAATCCATTGTGGGAAACTGTGGGTCATAGAGTTCCTGCTCGACCTCTATGGTGATCCCGCCGATTGTGTCAACAACATCAATAAACCCCTCGAACTGCACCCATATTACATAGTCAATGGGAATGTTCAGCAGGTTTGCCACGGTGTGGCGGGTGAGCGCAATCCCGCCGCCCGGCTGTGCGCTTGTTTCCCCATAGACGTTGGTCGAGTTGATGCGGCCATAGCCATAGCCCGGAATTTCAACCACCAGATCGCGGGGGAGCGAGAGCATCGCCACCCGCTGGTGTGCGGGGTCAACCCGCACCACGACAATCGCATCGGTGCGCGAGGGGAATCTCTCGCCGGTCCGTCGGTCGCTGCCAAGCAGGAGCAGGGTCAGGGCCTCGCCCGTTTCGTTTTTCGGGAGCATTACCCCTGTTTCTGGCTCCGACCCTTGCTCCCCATCCGGTGCGCTATCCGACCCGATGGGGGGCGAAACACCGGCTTCCTTCTCACCTATCTTATGGGGCAGCGAAGCGGGAAGGAATGGGCGAAACTGCTTTGCCGGCTTCCACGCCTGAGTATTGCCCACCGTATCCATTGTCGGGAGCTGCATTGCGTGAATGTTTTGCTGAATAATCATGATCGAGTGGGCAACATTGACCACGAGCAGAATGCTGACAGCAATCACCACAGTCAGCAAAGTCAGTAAAACAAGCCGCGCTCGCCCCCAGAGGGTTTTTGTTCGCGGTTTCGCGGACGTGTCCCGCCGGAGGGATGAGTCCGATGACACAGGGGGCACCTGCGAAAGTAGCTCAAGGAGGATGCGCTCGTTGGATCGGGATGCTCGGTGAGATCCGTGGGATCGGGTTGGTCGGGAGGAGCTGGGGGATGGCATCTGTGAAGGTGGCACGTCAGCAAGCAAGCGTTCAAGCAACTGCGTGTTGGAGAGATTGAACTGCTGCGGTGGGTGGGTCCCTTCTTTTTCGGTATGGTGCTGGTTCATCTAATTTTCTCCCTTGCTGCGCTGTGCCAGCCATGCCAGCAGCCCCATCCACAGACACAGCCCGTAGAATGATGGGGTTAGCAGGATGAGCCACCAGCCGGTATGCATCGTGGTGTAGAGCGATGGGTGGGCCTTCGTCCAGCCGGGCGGAATGCACACCAGAGCTGTCGCCACAATGAGCCAGACCCGCACGACCCGATCAGGATGTTCCTCCAGGAGTTGCACAATGGTCAGCAGCGGCAGCAGCAAGATAACCAGGTTGTAATAGCCATTCGTGGGCCACAGCAGCATCATCCCACACAGCCAGACCCCGAAGGTCAGGAGCGCGGGGGGAGTGGGGGGAGATTCCCTGTGCCCCACCCACAGGCAGACTCCCAGCACCGCGATCCCCGTCGCTACAACTAGCAAGCGGGCCAGCATCGGCGCATCTATCGGGGGGATGGCGTGGTTGCTTGCGGCCAGGAGCCGAAACCAGAAGCCAAACAGCGAGATATTGTGGGCGGCAGCATAGGGATAGGCCCCCTGCAATTGAATGTTGGTGTGAACAATGGTTTGATAGTAGCTCAGGTAGGGGCCGAAACCATAGAGTAGCAGCGAGAGCACCACGAGTACCACCCCGTTCCCCGCGGCCCACCACGCCACGCGACGCGGGGGACGCAGCAGGTAGGCCAGGCCGAGGAAAGCCGGGTTGAGCCGTATCAGGCTTGCCACAGACAGGAGCAAGCCCGCGAGCGGCGCACGCTTTGCCGCCAGCGCAAAACAGCCCGTAACAAGCAGTGCGACAAGAATACTCACCTGTCCTAGCTGCAAACTTAGCCGCGTGGGGGGGGCAATGAGCACGCCCACCACAACAATCCCCCAGTAGCGGTGGGCCAGGCGCGACCCGCTGAGTTTGATACTCAGCGCAATGAAGCCCCCCAGAACAAGCACATTGAGCACAAACCAGAGCGATTGTCCCTGCTTGTGGGTCAGCAGCGCAAAAGGCTGTATCAGGTAGACGAAGAACGGGGGATAAAAATAGTCCTGGCGGGTGACATACGGATCGCCATACTGGAGCAGATCAACCGCTGCCTGCCAGTATCGCTCGAAGTCGTCTATCTTCGGATCGAGCGTTTGCCATACCAGGACCAGCCACACCCCCCCCAGAATGAGTGAGCCGCGGTTCAAGATGGTGTAGGATTTGATTGACATAGTGTATCAATTACACACATTCTCGCAAGGGATACCATCGTGGTTGTCGTCAAGACGAGAGTAGCCCGCGTCCAGGGCCTCAAATGCTTCGTCACACGTTGTAAAATCGTCACACGTTACGGCCCCGTCGCCGTTGTAGTCGAAGTCGGGGAGCGGCGTGAGCGGGGGCGGGGCCGGAGCGGGCGGCGGCTGCAAGGTTGGCTCCTCGATAGTCGGCGTTATGGGCATTGTGGGCATTGTGAGGGGCGACGTGGTTGGCTCCTGTGGCAGCTCTTCCCCGCCAAGTTCAATCGTTGGCGGCAGCGTTCCCGTGGGGGTGGGGGCCGTCTGGAGCGGGGTGTGTTTGCCGTCGCATGTTTCGGGCGACCACAGCCCGCGCTCCTGCTGGCGGGCGCGGATCTTGACTTCATCAAAGCGATCCTGGTAGGTGTAGGGCAGGTTGAAGGTCAGATTAAACGCATAGCCCCCGGCTATCATCTCATAGTTTGCCATACGACCTCCGGGCAACCAGACGTAGGCAAGCAGTTGCCCAAACCGATCTTGCTCCCCCTGGCTCTCATCTGTTTCCAACAAGACAAACGATGTGTCGAGCAAATCTTGCAGATATTCAGTCGCCTCGGCCCCGAAACACTCGGCGGGCGCGTCGGGCCGCTCAACCGCGTTGGGTGCGTCAACACCAATGAGCCGCACGCGCCGGCTGATGCCAGCAATTGTCACCTGAATTGTTTGCCCGTCTATCACGTCGCTGACCAGAGCAGAAACCATTCCCGCGGGTATTTCCGGGTAATCGTCGGGCAGTCCCTCTGGGAGCGTCACCAGGTCGCTGCTGAGCCAACCCGCGGTGCCCGTGGTGATATGGTTGGGCACGCAGTCGGCCATGAGTTTTCGCGGCATTGTGCGATACCATCCGCTGGCTTCTTCCAGCAGGGCCAGGCGGTCGCCAGGGCAGACCTGCCCGATAGCCGCGGTGTCTACTCCTCGTCCGTCGCGAAAGTTTCCCCCATTGTTCACATAGCCAACGGGGACATCGTCAATGGTCGCATCAATGGGGCCATCAATGGGGCCATCAATGGGCGCATCGGGCGGTGGCGATATTGCTGGTGTGGTCGTTGGGATGGTTGTTGTGGTCATGGTCTGGGGGGCGGTTGCCTGTGTCGGGGTGAGGGTCCGCGTCGGCGAAAGGGAGTCGCTTGCAGTGAGGGCCCGCGTCGGCGTACCTGGCTCCTGCGGGGCAATGGGGTTGAGGATTGCCAGCGATGGGCCCGCTCCTGTTGTTGTCATTGTGACGGTGCTGGTTGTCGTGCGGGTCATCGTGATTGGCGTTGTTGCGAGGGAAGATGGCGCGGCGGGGGATGTTGTGGTTTCGGGGCCGCCGAGGGCCCCGCACGCCCATAGACTCAGGAACAGCACAACGCTGTTGACAATAGCAAGTATAGAGCGGTGATACTGGCGGTGTGGT
The DNA here is from genome assembly GCA_034436975.1 of Chloroflexaceae bacterium. Classification (GTDB taxonomy): domain Bacteria; phylum Chloroflexota; class Chloroflexia; order Chloroflexales; family Chloroflexaceae; genus JAAUSY01. Next base: position 7,344 of record DAOTUE010000053.1, read on the forward strand.
TTCCCCATAGGTCTCATCCTTGAACAAAATGCGTGCTATCTGGCTCATTATACCACGCGCTCTCAAATGCAGTGTTTCTCCGTTTCTCCGTAATCGTTCAGGCCCCCCACCTGGACTCCCCCGGTGGGGGGATGATCTGAACCCCGAACCCTGAACCCTCTCATTCCAGCGCGGCCACCGAACTCGTAACCGCTCAAGCTGGTCTTGCACCATTGCGAGGTGCTGCATCAGGTGTCCGATAGCTGCTCTGGCAACAGAGCTCCCCCCGCCCCCACTGTCGGAGCATCTCATCCGTCGGGTGGGCACTGACCTCGCCATTAGCCTGCTCCGGCAACAGCTCCCCCCGCCCCCACTGTCGGAGCATCTCATCTGTCGGGTGGGCACTGACCTCGCCATAGCCCTCAACAACGCGGGAGAGCTGCGGCTCCGGTGGGCGGCTCTGCTTTGCTCTCGATTCTCTCGATTTCGCCATACTCATCTCCCTGTGGTATCATAGATGCTGTACCTGCAAGTCAAACAGGTATTGTAACGGTCTCCCGTCCTGTGGTTGCAGCGCGGGGGGCAACAACAGACACACAGAACGGATTCTAGTGTGTTTGCTATTTAGCTATTATTATACTATGCTGTACTCTCCCTGTCAATAAGCACAAATGTATGAGCATGCATCGGCTAGGCAAGAAAATACGAACCCTCAGAGAGCGTCGGGGAATAACAATGCGAGAACTTGCGGTTGCTCTTGGGTATCCTGCCAGCAACGGAAGCTATATCAGCGATGTAGAAAACGGCAAACGAACACCAAAGGCTGATTTTATCTTGAAGATTGCAGATTTGTTTGATGTAACCCTGGATCAGCTTATGCGAGATGAGCTAGAGGTGTAGGGGCGGGGGATGCCTGGGGATACAGTTTCTAGGCACAAACGTATGAGCATGCACCGCCCCGCGCCACTTTTGGAAGTAATACAGAAATATACTATAATAACGCCAGGAAGAAGAGAAGTATGCTAACCGGTCTCAAGAGGTGTTCATGAAACAACAGAATTCCGCCCTTTCGTTCGGCACGCTTCGGCGGGTGGCCAGCGGGCATATCCCCGGCCAGGTCGTCATCCAGTTTCACAACCGCTGCAATGCCCATTGTCCCCAGTGTGGCATGCGGGTTACGTCCCGGTTCGAGCGGTCCAAACTGGAACCCGACACCATCAAGCGCATTATTGATGCGGCCGTTGAACGGGGGGTGCGGGCCCTCTCCTTCACGGGGGGGGAGCCGTTTCTCTATCAAGATGAGCTGATTTCGCTCATAGACTATGCGGGCAAGGCCGGCATTGAATATATCCGCACCGGTACCAACGGGTTCATGTTTCGCAATGCAGATGGGGACGATTTCGAGGCCCGTATCACAAAACTGGCCGAATCGCTGGCGCGGACGCGGCTCTATACCTTCTGGATTAGCGTTGACTCGGCTGACCCGGCCACCCACGAGGAGATGCGCGGGTTGAAGGGGATCATTGCGGGCATCGAAAAAGCCCTGCCTATTTTTCAAGAGCATGGCATCTACCCTTCGGCAAACCTGGGCATCAACCGCAACACTGGCGGCCCCTACGAACTGGCCAGCGGCGATGGAAAGAGCGTTCCCGAACAGTTCTACGAAACCTTCCGGACCTCGTTTCGCACGTTCTATCAGTTCGTCATTGATCTCGGCTTCACCATTGTCAATGCCTGCTACCCGATGAGCCTCAGTGCCGAGGATGCGGGCAATCTCCAGGCCGTCTATACCGCCACCTCCGAGGACAACGTGATCAACTTCACCGACCAGGAGAAAGTCCTGCTTTTTCAGGCATTATTCGATACCATTCCGGAGTATCGCTCGAAGGTGCGTATCTTCACGCCGCGCACCTCGCTCCACGCGCTCATCAAACAGTATGGGGGCAACGAAGCCTTTGCCTACCCCTGCCGCGGAGGGGTGGATTTCTTTTACATTGATTCGGTAGATGGCAATACCTATCCCTGTGGCTATCGTGGTTCGGAAAACCTGGGGCCCTTCTGGGATCTTGGTCGCAACGCTTCCCACAACCATACCGAGCCATTTTGCAAGGAGTGCGACTGGGAATGTTTCCGCGACCCATCGGAACTATTCGGCCCGCTCTTGCAGGTCTTTTCCCGTCCCGTTTCGCTGCTGAAGAGGTTCTCGAATGACGGGACATATCGGCGGATCTGGTGGGATGATGTGCGCTACTATGGCGCGTGTGACTATTTTTCCGGGCGCAAGCCGCTCGATGAACGCAAGCTACAAAAATTTGCTCTATCGTAAGAGGGGATATGATGAAACCAACCAGTAAAAAGACAGACGAACAGTGGAAAGAGGAACTGACCCCGGAGCAGTACGCAGTGTGTCGACAGAAAGGCACAGAACGCCCCTTCTCCGGGAAGTATATCAATTGGAAGGAGGCAGGCACCTATCGTTGTGTGTGCTGCGGGGCCCCGCTGTTTGCATCCGATACAAAGTTTGATTCGGGCACCGGCTGGCCCAGTTTCTCTGCGCCGGTGGAGCCGCAGGCCGTGGCGAGCGAAACCGACACGAGCCACGGTATGGTGCGGACCGAGGTGCTCTGCCACGAGTGCGGGGCCCACCTGGGCCACGTCTTTGACGATGGCCCAGCCCCCACTTTCCAGCGATATTGCATCAATTCGATTGCGCTGGATTTTGAGCCAGCATCGTCGGATAGGGAGTAGGGGATAGGGAGTAGGGCATAGGGGCGATCAGGAGTCCAGGCCTATTTGCTCGGTCAGGTGCATAAACACATCCTCAAGATCGCCTTCCTGCGGGGCAAAGCGGACAATTGCAACCCCCTCCTGCACCAGGAATGCCAGGAGTTCGCTGGCTCCCTGGTTGTCGCCCTCGTAGTCAATGTGGAACATCGGGGGGGATGCTTCGGGCAGCGGGCGCACGCCGAGCACGCCGGGGTGTCTGGCGGCCAGTGTTGCGGCTGTCTCCAGGTCGCTCAACACGGCCACTTCAAAGACCTGGTGTTGCCGGAGTGAGCGCAGTATTGTTGAGACTTCGCCCGAAGCGAGGAGCTTTCCGTTGGCGATAATCCCGATGTGCGTGCAGATTTCGGCCAATTCGGTCAGGATGTGCGAGCTAATCATGATGGTTTTGTTCATTGTTCGCAGTTCCTTGAGGAGTTCGCGCATCTCCACCCGTGCCCGCGGGTCGAGGCCGCTGGCCGGCTCATCGAGCACGAGCAGGGGAGGATTGTGGGCCATTGTGCGGGCCAGGCTAAGCCGCTGTTTCATCCCACGAGAAAGCCCCATCACATAGTCTTCGCGCTTGTGCGAAAGCCCGACAAGTTCCAGCAGTTCGCCAATGAGTGCGGGGCGGCGGCTATTGGGAACGCCAAACGCAGAAGCGAAAAAATCGAGATACTCCCAGGCCCGCAGGTTATCATACACCCCGAAAAAATCGGGCATAAACCCGACCATGCGACGGACCTCCTCTTGCTTGTGTGTCACCGAATGACCCGCCACCCATACCTCGCCATGTGCGGGCCACAACAGCGTGGTCAAAATGCGCATCGTCGTTGTTTTGCCCGCGCCGTTGGGGCCGATGAACCCGTAGATTGCCCCCGATGGTATCTCCAGATTCAGGCTGTCTAGCGCAATTGTTTTCCCATAGCGATGGCTCAGGTCTTTTGTTTCAACAATTGTTTCAACAATTGTTTCAACAAGCATGTCAGGGGTGGTCATAGCGGGTGTTGGCTCCTGTGCTATGGGGATGGGATATATGCAGAGGGGGGACGGCCCCCTTGCCTGCTCTCCCCAACTGCTCCCAATCGAATGACATAGAGAACCAGGTTGTTTTGCTTAAGATGCTTTCCATTGATGAGCGGGGTTGTCAATGGTTGCTCGCTCCAGGCCAGCAGATAGACCGCGTCCCTGGAGAGCATATGAATAGGATCAAGCTGTATCCGGGGGAAAGGACCGGAGGGGGTCGGCCTGGAGCTAGTATACCCCGGTTGGCCATTGAACAACTGCAAGACAATGTGCTGGCGGTTGAAAGTTTCGTCCGGTAGCTGTCCCCAGATTATGTTGGAAAAGCTATTACCTTCAGGGGTAAGGTCAACAGAACGGCTCTTGCCGGGGGGAATTGTCCCGATTTGTTGAAACATTGTTCCATGCGTCACGATACCATCATACAGAGGTTCGCTCCCCTCGTTGGCGATCTCTCCCGCTATCTGCCACGCTTCCTGTGGGGTATTCTGTTGGTTTCTCTGCCCCGTCCCATCTTGTTGTAGTTCCTGCCAGTGGAGCGAACTCCGCACCCGCAGCGGGAGCGCGACCTGGTTTTCCAGAATGAAGGGATGTAGTGAGCCAACATCTATCAGAACATCGCTTATTTCGCTGGTTGTCTCTGTCCATACTATGCGGGCCTTTCGCAATGATGCATCGCCGAAATTGTAGTTGAAAGGGTTTTCGGGAGCCATGAGGGTTTCGCCAGGAAAGGTTAGCGTATAGCTGTTGCGATAGGGTGAGAAGATACCAATGTATGATGTTTCCTGCCCCATGTCCCTTCCCTCTTCTCCCTGCACAATGGCGAGGTGAAAGACCAGCGGGTTGATGCCGCGTCCGAGCACGCCCGCCCCATAGGTCCCGATGATAAACAGGATGACGATGGCGGGGGTGGTGAGCCAGGCCAGGTCAACCCGCTGGTATTTGCGGAGCAGGAGGAAATTCAGCGGGCCGATGACAACGATATATCCCCCCATAAAGAGGATGAGGAGACCGACAGAGGGCAAACTCAACCCTGGAATTTCCAGCACGCTCCGCAGGTTGATGGCTTCTGGAGGGACCAACCGCGTAACGTCTTTCAGGACACGTTCCCACAGTCTGGCTTCGCCGAGCCAGGAGCGGAGGATGCCCAGGTCGAAGCGGGCAAAGAAAACCTGCCCGTTCCCCCAGGTCTGGCCAGTAATCAGGTTTTTCGTATCAAGCGCAACGGCCCCCGCCTTGAGTTCAACGTGGTTGACCGTGGTGGCATCGGGTAGCGTCTGCGTTATCATCGTTTCGCTGGTTTCGTCTTCCCTTGCGGTGGTTTGGGGAAGCATTTCCTGCAGCGGGGCCAGCGATACGTTGCGCTCAAGCTGATGAACCGTAACGGGAAGCAGATCCGCTAACCCGGCGGTTGTCTGGTTGGCGTGGCTCCCCCCGCCGACGACCAGTTGTCCGCCAAGCCACACCCATTGCTCAAGCGCGGTTCGTTGCTCCAGGCGCAGGCGGTCCAGGGCAATATCGTGAAGAAACAGCGCATCTATCCTGCTCATTGCTGCGGCATGGGTTGGGAGCAAGTCGGGGTCGAGGTGGAGAACGACGGTTTTTGTCGTTTTGCCCACGCTCATATCGGAGAGACTGTTGAGTAGCGTGACATTGTTGCTCAACACCCCCACAACAAACCAGTTTTGCTCCAGGGGTTCAATTTGCACTTCCCGCCGGTGTTCTTCTTTCGGCATGTCTTCTCCCCGCAGCAATACCCGCATCTCCCCGATGCGTGTTGTCGTTGCGGTGTAGGCGTAGAGGGTCAACCGTTTGTGGGCCCCGCGGGGCAAGTCCACCTCGCGCCGGAAGGAGCGGGTGGGCTGGCCGGGGAAGAGCCACTCCAGCGTGCCGCTGGTGTCGGGGCCAGTGTTGCGGACCTCAACGGTCACGGGAAACCAGCATCCCTTGCGGTAGTGCCAGTCGTGGCCCGCCTGGATGACCTCCAGCGATATGGGGGAAACCGCCTGATGCTGGTTCGGGTCCTGGGTGTCGGGCGCGGCCAGCCACGCCAGAGTGGCCCAGACCAGCAAACCACTCAGGACAAGCGCAAGCACAATGGGCAGAAGTTTGTTAGCGATACGGTTCATAATTGTTCAGTCCCCCTACCTGTCCTCCCCCAGCGGGGGGAGGGATTGGGATGGGCGCGCCTGCATCGGGGCAAGCAAGACACGTGCGCTCCCAGGGATCAAGGATTGTCCGAACATAGTGAACGCCTAGTCATTAACGTCGTTTTTCTCAGCCATTGTTAGGCGAACCGCTACCCTCGTTTTGCGGAATGAGCAACTGCGTGAGAAGTTTTTCTCGATAGCGTTCTTCTTTAATACGCCGCTCTTCTTCCTCTGTTTTGTGTCGGTTCTCCTCGTTGACATGGTAATGTTTGAGCAGGGTAATCGCATCATTGAGCGACCGTTCTTTCTCCCCCTTGCGATAGATGCTCTGGTACTGGTTGATAATATCTGTCACATTGGCCGGGTTGGGCAACCGCTCAAAGGTTATTCGCTTCCCGCCGCCGGCCGTGTCAATGAAGACATCGCCATAGCCAAATATCCGGCTAATCAGTGTTGTTTTGTAGGTGACATTCTGGATTGAGGCAAGACTGGCCGTGTTGCGGTCTTCTGGCCCGAAGGGTTTTTTATCAACATCTATGACGTTTGTCGGGGTGAGAATATAGCTCTCGTTGCGCTCATCTTCTATCTCCCACGCGGCCCAACTGAGAAAAATGGCCAGCACCACTATTGCCGAACCTGCGGTCCACAGCAGGCTGGTCGGTCCAAGTTGGTGGACGAAGAGGATCGAGAAGAAACCGACCAGGAGAAACCCGACCGGTTTTATCAGCACAATGGGGATATAAATCCAGTGTTTGCGCCAGTGAATCGTGTCGGTTTGTTCATCTATCTCCGGGTTGTCGCCAAATATCAGGTTGAGCAGCGGGGGGGCGTGGATGATTTCCGGGCGCGGCATCGGTGTTTTCTCAACATTCTTGCTTTCATAGATGCGCGTCTGGATGATGGCATCGTAATTTTGTTTGTTCTGTTCTTTCTTCAGTCCGCCAACAACCCCCATAATTTTTCCCTGGATTTCTCGCGGGGCATAGGCGCGTTCAAACACAAGTTTTGTGCCAAAAGATGCGGAAGTAATGGTGACGGTTCCAAAATTGAGCCAGTGCTGGAGATACGTTTTTGTGGTGGCTGAGACATTTTGAATATCGTCAATCTTGATCTGGCTCTGGCTATGTTTACCAAGCAATACCTGATTCCAGGTGATGACACGTTCGGTGGTGAGGATGAGGTAGTCGTCAGTCCACTCAAAGTAGAGATAGACAGCATAGACGATGCCCAGCACGATGACGGCAAGCAAAATGAGGTTTGTGCGGTCAAACCGCTGGACGCTGGCCAGGTCGGAAACGATGTCGAACAGGGGCCAGCCGGCGATGAGAGTCCCGCCGCGTGCCCGGTGGAAGAAGACGAAGATGCCAATGAGAACCAGGAGGACGGGCCAGCCGGCCTGCGGCACCAGGGCGACCCAGTGCCGTCGGGTGCAAGCAATGACCGTTTCGCCCTCGTTCATCTCTACGTTTTCTTTAATTTTTTCCACAGCCTGTGGTGAGCAAGTGCTTTGAAGTTCTTTTGCCATAGGAATATGCCTCTGTACTATTCCAGGTTTCGAGTTGTTTGAAACTGGCTGATAATCCAGTCTACGCATTCGTGAGGAGCGCACGTCTCAGTATCCAGCACCAGTGCATCGCTGGCGGGTTGCATTACATGATCATCCAGTTCATCGCGTCGGGCTATATCGGCCTGCACTTGTTCGAGCAGGGTGTTGGTGCCCTTTGCGGAGAGTTCGGCGTGGCGGCGGCGGGCCCGCTCCCTCAGCGATGTGTGCAGGTAAATTTTCAATGGTGCGTCAGGGATGACGATAGTTCCTATATCGCGTCCGACCATAACCACCTTCCCGCGGTGCCCGATGATGCGCTGCTGGCGGATAAGCTCGACCCGCACCCCCGGATGGCGCGAGACAATCGAAACGGTTTGATCCACTTCTGGCTCTCGAATATCCCAGGTAACATCATTTCCATCAACAAGCACCGTATACTGGCGGCCATCCTGGATACCGGGTGGTTGCACGTCAATCTGAATCTGTCGGGCGAGATCTTCCATTCTGGCCCCGTTGCGGTAGTCTTGTCCCTGTTGTAGGGCGGCCAGGGTAACAGCCCGATACATAACCCCCGTATCAAAATACAGGTAGCCCACGCGACGGGCCAGAAGTTCTCCGATGGTACTTTTGCCGCTCCCCGCAGGGCCGTCAATCGTAATGATTGCGGGCGGCTCCGACTCCGGTTTCATCAGGTTTGTGTGTCTCCCTTTTGCTTTCCCCTTGCAGGAAGAATAGATGCTCGAATGTGTTATCGGGAAGGTCGTTGAGTGAGCGAACAACCTGATCAGCGTGCAGGTCGTGGTGCGTGGTTTGCACCCCGATGGTCCGCATACCGGCGCGGTGCGCGGCTTCGATCCCGGCTGGCGCATCTTCAATGACAACACAGCGTTCGGGCGGAGTTTCCACACGCCGGGCCGCCAGCAAAAAAACCTGCGGGTCGGGTTTCCCGCGCTCCACATCTTCAGCCGCGACAATTGTGCTAAAAAAGGAACCAATGTCAAGCACATCGAGAACAGTTTCAACGTTGCGCCGCGGGGCCGCCGAGGCAACGGCCTGTCGCCATCCGCTGGCGTGTAGCACATTGAGCCAGCGTTGTACCCCCGGCAAAAGATGTCCCCCCCGTGTGCGGACCAGGTTCCGATAGCGCGATTCTTTCTCCTCCGTAATCCGCTCCATCCTCTCTGGCGATATATTGTTGCCAAAGTAGCCGCGCAGAATAGTATCGTTGCGCTGACCAAACGAACGAGCAAACTCGTAATAGGTGATGGGGCGACCCTCCTGCTCCATCACCTCGCGCCAGGCCAGCCAGTGATACTCCGCCGAGTCCAGCAGCGTCCCATCCATATCCCAGAGGATGGCGCGAGGGGCCTGTTCGCTCATCGGTTGACGTTCCATGTGTTCTCCACCTGCCTGATTGTCAGGGGCTTCCCTCCCCGGTAACATTCCATCGGGCTTTCCCGACTTCCAGTCCTATACCCAGTATACCATATCATACCGTGCGTGTTGCTCTTCTCAGAGAAGCGGTGCTATACTTGAAGCAAGATTATTCGTCATTCGTCTGTCGCCTGTGCGGAAAATAAGGATAAACGCGAAGCTATGAAAACAGACATTTCGCTGAAACGATTGATGAGCTTCTATGGAAACGATTTGCTGCCCTTGTTGGGGATGCCCTATGATACGTTGTTGCAAGTGGAGACAAAGGAACTGCCCGCCGGTGCGAAACGGCTGGACAACTTGCTCCATGTCCGCAGCCCCGGTGGACAGGTCTATCTGCACCTGCTCGAATGGCAGGGGTATTATGATCGCGCTGTCATCTGGCGTGTGCTCGACTATCTCGCCTGGATTGGGCGAGAGTATCCGGGGTTTGCGGTTGTTGCAACCATCATCTACCTGCGCCCGGAGTATGATGTTGGGCACACCCTGCCCCAGGTGATAGATGGGCAGACTGTCCAGGAATGGAAGATTGGCCGGGTGCGCCTGTGGGAGCATGATGCACACGAGGCTCTGGCTTCGGGGCATCTGGGGCTTGCTTTGCTCAGCCCGCTGATGAAGGGGGCGGACCGTGCGCTGGCCGAGCACGTTGTTGAGATGGCTTTGCGCCAGACTCCCCAACCACAGCAACAGGAGATATTCTCCATTCTGGCAACCTTTACCGAAACGCTGATAGGGAAAGACCGGCTCATCGCCATGATAGGAAAGGAGAAACTTATGCAGTCAAGTGTCATCAATTCGCTGGTTGAGGAAGCCGTAAACGAGCAGATTGAGGAGCGGTTTGCTCAACGGCTCAACGAGGAGTTAGCAAAACGGCTCAACGAGGAGTTGGCAAAAGAGTGGGCAAAATGGGAACAGCAGCAGAAGGAACGGCAGGAGCGGGAGCGACAGGAGCGGGAGCGACAGGAACGGGAACGGCAGGAAATTCTCCAGACGCTTGTGGACGCGGTGGCAACTCGGTTTCCACAGGCCTCGATTTCGCTTGTGCGCGACATCTGGCAGATACCGAAGTCGGTCAATATGCACGATCTCTTTCTCACGGTGGTCAAAGCTCAGAACGAAGAAGATTTTGCGCGGCTCTTGAAGGAGTATCTTGTGGCGGCCAGGGCCGAGAAAGCAGCGCAGGAGAAGGCGAATAGCTGAAGGACTGCCGGTGCTCCCGCACCATTATTCACCGGGGAGCGTGGGCGGGGAGATGATCTGAGATAATCTGCTCATGGCAAACGCGCACCACGTAGCCGTGGCGAATACCGAGCGTTTCGCTGGCATTCCCGTTCCGCTGTGCAATCTCAAGCCGCCCGGCACTCCCCACCAGTGCGAGTATCGCGCCCGGCGCGACATCGGCATAGGTGCTGCATACTGGCAATCGTGTAGGGTTGGCAACAATTGGCTGGTCTGTTTTTTCTCCCGATATGCTCACGCTCAGCCTGTCTCGCGGTGCAATGGTCTGGAGATGGGTTGTGGTGATGTTTGTTATAGCGTTGCCAAAGTGGTCTATAGCGAGAACTTGCCCGACCAGGCAATCGCGCCCATCCCCATCCCACGCAGGCTCGGCAATATCCAGCAGCATCGGCGCATCAAGCGGGGGGCCAAACTCTTCCAGCGCAACCCCGATGGCCAGATGGGCCGCCACTGGTGCGAATAGATCGCGTCCGTGGAATGTTGCGCTCACCTGGGGGAGCCAGAACCGCCGTTCGTGCAACACAACCACGCGCACCTCGGCGGGCGACCACTGCGCCAGGGCTTCGCGCCACACCAGGCTGAAAACGCCATTGTCGGGGCCCACATAGCAGGCCTGGGGGGTCGCCAGGGCCAGGGGGTGCCGTTCGCTCCCCACCCCCGGATCAACCACGACAAGGTGGACCGTGCCCGGCGGGTAATAGGGGACAACCGACTGGAGCACCAGTGCAGCCTCCGTCACCCGCTGTGGAGCAATTGCATGGGTTATGTCAACGATGTGGGCCGTGGGACATATCCCCAGTATGCTCCCCTTCATCGCCCCCACATAGCCATCGTGCAGACCAAAATCAGTTGTCAGCGTAATAATCGGTGGGTTCATGGGGTTTAGCTGCTGGCGGGTGTCGTGCGTTTTTCCCCGCGCCGAAACCAGTTTCGCCATTCGCCATGCTCCCACACCACGAGAATCTGGGCCGCATTGAAAATGGAAGAGTAGGTTCCACTGATCAACCCGATCATCATGATGGCAACAAAATGGCGGATAGATGAGCCGCCAAAAAGTAGCAGGGCTGTGAGCGTAAAGAGCGTGGTCAACTGGGTGTTAATCGAGCGGGGGAGTGTTTGCACAATGCTGTGATTGACCACCTCATCAAATGTTTCGTCGCGGTGCTGGTTTATCAGGTTTTCGCGGATACGGTCGAAGACAACGATACTATCATGGACAGAGAAACTCAGGATTGTGAGCACCGCGGTCAGGAAGAGTGCGTCCACCTCTACGCCAAAGAAGTAGCCAATCATTGAGGCAATGCCAAGCACAAGCAGCAGGTCGTGGAGCATAGCGATAATGGAGCAGATCCCATAGCGGACGGGGTGGGGAGCCTTGCGAAAGGCAATGGTGAGATAGAGCAAGATGGCCAGCGAGGCCCCAAGCACCGCTATGACTGCACTGCGGGTAGACTCCCGGCTCACAGTCGGGCCGACGCTCTCCAGCCGTTCAATCCGCACCCCTTCGCCATACTGCTGCTGGATGGCAGTCTCAATACGGTTGCGTTCGGCGGTAGACTCGGTGCCGCTCAGAGCGCGGGCCCGCACCAGCGCAGCGGCAAACTGTGCTCCCCCCACCTCGACGGAACTGAGCTGCACCCGCGCATTCTCAAACCCGCTCGTTGCAAAGATCTGGCTCAATGCTTCGGTGTTGAGCTGGTCCTGAGTGTTTTCAGAAAAATGTATTTCCCAGAGCGACCCCCCGCTAAAATCAATGCTTGGATGCAAGCCAAACTGAAATTTGCCTGTTGTGATGAGCGAATGAAAGAACAGGAAGTACAATCCTGGCAAGATGATGATAAGCGAAAGCGCAAACCACCAGTAGCGATGACGGACAAGGTTTTCCATAGAAGCTGTATAAGCCTTTCCTTAGCTAAGGTTCTTTGAGAAGACGGCGGGCCGGCCGCCGTCCCTCGTCTGCTATCACGATGCGGGTTCTGTTTCGGTTGCTTTCCGTTCGGGAGGGTTGATCCCGAAATACCAGAGGTTCTGGGCAAAGCCGGTTGGCACAATAAGCCGCAGCAGTGTGCGGGTAATGACAATGGCGGTGAACAGGCTGATGACAATTCCCAGGCCCAGCGTCAGGGCAAACCCTTTGATGATGCTGACCCCGAAGCTGTTGCCGAACATATAGAGGATGGTGCTTGTGATGAGGGTGGAGACGCTGGAATCCCGAATAGCGGGCCAGGCCTCACGGACTCCATCCTCAACGGCAGTTTCAAGCCCCTTGCGGCGGCGCAATTCCTCTTTGAGTCGGGCAAAGATAAGCACGTTGGCATCTACGGCAAGACCGATAGAGAGGACGAAGCCAGCAATGCCCGCCAGCGTGAGCGTGACCGGTATGAGCCGATAGAGGGCAAATGTTATCGCTGTGTAGATGAGCAGGGCAACCACGGCAAGCAGTCCGGGCAGGCGGTAGTAGAGCAGCATAAAGAGTGCGACGACTGTTAGCCCCACAATGCCCGCAACCATGCTGGCATTGACAGAGTCCTGCCCCAGTGTTGCCGAAACCGTGCGACTGGTTTCCACGGCAAGCGGCACCGGCAACGCCCCGAACTTGAGTTGCCGATAGATGCGGTCGCGGTCTTCGGGGCTACGGGTGGTAATAATCCCGCTTCCGTCGGTCAGCGCGGCCTCAATCGTGGGGCAGCTCACAATGGTATTATCCAGAACAATGCACATCGGTTGCCCGACATTGCTGGCGGTAAACTGGGCCAGGCTCTGCGCCGACTCCCCGCGAAACGCAAAGGAGACCGCCGGTGTGTTGCCAAACCCGCCCCCCTGGGAGTAGGTTGGCTGCACCTGACTGGTATCGAGATCGCGCCCATCGGTAATGCTTGGGTAAACCGTTTCGTTGACCTGTGGTTGGGTGGGGGCAGTGCCCGGCGCAGTGGGAGATGTGATTGTACCGGTGCCCGTTATCGCCTCTTGCTGCTGAAGTTGCAGCGTCACTGGTTCGGGGTTGTTGGCGGTCCGCACTATCTGCCCCTCCGACAGATACTCCCCCCCAGAATCGATAAACTCCAGTGAGCCGGTTCCCTGGAGTGTCTCAACCGCTGCCTCCGTATCAAGTACGCCGGGCAATTCCACAATAATGCGGTCGTTGCCCGAAAGCTGCACCACCGTTTCGCCCACTCCGAAGGCATTGACGCGGCGTTCGATGACGTTGGCGGCAATGCTCATCTCTTCGCGGCTCACATCGTCGCGTACCGAGCGGAGGAGCACCTGTACCCCGCCTTGCAGGTCTAGCCCCAGGCGGGTATGGACATCGAACCAGAGAAACCGGTCATTGGGAGCAACATTGACCCACAGGGACAGACCGGACAGAACAACAATGAGCAAGAGGGTATAGAGATCTTTGCTTCGCACGCTGGCGTATGACTCCTTAACTATATCTCCGGGTATGGTTTAGCGTATATATTATAGTTGTATGACCGATAGACTGTCAATGTGAGCATGTGGGCCGCGAAAAGGAGAAGCGAGAAAACCACCGTTCCCCTCTATTCAAGCAAGATATGCAGCTTTAGCTGCAGGCCCTGATGGGCCTCATTGTCGCAAATGCACACCTCGTCAACCAGTTCGTGGATCTCGGTAAACGGGATAGCTTGCTCAATCTGCTCTATCGTGCTGCGGGCAATTTCTTCGTGGAAGACACACCCGATTTCCAATATAAACCGGTCTTCATTGCGGGCAATCTCAAGCGCAATAGTGGAGCAATTGCCCGCCCCCACCATTGCGCGAGCCAGTGCGCTGGTGGCCGCCGTCAGGCGGGCCTGCTGCGTCAACCCCATTCCCCACTCTCGCGACACTTGCCGGACAAGTTGCCGCAGCCCGATGACATCGGGTTCCCCGCTTACCCGCATTTTCTGGGAATACACCGTCGTTCTCGTTTGCACACCTTGCTACTCCTCCACTTGTGCCACCCGTAGCAAACCTGCCTCGTGCTCTTCCGTGTGTCGTTTTGGCCCTCACTCCCTGCTTCTTGTAGACAACTGCTGCGTATATGTGCCTATCATAGCCGGTATCCGGGCAAAAATCAATAGTCTATTTGTCCCATTTTTATTGTTTAATATGTATTTTTCTGTAAATGAGGGTCCGGGGAAATATGGTTGAAAAAATTCGTCAAAATTTCCCTTCTTTTTTCTCTATGGGTATGGTATACTGAGGTCCGTTTTCAAGAAACGTGGATATTCGTACCCTGTTGTAGGGGGCAAATGTCTCTTCTGTAGGAGTAATCTTTAAATTCAGGAGGAGTCTGGTAAGTTAAGGAACGTGCTCTATGTGATATATGTCGGGACGTGTTGGAAGTATCGGGCCGTCGTGGTTCCCAACCATCGCGGTAGCGTCCGGAACGGTTTAACGGTTTATTGATAAACCTGAAAGTTGTTTTAGCTCATTTGGAGGAATTTATATTAGTAGCAAGGTACGAACATTGATGCAGAGAGGGAGCATGTCGCTCTTCGTCCTTCTCTTTTTGTTCGGATTCGTCTTTTCAAGCAGCGGTAATCTGCTGCTTTTTGATTCCACGGTGGCCCACGCCGCCGTTCACTCGCCCGACGGCCCCGCCGCCGCCCCTCTGCGTGCACCGAATGACATCCAGACCCTGACAATCCAGTTGCACGACAAGGATACGGCGGATGGAACGATGTTTGATCCGCTTCTCTCGGTTGAAGTGACGTTTTATGATGATACCGGGGGGCTGCTTGGGAGTTCTTATACGGCGGGGTCTCCTGACGCAACCGGGGTCATTACCCTGACAAACATTGGGGCCATGATCACCCCCCCCCCCCCCCCCCCCCCCGCACCTCGACAGCGATAATGACTACTACGTCCGTGTTTCGGGAACAAGCCTGAACAACGCAGGCTACCCCGACCAGTTTCACAATGGCGCACCGACCTACCACTCCTCAACCGCGCTTGGCCAGGCCGACGG
>DAOTUE010000054.1:0-4233 GCA_034436975.1 Chloroflexaceae bacterium
CTTGCAGAGAGTGCCTTGTACAACAGTCTAGCACACTCATTCAGTCGTGACAACCAGGAGAAAGGAGGATGGCGGCACTTCCTCCACCCGCTGAAGCAGGTGGTTTCCTGCGCCGCCACTTTTATGAACGCTATCGTAAGAGCTACGTAGCGGGGTCGGGAACCGGTTGCACCAGGAAAATAACTCAGGTATAATGCGGACAAAATACGGAAACCGTGGTATTGGGCAAGGAGTGTTGACAATGTTTACAGAAATAGATCATATTGGTATTGCTGTCGAAGATGTGGAGCAGGCTGTTGCTTTTTATGAGCAGGCCTTCGGGGTGGGCGAGTGGGAGCGCATCGAGATGCCCGAACGCCATATGCGGGTGGCCGCCCGGCGCATCGGCCATTCCATGATCGAGTTTATTGCCCCCACCTCGGAGGAAGCCAGTTTTGCCCGCCATCTGCGCGACAAGGGACCGGGCATTCACCACATCGCCTACCGGGTGGAAGACATTGAGGCATCGCTGGAGGAGCTGAAAGCTCGCGGTGTGCGCCTCATTGACAACGAGCCACGCCCCGGACTCCACAATACAAGGGTCGCTTTTCTCCACCCGAAAAATGGCAAGCAAGGGGTTCTGGTTGAGCTTGTTCAGCATACTGAAGCAGGACACTGAGTCCCCCCACTTCCCAGGTTCGTCAATCATCCAATTTCCTCATTCCCCCCTCTACTGAAGACAACCTGGAGCCGCGCACCTTAGCGAGCGGGCCTGCCTGCTGAGGTGCGTAGTTCTAGTTTGTACCAATACCGGATAGATAGTTTCACCACAAAGGCACGGAGGACACAAAGGGAAACCTTTTCACAAAACCTTTGTGCCCTTTGTGTCTTCGTGGTTTTTTAAGGTAAGCGTTCACTGGTTCGGGCAATCCCCAGTCCCTGGGAGCGCAAGCGTCCCGCTTGCATCCGGGCCGTTCAGGATGGACGTGCTTCCCTACACCCTGAACCCCGAACCCTCCCCCTCCATCCCGATTTGACAATGCTCACCTGCTTGTGGTATTGTTTTGCCGCTTTTTGTGCATCGTATTTGCTTGATGCGCATAAGGTGTGTTTCTTTTCGTATCCATGCTGATAACGAGAAACGCATTGTCCAGAACTATCCATGTTGATCATTCAGGAGGGTATGAGGTCCCCGTATGACCGTAAAACAATCAGGTTTTCGCCTGGTGCTCGGTGTTGTCGTTTTGCTGATAAGCCTGTCTTTCCCAACACCGGAACCAGCCCACGCCAGGGCCCGTCTCTGGCTCCCTACCCCTATTGGCGAAGAATGGATTATCTTGCAGGGGTATCGTTGTGGTTCACATGTTGGCCGACAGTCGCTGTCGCTTGATTTCGTTAGTTTGCGAGGACGCACCAGAGGCGCACCGGTCCGCGCTGCTGCTTCCGGCACCACGCTTGTCTGGGAGGGGCACACAGGGACGCTCATTCTGTCCCACGGAGGGGGATACTATACCCTGTATTCCCATATACAACGTCCCCTGACCACTGCACGCGGTGTGCGGGTGCGGCAGGGCCAGCAGATTGGAGAGGTGGGGAGTGTGGGAACAGCTGTTCCGCATCTCCATTTCAACTACTTCTATGCGCCGGACCGCGGCGCATATCAGCGCACGCTCCAGGAACTTCATTTTGCCGATGGCTACGATTTTCCCGAAACGTCGGGATGTAGCCAACATTTCGGGAGCGTTGTTGTGGCAAAGGAAAACCCCGACACAACCCCCCCTACAGTCTCTTTTCACGGGGATGTTCAGCCTGACACCTGGTATTGTGAGGACAAACGGATTGAGTTTTCCATTGAGGATGATCAATGGGCCCACGGGTTTAGCCAGGCATTCAACACCGAACCAGACGGTGCGTTGCCACAGTTTGAGGGAGACGCTGGCTATGTGCAGCTTGCATGGGCCGGTGAGGGGGTCCATACGCTCTATGTACGGGCCTGGGATGATAGCAAAAACCAGACGCTTGCTTCGTTCGGCCCGATTGGCTATGATACAACTCCGCCTGCCTTCAAACAACCAACCCCTATCATCCAGGAAACCTATACCCTTGATGAAGAGCGAGCCGTGTATGTTTCCTGGAAACCGGCCAGCGATGGGAACGGGTCAGGCGTTGCGGGCTACTATTTCTTTCTGGGCAGCGATGAGCAAGGGGTGTCGGATCAGTTTGTTTCCCATCACGGGGCGGCTTTCTACAATCTTGAGCCGGGAACCTACCTGCTGCGGGTGCAGGCTGTTGATAGGGCCTGCGGGAAGAGTGAATGGACAACAGTGCAGCGTGTTGTCATTGCCGAGGAGACCCCACAACCAGCGGAAACAGTAACCCCGACGCTGCCCCCGACAAACACGCCCGTCATCACACCGACAAGCACGCCTGCGAGCAGGCCAACGAGCAACCCCATGAGCACGCCCGTCATCACACCGACAAGCACGCCCACTCATACGCCCATGCCCACGAGTGTGCCAACCCATACACCAACGAGCAGGACAACGAGCAACCCCACGAGCACGCCCGTCATCACACCGACAAGCACGCCTGCGAGTGGGAGCGCAGCGGAGCCGCCAGCCAATGCAGAAAACCCACAACAACTACCTGCTCTTATACGGGAAGATCCAGACAATACGCCAATTCCTCCATTGCCAGCATCAACCACGCTCGTCACCACGACAGCCACCGTGGGAGATGGGACGGGCGGTGCAGGGGGATGATTCTTGAGAAAAAACCACCGCGATTTCTTGAAAAACCGGAACGGTTCATAACAAACTGGTCTCACCCGGCCATATCGTACAGCAGGTGCTCTAGCTCGGCGCAGTGACGTTGCCAGGAGTAGTGGGCAACAACACGCTGGCGTGCGCGTCTGCCCATTGCACGGGCTTCTTCGGGGTTGTCGAGCAGGCGGGCCAGGGCCGCGGCCAGGCCGGGGAGATCATCTTCGGGGAAGAGGGCCCCCTCGCGTCCCTCGCGGATAATCGTATTGAGGGGAGGCCGGTCGGTTGTCACAACAGGCAATCCCGCAGCCATATACTCGTATACTTTGAGCGGCGACCAGAAAAAGCCCGCGGCTCGGAGGGCCGGATGGGGTTTCGTGGTGAAGGGGGCCACCCCCACGGTGGCTCGCTGGAGTTCGGCGGGTACCTGCTCGTAGGGCACCGCACCGGCAAAGCGGAACCGCCCCGACCACTGAGCGGCCAGACGTTCGGCTTCTGGCCGCTCCGGACCATCGCCAATCAACACAAAAGAACACGCATAGCCCCACGCCAGCAACAGTGTTCCCGCCTGCACCACGGCGCGGGCCCCGTGCCACGCCCGAAACGACCCGACAAAGATGACCACGTTTTTTCCCTGTCCGGTTGCGTTGTTTTCGTCTCCCTGTATGTTTGTGGGGATGGCTTCCGATGGGGAAGCGGGCAAGGCGGGACGAAACCGCTCGACATCGGCTCCCCACGGTAGCTCAACAATTTTGCTGCGGGGAATTTCCGGGGGAACCGTGGTATGCAGCGGGGTGACAATCTTTTCGCACCAGCGGCATTGCGTGATGGCCCATCGGCGCATTGGCCCACCCAGAACATCGTCAATCCGACGCTTCAAGACCACAGGCGGATCAACAATCAATGCATTGACTTCTAGCAGACTGGGGATACGCAACCGACGGGCCGCCCAGATACCCGCCCCACAAAAGTTGTAGTATCGCTCGATGATGGCATCGGGACGCAGAAGACGGGCCAGACGCAACACCGGCCACGCACCGAGCAAGCCAAGCGGTTTGGGAATGTCCAGGGAGTGCAGGTGAAACCCGGCCAGCCGACCCGACACCGGACGGAAAAAGGGAGCCAGTCCCCCCCACCCCGTGCGGCTGGCCGCCACAAGGTGGACCGTATGCCCGCGATGGGCCAGCCCTCGCGCCACCTCAAACGCATGGGTTGAACCGCCCAGGCTCCCTGGAATGGGGATGCCGTGGGCAACATAGAGAATACGCAACGCCATACAATACCTGTGTCCCCTGCCTGCTGCTTGCTTGCCCGACTGTTGGAGATTGTAGCACAGGTTGTATCTGGATTGTTGGTAATCGTTCAGCATCCCTACCTGTCCTCCCCCCAGCGGGGGGAGGGATTGGGAGAGGGGGGGCGCGTTCGCATCGGGGCAAGCGAGACGCTTGCGTACCCAGGAATCAGGGACTGCCCAAATACCGTGAACGATTAC
>DAOTUE010000055.1:0-8695 GCA_034436975.1 Chloroflexaceae bacterium
CTTGCAGAGAGTGCCTTGTACAACAGTCTAGCACACTCATTCAGTCGTGACAACCAGGAGAAAGGAGGATGGCGGCAATTCCCCACACCCGCTGAAGCGGGTGGTTCCCTTGCCGCTTTTTCCTATGGAGAAAAAGGAGATGAGACAACCCCTTGACACCCGAACCTATGAAATCTACCAGCAGCATATCAAACCACTATCACGAGACAAGCGATTGCATCTTCTGGCAATGATAGCGCAAGAACTTGCCCAGGAATCAGCACACGGAGAGCCAGAACGAAACATTATGGAGTTGCATGGATTGGGAAAGGAAATCTGGGAAGGCATTGATGCTCAGGAATATGTTCACGCATTGCGCCAGGAATGGGAGCATCGCATATGATACCGCTGAATGATGCACTTGCAGGAGTGCATCGTCTGGGACTTGATACCTCCCCGGTCATCTATTTTGTTGAGGCGAACCCGGCGTATGATACGCTGGTCACGGAGATTTTTCAACGGATTGCAGGAGAGCAAATACAGGGCATCACCTCAGCCATTACCCTGCTGGAAGTCCTGGTCCACCCTATCTTGAAGAATAATACGCATCTTCAGGATGTCACAATCAGAAAGGTTCTACAGACGCAGGGCGGGAGATACGGATAAGCTGACCGTCAACCTGTTGATACTGCTCCAATGCCCTATGGATGCGCTGCGCCAGTGCTGAAAAATCAGGGTCATACGTACAAACGATTATTCCTGCGTGCCCCGGATATTCCCGGTGCAACCGAATGAAATGCTTCCGATTGAATGTCAGGGTAACTCGCTTCTCGGTAGTGGCAAATGTCAGCACTGCCTCATCACTCATTGCCTGGTTCGCATAGCCTGTCTCTTGAATAGTCAGGACATTGTGCCCATACCGCCGTAGTTCCTCGACTACAGGAAAGGGGAAATTTTCGTTTGCATAGAGCCGGGGCATTACGCATCGGCCTCGTTTTCGAGAATCTGCTGCTCAATATCTGAGCGATGACTACGAGCATAGGCCCAGGCATTGGCCAGGTCTTCGGCCCGCAGCGTGGGGTAGGCACGGAGCAGGTCGGCCTCGCTGCTGCCCAGGCGATGGGCCTGCACCAGCAGCCATACAGGGATGCGGGTACGCACAATACAGGGTTCTCCGCCGCAGACACCGGGGGTGCTTTCGATACCGGGAAATGCATCGCCTATATCACGAACCACCCATTGAAGGAGCTGCGCTTTTTCTGCCCGCGACAACGTTGCAAGCATGTGTTCTATTGTGTAAAGATTATTTGCCATCAGTTGCTCTATAGTATACCATAAAGCCGCAATGGTATCTTGGTAATCGTTCAGCCCCCCCACCTGTCCTCCCCCCGGTGGAGGGAGGGATTGGGAGGGGGGCGCGCCCGCGTTCTCAGGAGCGATACTCCTTGTTCTGAAGGATTATATTTATCCCCCCTGAACGATTACGGAAATTGCTGAAGTATCGGTTTGTTGTTCAAATAAGGATGCAAATCTGATCTTCATTCTTTGCCCCCGATCCCCCCGAACTGCACCCCTACCGCCCGGCGGTCGTGCCGCGTGGGGTCTTCCGCAGCAGGAACCCAGACCTCGCTCTCCAAGCGCAGCAGCACCCGATCACCGGGGAGCCGGGCCAGAGCCTCCCGCGGCACCGCCACCTGATAGGTGCTCATTGTATTTGCATTGTCCAGCGTGATACACTCCAGCGCAATCGTTGGGGTCAACGGCGACGTGAGGGGGCCATCGGGCACGAGTGAGGGGCACACCTGCGCCGGGCCGAGGTGCGGTGGACGCTCCCCTCCACCGAGTCGGAGCGGCATCTGTTCGGGTATTTTGGTGCGGGACCAGGGGAGCCGGAGCAGCGCATCGCCATTGGTCCAGGCGTAGGGCGAAGATGAGAGGGATGAAGATGGGGACAGGCCGCTGGCGGGAGGCTGTTCGGGCCATTCGGGCAGAGAGAAACCGCGCACCTGCGCGGAAAAGTCGGTTGCGTCGAGGGAGAGCGGTGCGGGTGTGGGGGATTGTTCCGCATCATCCTCTGTCTGCACGCGGTAGATGGTGAAGGGGAGCCGCAGCAGAGTCGCATTGTGTGGCTTCTGGTTCGTCAACTGCTCAAATTCTGGCACCTCCAGCGTGAAACTGCCAGTCCGCACCAGTGCGAAGCCGGGCAACGATACATCGCCTCCGCTGGCACTCAGGAGCAGGGAGACGCTACGTCCGTCCTCCCGCCAGTGGCGCACCTGGGCCGCCAGCATCTCCGCGTAGGCATCGGGGTGTTTGCTCTTGATCGTCAGCGTATTCAGCCCGAAGGCAAAGTGGAGTGGTGTTGTTACCAGGTCGGGCACATCGCGGAACTGCCCATAGGTGGGCCCGCCCCCCCGAAACAACAGCACCTCGTCGGACTGAAACTGGCCTGCCAGGGTGCCAAGCTGATCCAGGGCCCCCGCATACTCCGTGTGCTGATAGATGGGCCGACCGGTCCACACAAAGAACACAACCAGCAGCCACCGTCCAACCGCAACCACCCGGTGCATTGCAGTGACAAGTGATGTGTGATGAGTGATGAGCCGTCGAGTCGGGTGTGCTCCCCCCAGTACGTAAGCCATCCCCAGGCTGAGCGCGGGGTAGGAAACCGAGACAAAGCGGCGCAAGATGTAGATGTAGGTTTGATCGCTGGTGCCGTAGGTCTGGCGCACATAGAAAAAAGTTCCGAGCAAGCCAACAACCAGGAACAACCACGAAACGCGATTGAAGCCGCGTCCCCACCAGAGCGCGAAACCGACCACACCGAGCGCAACCCCAAGTGGGGAGAGATACCACCCCACCCGCACGAAATTCGCCAGCGGAATAACATATTTTTCGTCCCGTTTGGGGGTGGGGATGTTCAGGCGACAAAGCGTGTCGAAGGACATGTTGAGCAGGGGGCGGGTTATCGCGTCGAGGCGGGCCAGCGTTGCCTCGCGTTCGCGGCGCAGTTCGGAGAGCGCGTCTTCCGACCCTGCTGCTCCCCCCGCCTTCTGGTGTTCCGCTATGCGTTCCGTCTGGTCAAGCAGACGTTGCCCCTCGCGCACGGTCTCATCATAGCGCGGATGGTCGCGGCCCATATGGCTGAGGAGGGCCTGCCACCCTGTGGCATAGTAGCTCCGCGGGTCCTGGGTGTAGAGATCATCTGCGCTGGTGTCGGGTTCTGGCTCCGGCAGGGCAATGGGTGCGCCGATATAGCCCTGGAGCCGCAAACAGGCCGCCGAGGGGTTGGCCCACTGCTGCGGCGAGAGCAGACACGCGGGCATGGCGGCAAGCGTTTCGCTGTTGATAATCTGCGGGCGCAACAGGTAGGCGTAAGTAGATAGCAGCAGGATAGCAAGCGCAGAAATTGCCAGCAACACCCGCCGTCCCCGATAGAATACCCCGGCGATCCAGTGGAGCGGCGAGGGAAACCGCCATAGCAGCAGCAAGCCCCCCAGGCCAGACGCAACAAGAGCAAGTTCGCGCCACACACTCAGCGGGTCTTTGAGCAGACTCCCCGTGCGGGTGTGGTAGACCTCGCGCAGCAACGGCGTGAGGAAGGGTAGCGCAAGGTGGGCCGTGATGGCGTAATCCTGCAAGCGGGCATAGGCCGTATCAAAAAAGTAGGCACGGGCAATAAACGTGATATGCAGGGCCGCGTGGAGCAGCATTGCCCCCAATCCCAGAGCCAGCGCGGTATGGCCCCACGTCCAGCGACGGGCTACAAAGCAAAGGAGTAGGTAGAACAGCAGCGGCCCGACAACGAGAAAAAAATCAATGCGGGTGAGGACAAGTTGCCCGATGGCCGCGCCCGCCAGGGCTGCGTAGAACGTCCGCGGGGAGCGGGCCGGCGCATCGGGGGGAAGTTGCTGGAAGCGGGCAAAAAAATAGAGGCCAGCAAAGGTGAGAAACTGCGCGGTTGTTTCGGAGGTGGAGTAGCGGGAAAACCAGACCTGCACGCTGTTGAGCGCAAGGAAGAGAAACGCCAGCACACCCACGCGCCCCCCCGCCAGGTGCCGTCCGAGCATGCCCACGCTCCACGCGCCAAGCAAGCCCATCAACCCCGGTGCAAACAGCCCCCCGGTAAACCCGCCGATACTCGTGAGCAATCCGATCCATGCTGGCAGCAGGTGAAACCCCTGCGACACTACCCGCCCCTCATCCATTTCTCCCTCATTGATGAAAAAGCCCGCGGCCCGCATGCGCGTGGCAATGAACCGCTCCGGGTGCTGCACTCCCAGGAAGTTTGAGAGGGCCTGTTTTGCCGGCTCGCGGATGGCGGGATTGTCCGACTGTGCGGCCTGGCCAAGCTCTTGCAGCAGCGGGTCGTGGTGGACCAGGCTCCCGCTGCGGGCCGTGGCAAAGCCAGCGTTGGCATAGACCCCGGCATCGCGCACTCCCAGGACAGTCTCAAATGGCGGCACGACAAGTACCAGCGCAACAAACCCCACCAGCGCAAATGCGGCAGTATCTCGTGTAGGGGGGGGAAGGGGAGCAGGTTTTCTGTGCCTGTTTTGGGTCAGGGGGAGCAGGCCGCTGCGTGGCAGGAGCAGGCCGCAGAGCACCAGGAGGAGCGCAATATGGAGCCACAGCGAGAAAATGCCCACCCCGGCCAGGAGCAGCGCAAGCCAGCCATTGAGCAGGGTCCCGATGGCGACCCGCTCGTAGTGGCAGGCGAGCCAGTCGTCGCGGCTCACCAGTGTGGGGAAGGCACGGCTGATGAACAGGCCCGGCAGGTAGAGCAGCAGCGGGAGGACGAGGGCAAGGACGACGATCATAGCGTTGGTGCGTGAAAGGTGGCGTTATGCGAATACATCCCGCACGGCCATTGTCCAACCCGGCACCACGTCCCCCCCATCAATCGTATCGTCCGTCCCCAGAACAGCTTTCTGCTCTGGCGTTCCCCCCCGGTGTATCGTTACTGTGCAGCTACGGGGATTCACCACAATCACCATCCGCCCCCGGCCTGCAACCATTCTCCTCCCTTTCGCGCAACGTCGGGAGGGGAGTCGTAGGGGGAAACAACTTCGATGGCCAGGTCGGGCGGGCCGGGCCAGTATCCCTGGACCGGGCCCACCCGCTCCTGTTGTTCATGAGACACAAACGCCACATCAGGCACACGTACATGGTCGGGGTCGGTTGCAAGCAAGAACCCCGTTTCCGCGGCATAGACGGTTCCGAGCTGATAGGTCCGAACATACATATCAAGCGGGGTTGATATGTTGATGCTTATTTTGCCAGGCTCACATCCTGCCGGAGCCATTTTTCGCAACGTCCCCCGTATCAGTTCAGAGCGGAAGCCATCGTCTGGCATCCGCAGCAACTCTTCTGCTGTTGTTGTCTGCGTTTGTTCGATGGTTGCGAGGGTTTTTGTTTGAACCGTCATCGCCATTCCCAACGTTCTCTACAGCGAGATAATCAATTCCGCAAGGCCTCGCTGATAGTCCGGCGCAACGATGGTCTGCCACAGCGGGGGGAACTCGGTAAGCAGGGTGGCCCGCTCTGTTTCGCGGTGGGCCAGGTAGGTATCGAGCGCGTGCTTTTCTTCGCTGCTTGTTTTGAGTTCAGCAATATAGCTCCTTTCTGCGGCTATATCTTGCAGTCCTCCCAGACAGTCTTGCAGTTTTGAGAGCGGACTCATCACCGCGCTGGCCCGCTCCTCCGGCGCAACTTCGGCGGCCAGCTCTAGCAGGTAGCGCAACCGCTTTCCGGCAATGCGGGCCTCGTGCAAAATAGTCTCATCGCTCCCGTGCAAGTTGTCCATATCAATGAGTGTTTCGTAGGCCCGCAGCGATTCATACCGCTGCCATATGCGGCTTCCAAGCATATCGCACAGCCGCATTCGCACATCCCAGGTCTCGGCATTGTCCGTGAGGAACATGGCAAACTCACGCTTGAACGTGTCGTACTGGTCGGAAGAGAGCGAGAGGAGAAGCCGCTTGCGGGCCACGGCGCGATCCTGCTGGATAGCATTTGTCAGAGGGGCGAGCGCGTTGCGTTGCTCTACTGGCAGCCCGTTGGCGTAGCGGTGTATCTGCACCAGAAACACATCGCAATCGCGGACCGCGCCCAGGCTCCGCGCCACTTTCTGAATGCTCTTGCGAACAGCGCGGGTTTGCTTTTTCGGGGCCACTTCTTCAATCACGGGCAAGATGGCCCGCAGGCGGCGTGTGGCAACCCGCATATCGTGAACCGCCTCAATATCTTTGTCTTTACGGACATCGCGTTCCCACGAGAGCAACTTCTGGAAATAGGACCGCAGGAGACGACGGCCCACTTCGGTCAGAGTGTTGTCGGGGAGTTGGCGGTCCACCGCGCCCCACTGCTCCAGGGGGATGTCAACGGCTATCAACGGCGCACTCGCGCCATTCCCGTTGCCGTTTTGCTGGCGGGAGGGGGTTGGCGTGTCGGAGGTGTCGGGGGTATCAGAGGTATCGGGGGTATCGTTGGTTTGTGTCCCTCTGGTAACGATGCTGAGTTTGCTCTCAAACACGTTGCGCCACAGGTCAGCTTTCTTTGCAGCCTGGGCTGCGTCCTCCTCTGCGTGGGGACCACTTACCCGCAGCACCACGGTATCGCCGCACACCTCACACGCGCTGATACGGGTAGTCTGGGTGTGCGAATAATCCAGCCCATCGGCAACCCGCAAGAGCGCGGCCAGGCTCAGGGCGGTTTGCTGGTCTTTCTTGTTCAGCCGGACATAGGCCGGCTCGGTTTCGGGGCGAACCTTCTTGCGATGAAACGCCACCATACAGGCCACGATAGCCCGTTTGTCTGCGTCCAGGTCCATCGCGTCAAGCCGCGTATTCAAGACGATATTGCGCCCGGCGATGTGGTGTTGTGGCGCATCCACGGACACCCCTACATCGTGGAGCAATGCGCCGTTTTCAAGAAGGTCGCGGACTTTTTGCGGCAGCCCGTAGGCCCGCCGCACCTCATTAAAGAGCAGGTGGGCCAACCCCGCGACATAGCGGGTGTGCGCCGTATCCACGTCATACTGCTCAAAAATCGTTTGTTTTGGCATTGGCTATATTCAGCCTCCTTTCGTTTCGTTACATTCATCCAGATGAAAGCGGATGCGCTCAGTCAGGTGATACAACCTGATGTCTTGTTGCTACGAGTGCGGGATAGAGCGCGGGATATTCCCCTTTCTTCATTTCTCCTTATTATACACGACGATGCCAGGGGAAGTGAGAAAGACTTGTTGCTCTCTGCTTCGCCCGGTTGCGGCTCGTGCGGCGGGCCCGCAGCTTTGCCAGCAACCCCCGCGTTTCGCCATCTTCCGTGAGCAGCGGGGGGATGCTCGCTGCCACGGCTGCATTGAAGCTATTTTGCTGCTCGAAAATCGGGTTGATGAGCCAGCGCAAACCAAACCGTATGGCTTTCTGCACCTGCGCCGCGACTCGCTGGAGCAGTCCACTTCCTCCCAGGGGCCAGTGTGCGCTCACCTGGCTGTGCTGGCTGATCTGGTGTGGCATTGTTCGGAGCGCAATATCGGGGAATACGGCGGGCGGTTCCTGGCTTCCGCGCTGCTCCACTAGATCTTGTAGTGCAGTGGCAGACATGGGGGGAGCGGGAGGGGTGGGGGATGGTGAGGTTTTCTGTTTCCCCGGCCCTGTTTGCTCTGGCTCCGCCGGGTTCGGGTCTGGCTCTGTCGGGCCCGTTTCCAGCGCGGTGGCCTGATTGTGCAGGTCGCCATAGGCTTCGATGAGAAGCCGCAGGGTGCGGGCCGTCACGTCGTTAAACTCGTTTTGCTGGTCTACAATCGGGTTGATATACCAGCGGAGCAGCCGGCGGACCACACGCTGTACCAGCGACCGGCCTCGCCCCCAGAGGGTGCGCCCCCCCAGGGGCCAGTGGCTACTCACCACGCGGGTATATTCCAGTTGTTCGGCGCACCGCTGGAGTTCGCGCTCAAGCGCAGTGCGGGCCGCGCTAGTTTCTTCGCTGGCCGCCGCGGCCTGCCGTTGCCCTCGTACTTCTTCGCGCACCTGGGCGAGGATGGCGGCGACATCGGGGGAGTGTTCTTGCACAGGGTATTCTGCCTTTCGTGATAGGGGCGGGTACCCGGTATCAAAACGTCCTGGGAACAAACCCGGCCTGGTTCAGCACATCCATTATACCATCGCCCACCCCTATCATAATGAGGCCCAATCGCTCGCCACGAATCACAAGCGATGTGTCAGTGTAGAAGCTGGCCAGGGCCCCCACAATCCGACGGTTGGCATATTCTGGTAAGAAGAGGCGAGCCTCTTGCAAACGTGCAACGAAGGTCTCGACATCTTCTTTCTGGAGTTTCGTTTTTGTTTCGTTGATCAAGAGGTACTCTCCGCAGAGAGCCAGGACATCATATTCGATGCTCCGTCCTTCGTGGTGCAAGCGCATGCGCACCCCGATCAGGCCTGGCTCCTCCTCGCAACCGACAACTTCTTTCAGAAGCCGGGGAATGCTTGGAGCAACAATGTCTTCGGCCAACGTCCCCATCTTTTTGGAGAGCTGCCCCAACTCTCGGCGGAATTGTTTGTGATCCTCTTTCTCATTGATACGGGATTGCTCCAGTCTCTGGTCCAGTTCGGCACTGGACTGTTTCCACTCTGCATAGCTTTGCTCCAGTCTCTGGCCTAGCTCCACATTGGCCTGTTCCAAGCGCGCATAGCCTTGTTCGAGTCTCTGG
>DAOTUE010000056.1:0-21761 GCA_034436975.1 Chloroflexaceae bacterium
TTCCGCTGGAAATTGTCACGATGATGATGGAGCAATCATGGGGGTTTTGCTTGCCTGGGTGAGAACTTCGCATCCTTCTTCATGGAGTAAGACGAGGTCTTCAATCCGCACGCCGCCCCAGTCTTCCAGGTATACGCCCGGTTCAACGCTGAAGACCATGCCGGCCTGGAGGGGGGCACTGGCTTTCGGCCCCAGGCGCGGGCCCTCGTGGATAGCCAACCCCACCCCATGCCCCAACCCGTGGCCAAACTGTTTTTCCAGACCAGCGGCGGCAATATGCTCTCGCGCAAGGGCATCGGCTTCTTCTCCCGTCATTCCTGGGCGGATACCCGCAATTGCGGCCTGCTGGGCATTGTGAACCAGGTGATACACCTCCCAGAACCGCGCCTCGGGTTCGCCCAACGTGACCGTGCGCGTCATATCGGCGTGGTAGCCGCCCCAGGCTGCGCCCATATCAATAATAATCGGGCGGCCCTGGCCGATGGGTTCGTCGCTGACCGACGCATGGGGTTGAGCACTATGGGTTCCCGCCGCCACAATGATGGGAAAGGCGACGCTGTCGGCCCCGCGCTCGCGCATGGCGACTTCAAGCATCCAGGCAACCTGCCGCTCGGTGTGGTCGGGACGAAGCAGCGGCAGCACCGATGTGATGGCCGCGTCCGTTATTGCTATGGCCCGGCGCAAGGTGGCAATCTCGCGCTCGGTTTTGACTTCTCGGAGTGGCTCGATCAGGTTTTCCACAGGCAAAAGCTCAGGGGGATTGCCTGTTTCGCTGCTGGTCCTGTTGCCAGTTTTGCCCTCAGTTTCATTGTCTTCATCGTCATCATCTTCGTTTGTGAGAGCTTTTGTCAGGACCTGGTAGAAGGAAACGGACACCTGGTGTGCCTCGAAGAGGATACGCTGCACCCCCAGCTCGGCGACCGTCTCCGCGAACGCTCTGGAAAAAGGCGTTTCGCTACTCACCCGGCGCAGGGTAAAATAGGGAGATTCGTGTTTTGCCTGCTCCCAGTAGCGAAAATCGGTAAAGAGGAAGGCTTCCGTTGCTGTTATCAGCAGAAACCCTGATGAGCCACGAAACCCGCTAAGGTAGCGGCGGTTTTCCGCTGATGACACAAGCATCGCGTCACCTTCTTGCTCCTGTATCCTGGCTCGTAGCCAGGCCAACCGCTGATGGGTGGAGTCCACAGTGTTCACCTCAAAGTACCTGGTTGCGCCGTCAGTTTCCCTATGCTATCATAACGGTGTCTTGTTTTGAAGAAGAGGAAGGAAATCGCATGAAGCGCAAACAAAAGAAACGGTTCTATCGTGGCATTCTTTTTATCATTGCCCTTATTTTGATATTGTCGCTTGTTCTGCCCACCTTTATGATAACCCCGCCCCCGGCCCCCTAGCCCGCAACAACCTCGTCCATCCAATGGAGGTAGGCATCCAGGCCACGGACAATGGGAACCGCCAGAATCTCCGGGACATCGTAATCGTGCATCTCTTTGATGCAGGCTTCAAGGCGGTCATAGGCTGCGGCGGTGGTCTTCATCAGGATCAGCAACTCGTCATCATGTTCAATCGTTCCTTCCCACGAGTAGCAGGAGCGGATGGGGAACACCTGGGCGCAGGCCACGAGATTTCGCTCAACCACCGTGTGGGCTATCTCCCAGGCCTGCTTCTCGCTTCCTGCCGATACCTGGACAAGGAGATATGCTCCTTCGCTCATATCCTTCTCCTCCTTCTCCCTTCTTTATGAAACCAATTCGGACCGAGTGGTAGAGAGACAGAAAACCCCGGAAGGAATATATGGTCTCTATCCCATCCGAGGCTACATCTTCGTATTCCATATGTAACGAGAGGGCACCCCGTTAGCAAAAACGCCCTGGCTTCTTGTGGAGAAAAAACGTAGGATCTGGAGCCTCATATGTTTTCAGAAGTATTGCATGCATTGCTGCTTTTGCATATTGCAACCTCTGCCGACTCCCTGCTTTTCACTTGATCATATCCGTGAGCGAACCAGGACGCGAGAAACCCAGGTCGGAACAATCACCTTTTGGTGGACTACTTGTACTTCTTGTCCTTCTTCTTGAGTTCGTTCTGGCCAATAATGTACGCAACGAGCGACGGGAGTACAATCATCCCGATCATAAAGTACATTGCGGGGTTGCCCATGCTTCCCCACATCTCATACATACCACCTAACGCCTCCATACTTTACACCTCCCAAATTCTGGAATTTACTTAGAAGAACCTCTTCCCACTGCCCTTCCCTGCAGGGTCGGGCCAGGTTTCCGGTTCTTACGCGCCAGTAACCTCAGTTTCCCGGAAACGTACCAGAAACGCGCCTGTCGCCTGTCCTTGTGATGAAAACGGGAATTCGGAAGAAACGGGCCAGGCAATGTCCCTCTCCTTCACGGCTTTTTGCCCTCTCCTGGCTACCCTGGCAACAAAACTCACGGATATTTCTGGCGGTCAGGGGTTGTTGCTTTGGGATAGCCCGATATTTGCTTACTTCATCATCACAGGCTCTCTGCTGGTACCTTCCAGAACAATGCCCCATTGTAGCATAGACACGGTTGTATTATATCACAAAAATTTGCTCCGGCATATGGGGTCCGGGAGGGCGGATGCACGCTCATAGGGAACACCCATCGGCCCTGGTGTCATCGCATTGCCTTGTGAATGGTATCTATGAGTTCGACCACAATCTCATCGTTGGTTTGCGAAAGATCTCCCAGACAACCGCGGGTGTAGCATTCGAGCACAATAGAACTGACGCTGGTCAGGGCCGCTTTGATGGCGGCAACCTGATGGACGATTTCCCGGCAGTCGCGCTCTTCTTCAACCATGCGTTGGACCCCGCGTACCTGCCCTTCGATACGGCGAAGCCGCAGCAGGACATCCTCGCACACTGTCGGTGAGATTGGGCGAACTGTTTCTGTCATTGTCATGCAACCGATCATACCATCATCCACACCATCATCCACTTATGCCAGCAGTTTGTCAAACGCACTCTTGTAGGCACTTTCGGGGCGGGAGCCAACCAGTCGATCCACTTCCTTCCCATCTTTGAACATGATGACGGTTGGAATACCCTGAATGCCAAGACGAGTAGCCCAGTTTACTTCTTCGTCGGTATTGACTTTTGCCACAACCATGCGGCCTTCGTATTCGCCGGAGAGCTTGTCGAGCACGGGCCCGACCACACGGCAGGGGGCGCACCACGGGGCCCAGAAATCTACTGCAACAGGAACATTTGCGTTCATAACCTTCTCTTCAAAATCCGCATCAGTTACAGTTATTGGCTTTGCCATAGAACCTCCTTTATCACTTTTCTCACGGTTGTCACTTCCTGGTTTCGATAGTAATGTATCAAACGCACTTTTGTAGGCCCTTTCGGGACGCGCCCCGACCAGACGTTCCACTTCTTTCCCATCTTTAGATCATGATAATGGTCGGAACACCCTGAATGCCAAACGGGTAGCCAGGTTTCCTCAGAACATCCCCATACAACTACCCTGTAAGGGTATATTGTAATGAGGTTGGAATGACCTGTCAAGGGTGATGTTCAAAACCTGTTCAGATGAGATTGGTATGAGGTGGTTCTGTGGTATACTATCAGCAGAACGTGTCACAAAATAACTGGAAATAACCTGGAAGGACCGGAGTGATGACGGTAGCACATTTCTTTCAGGGTTGGAAGCAACGCGAGGTTCTGGTGGTTATTGGGCTGGCGATTGCCTCGCTGATACTCTGGCGGGTGCCGTGGCTCGGCTGGCTCTTTTTTCCATTCCATGTGTTCGGTATCTTTGTCCACGAGTTGGGGCATGGGCTGGCCGCAATAGCCACAGGCGGGGAGTTCCGCCGCTTTGTGGTCTACCCAAACGCCGGGTTGGCCGAAACCGCGGGCGGCATACGCTGGATTATCGTCAGTGCGGGCTATGTCGGAAGCGCATTGTTTGGCGGGCTTCTCATCATCATTTCGTCCTGGGGTGCACCGGCAAAAGATGTCCTCTTCTGGCTTGGTATTGCCCTGGGGATCATGTGTATCCTGTTTGTGCGAAACTTCTTTGGTCTGGCTATGGGGGCCGCTCTCACCGGGGGGCTTATCCTTGCGGGTCGCTATCTGCCTGTCTACTGGGCCAGTGGTTTGCTCCTCTTCCTCGCCACCCAGTCTATGCTCAATGCGCTGGATAGTGTTTTCGACCTGGTCAAACTCTCAACGTATCATCAGAATGTGCAGACCGACGCACAGGCAATGGCACAAATGACGTTTCTCCCGGCCATCGTCTGGTCGCTGTTCTATAGTGGCGTGGCTATCGCCATCCTGGTCGGCTCGCTCAACATTGCCTATCGCCAGACCCCTGGCCCGCCGGGGTGATGCCAGGATTAAGGTTGTGGTGCGGACGTGTGGCGCGGAAGAAGGAAACCTGTGAGATGAAGCGAAACCTGCTCATTGTTCTGGTAACAATTGTTCTGGTAACAATCGTTGTGGCAAGCGGCCTGTTGCATCCCACTCCCCCGGCCATCGCCAGTCGGGAGGGGGCCGCCAGCGGGACGGTTGCCCCTCCCCACGGCCCGCCGGGGACAGTGTTTGTGTTTACCCTGAGCGGATTCTATCCCGAAGAGCAAGTTGGTGTGTGGCTGAGCGGGCCGCACGATACGCGGCTCGACCTGGAGCAACGGTTTTTTGCCGATAGCGCGGGGCATCTCTCGCTCCGCTGGACGGCTCCCGCCGATGTACCGGGGGGGGACTGGTCGTTGCAGGCACAGGGCTTTGCAACCCGTGAGGAAGTTGTTGTCCCTTTCACCATTGAGGGCCCTGCTCTGCCCCCCGCAATAACCCCCTCGTTTCTGGTGCAGCCTGCACACAGCGGCGCACCGGGGACAACGTTTACCTTCGTTGGGCGGGGCCGTTTCCAGCCCTGGGAGCAGGTCGCGTCCTGGTTTGTTGAGCCAGATGGCACAACGCGCTCTTCGCAGCAGGGAATCTCTGCCGATGGGAGCGGGCAGATCTACCGTGTCTGGACTGCTCCCGCCGACGCGCCCGCTGGCGAATGGATATTCCGCACCCGCGGGCTAAATAGCGGGTTTCAGCTTGATATTCCCTTTTCCATTGTTCGGACTGGTGGGCCGGGGGGCAGCGAGCCGCCCCCACAGCCTGGCTCTAGCGTTTCTCCGCCCGCCGGCCCGCCGACAACCACGTTTGTTTTCACGGCCAGTGGCTTCGAGCCGGGCGAGCGGCTTGAACTCTGGCTGACTATGCCCGACACGACAAGCCGCGATTTTCGCGCTGGCGAGTGGCTCTATGCCGATGATGACACGGGCTCGTTCCAGACGGAGTGGACCGCCTCCGCCGAGGCACCCGGCGGCACCTGGTATATGAATATGCGCGGCGCAAAAAGTCGCAAACACTGGGAAATCCCCTTTACCATCGAAGCACCGGCAAGCGACACAACCCGCAGTGAGCAAGGGGGCAATACTTCCCCCTCAACCACACAGCCAGTGCTCAGCGTATCGCCGACCCGTGCCCCCCTCGGAACGCGCTTTCAGTTTCGGGCTACGGGCCACAAGCCGGGGGAGACGGTCTTTTTCTGGGCCACAAACCCCGATGGGCACCCCCTGCCCAACCACAAGGAAGCCAGAGCCGACGCAAACGGGGGAGTGGACTGGAGTTGGGAGGTCCCCCGCGACGAGCAACCGGGGCTATGGACCATGACGACCCGCGGCGATGCGAGCCGGCGCGAAGGACAGGTTACATTCACCGTTACCAGCCCGACTCCACAGCCGGCGGCAATCCGTATGGAGCCAGACAATGGCAAGCCTGGCACAACGTTTAACTTCTTTGCAGCGGGCTTTTATGCCGGGGAGGAGATGAGTTTCTGGCTGACCCCGCCAGAACCGTATGCCGAACGGCAGGACCAGCCCGGTACCATTGTTGAGGATACGCAGGCCGATGAGCAGGGGCAGGTCTGGTGGAGTTGGACGGCCCCCGACCAGACCGCCGAGGGGGTGTGGCATATGACGGCCCGCGGTGATGAGAGCCGCGTTGAGCGGATTATCGCCTTTTCTATTGTGCGCGATACGCCCCTGCCCCCGCTCTACGGGGTCGAGCCGGCCAGCGGCCCGCCCGGCACAACGTTTCGGTTCTTTGCGCGAGACATTCCCACCGACCACGCCTCCTACTGGCTGACGCAACCCGACGGAACGGTTATTCCCGATGATCACACCGATTTTCAGCGCAACTGGATCTTGAACGCTGTCGAAGAGGAGACGTTTGTATGGGAGTGGACCGCCCCTGCCGACGCACAACCCGGCGTGTGGCTAATGGTTATTCGGAGCAGGCCCGACCAGCCGAACTTCGATCCTTCAAAGAATCAGGACACACGACAGCGGCAACACGAAAAGTCCCGCTATGTGGAAAACCGCCGCGACAGTGTGATAAATCACCGTGAGTATGGTATCCGCTTTATGATCGATTCAGAGTAAGTTGAATTGATGAATCAGGAGGAAATTGAACCTTTTATGAAACCGCGTCTTGTTCTGGTATGGCTGCTGGTGGGGATTGTTTTGTTGGTTGCCATACCGGTTGCTCCAGAAACAGTAGCAGGGAATCATCATACAAGGGAGATGAACAGGTACGGGACGGCAAAACAGAAAACAGAACCCCGCCTCTATGAGAACGTTCCCCCCGACGGTCTGTATGGTCCTTTGCAGCCACAACCGCAGACGCAAGAGCAGGAATGCCTCGCCCAGGTTGATAAGCCTTTTCCGCCAAACCTGTCGGGCTTGCGCTATGGCATCAATGCATTTTTGTTTCAAACCGATACGGCCCGTGTTCTCGACTTGATAGAAAATGCGGGTTTTGCGTGGGTGCGCCAGCAAATTCACTGGCGCGACATCGAAGGGGAGCGCGGCCAGTTCAATTGGGAACCGCTTGACAAAACAGTTGCCGCAACCAGAAAACGAGACTTGCACTTATTGTTGAGTATTGTCCGTTCACCTTCCTGGGCAACCGAGGGGGGGGACGATGGACTCCCCGACGATCTCAAGGCGTTTGCGAATTTTCTCCACACCCTAGCAACGCGGTATCGTGGGCAGGTTGCGGCCTACGAGGTGTGGAATGAGCCAAATCTGTCTATTGAGAATGGTGGGACACCGGCAACCCCCGAACAATACCTCGGTCTGCTCAAGGTGTCCTATTCCGCTATCAAGTCGGCGAACCCCTGTGCGCTGGTGCTGGCTGCGCCGCTCTCGCCAACAACCACAAATCACCATTCGCTGGCAGCAGACGATATGGAGTTCTACGAGCGGTTGTATGCGCTCGACGATGGCGCGTTCAAGTGGGCCGCCGACATTGTAGCAATGCATCCTGGCGGTGGCTCCTACCACCCGATGGAGGGGTGGTCCGTGCATCAGCCACACCGCTCCCGCTACTACTTTCGCCACATTGAGCAGGTGTATAACCTGATGCAGCGAAATGGTGATAATCGGCAGGTCTGGATTACCGAGGTGGGCTGGACAGTTGTCCCAATTGAAGGGGCCCCCTTGCCCGTGACGCTGGAGCAACAGGCCGAATACCTCGTCGAAGCCCTGGCGATGACCCGCGATTACTACCCGTGGGTTTCGGCTATCTTTGTCTGGAATCTGAATTTCGGCGTGATAGGATTGCCCGACGACGAGAAAACGGCTTTCGGCATCCTCAACAAGGACTGGTCGCCGCGGCCATCCTATCTGGCTCTCCAGCTTGCCTTGCATGAGAATCAGTGGTTTACCCAGTAGTTCGCCGTCTCCGACTTGATGTTTTTGGAGCCGTCCAGGGCGTTGGCTTTCGCCCCTTTGTCTATCGGCTGGCAACGAGGCTGGCCCTCACCGGCTACGTTATCAACAGTCCGCGTGGGGTGAGTATCGAGGTGGAGGGGGAGCAACCCGCCCTGGAGCGGTTTCAGGAGCAGCTTCAGCAGGAGAAGCCGCCACTGGCTATTATTCACTCACTGGCGGCTCGCTGGCTTGCGCCGGCGGGATACGAAGCCTTTACTATCCGTCGCAGCGAAGGGGGGGGCATGCGGCAGACCCTGGTTTTGCCCGACATCGCCACCTGCCCCGACTGCCTGAGCGATCTTGCTGCCCCCCACAACCGCCGCTTCCGTTACCCCTTCACCAACTGCACTAACTGCGGGCCACGTTTGAGCATCATCCAGACGCTGCCCTACGACCGCCCCAACACGACAATGCGTCAATTTGCCCTCTGCCCGGACTGTCAGGATGAGTATGAGGACCCGCTCAATCGGCGGTTCCACGCACAGCCTAACGCCTGCCCGGTGTGCGGGCCGCACTTGCAGCAGTGGGGCCGGGAGAGCAGGAGAGAGCCGGGGGAGCCGGGAGAACAGGGAGAACAGGCAAACAATCAGCAGGAATGGCATGTTGAGCGGGAAGGTGATGAGGCGTTGCGCTACACCGCCGCAGCCATCCGCCGCGGGGCTATTGCTGCGGTCAAGGGGTTGGGTGGGTTTCACCTGATGGCCGATGCGCGGAATAGGGATGCTGTGGCGAAGCTGCGCCAGCGCAAACCCCGTCCCGACAAGCCCTTTGCCCTGATGGTGCGCGACATCGCACAGGCGCGATCCCTCTGCGACATCTCCTCCCAGGCCGAAGCTCTGCTCACCTCGCCCGAATCGCCCATCGTGCTGCGGCGGCGGCACCAGGAGCACAGACAGGAGCACGAACAGGAGTACGAGACTGCTGAAGTCTCCATTGCTGAAAATATCGCGCCGGGCCTGGCAGATCTGGGGGTTATGCTGCCCTATACCCCGCTCCACCACCTGTTGCTGCACGAACTGGGGACACCCCTTGTTGCCACGAGCGGCAATCTCAGCGACGAGCCAATCTGCACCGATGAACAGGATGCAATGCAACGATTGGGGCATATTGCCGACCTGCTCCTGACGCATAACCGCCCGATTGCCCGCCACGTTGATGATAGCGTGGCGTGGGTGGTTGATGGCGGCCCGCAGCTTCTGCGCCGCGCCCGCGGCTATGCCCCCCTGCCGGTGCTGGTCCCTGGCATCCGGGCGGCCATTCTCGGTGTGGGGGCACATCTCAAGAATACGATTGCGCTGAGCGTTCATGAAACAGTATCGGAGGGAGATGCACTCCCCGCCGGCCCCACGCCGGTCTTTCTCAGCCAG
Organism: Chloroflexaceae bacterium; assembly: GCA_034436975.1. Lineage (GTDB taxonomy): Bacteria > Chloroflexota > Chloroflexia > Chloroflexales > Chloroflexaceae > JAAUSY01. Next base: position 9,174 of record DAOTUE010000056.1, read on the forward strand.
CATATTGGCAACCTGGAAACGCCTGAAGCTCTGGCCGCCTTCGAGCGCGTCGTTGATGATTTCTTGCATCTCTACGAGACCACGCCCGCAATTGTGGCGCACGATATGCACCCCGACTACCTCTCGACCCGCCGGGCGCGGGAGTGGGCCGCAGCGCGGGGATGGGAGACGCTGGCAGTGCAACATCACCACGCCCACCTTGCCGCCTGCCTTGCAGACAATAGCAAAACGCACGACATGAGGAGTTCTGCTCCTGTGCTTGGCGTGACGTGGGATGGTACCGGCTATGGTCCCGACGGCACGATATGGGGGGGAGAATGGTTGCTTGGAAACGCGGCCGGCTATGTTCGCGTGGCACACCTGCGCCCATTCCTGCTGCCGGGGGGAGAGGCCGCGGTGCGTGAGCCACGGCGGGCGGCTCTGGCCCTGCTGTGGGATCTCGCTGGCGACGCAGCTCTTGAATGGGAAGATCTCGCGCCGGTGCGTTCGTTTTCCCCTGGCGAGCGGCAACTCCTGGCCGGAATGTTGCGCCGCCGCGTCAATGCGCCCACAACGACCAGTGCCGGGCGGCTCTTCGATGCGGTGGCCGCGCTCATCGGGCTACACCAGCAGACAACGTTTGAGGGGCAGGCCGCCATCGCCCTGGAGCAGGTGGCGGCCTCTTCATCTTTAACAGCTTCGACAGCCTCGACAGACGAAGCCTACCCCTTCGACCTGCTGCAACAACAACCAGATGGCGGGCCGGGCGTGCTTGTGTTCGACTGGCGGCCCCTTGTGGCGGCTCTGCTCCAGGACTTGCGGCGCGGGGAAGAACAGGGTATCATGGCCGGACGGTTTCATCAGAGTTTGATTGCAGCAATCGTGGCGGTTGCCCGCCGGGTCAATGTGTCGGCGGTTGCGCTGACGGGTGGCTGTTTTCAAAACCGCTTGCTGACCGAGCAGGCAGCACAGCGGCTCCGCGAAGCCGGGTTTACCGTGCTGCTTCACCATCAGGTGCCACCCAACGATGGCGGGATCAGTCTGGGGCAGGTGGTTGTGGCGGCGGCGCAGGGGAATAGGGAATAGGGGACAGGTGGTAGGGAATAGGTGGTAGGGGAAAGGGAATAGGTGGTAGGGGACAGAGGGAGCGGATATGTGTCTTGGAGTGCCGGGAAAAGTTGTTTCGATTGAAAATAATGTGGTTGGGATGCCAATGGGCAACGTGAGCTTTGGGGGGGTCACGCGGGAGGTGTGCTTTGCCTATGTTCCCGATGTGCAAATTGGCGATTACGTCATTGTCCATGTTGGCTTTGCGCTCAACAAGGTGGATGAGGCGGAAGCGCAGGAGGTGTTTGAACTGTTAAAACAGGTTGATAGCGAGATGGAGTTTTGAATTGTGCGGTTTGTTGAGGAATATCGGAATGAAGCCGAGGTCCAGACGCTGCTCCAGGCAGTCCACCGGGTGGTGTCGCGCCCCTGGCATATCATGGAAATTTGCGGGGGGCAAACCCACACGCTGATCAAGTCGGGCATAGACCAGATGCTCCCGCCCGACCTGACGCTCATCCACGGGCCTGGCTGCCCCGTCTGTGTCACGCCATTGGAGCTGATTGACACCGCGCTTCTCCTGGCCCGCCGCCCGGAGGTCATCTTCACGTCGTTCGGCGATATGCTGCGGGTGCCTGGCTCGGCCAGCGACCTGATCAGCGTCAAAGCGCAGGGCGGCGATGTCCGCATGGTCTATTCGCCTCTGGATGCGGTGAAACTGGCACAAAAAGAGCCAGAGCGCGAGGTCGTCTTTTTCGCAGTCGGGTTTGAGACAACGGCCCCGACAACGGCTATGGCTGTTTGGCAGGCGCAGCAACTCGGTTTGTCCAACTTTTCGCTCCTGTGCGCCCATGTGCTGGTCCCCCCGGCAATGGATGCAATTCTGCACTCGCCCGGTACGGTTGTGCAGGGCTTTCTCGCGGCGGGGCATGTCTGCACCGTGATGGGCTACCACGAGTATGAGCCACTCGCGGCTACCTACCGCGTCCCCATCGTTGTCACGGGCTTTGAGCCGCTCGACCTGCTGCAAGGGATCTATATGACCGTGAAAGCTCTTGAAGCGGGGCAATGGGGAGTGGAAAACCAGTATAGCCGTGCCGTGAGCCGCGAAGGGAACCCCCACGCTCAAACGATGCTCCGCCGGGTGTTCGAGCAGTGCGACCGCCAGTGGCGCGGCATTGGGACCATCCCCCACAGCGGCTACCGGCTGCGAGAGGAGTTTGCTGCATTCGACGCAGCTCAACGGTTCGGACTGGCGCGGGTCTCCACCCCGGAGTCATCCCTCTGCATTGCGGGGGAGATTTTGCAGGGGTTGAAGAAGCCGCCCCAGTGCAGCGCGTTCGCCACCCGCTGCACTCCGGAGCACCCGCTCGGTGCGCCGATGGTCTCCTCCGAGGGGGCGTGCGCGGCCTACTACCAGTGCAAGCAGACAGAGCGATGATACATTTTGTGTACTCCGTGCCTTTGTGGTTAAACTATCTATCCGGTTTTGGTATGAACCCCAAACCCCGACCCCTGAACCCTCTCGTGCAAGCCTTTTTTGCGTCAACTACTGCTTTCTGCTATGATATGCTCCACTATGAGTGCGAAGGGCCCGGACTATCTGGCCAGGCTACATCGCTTTCAAGATTTGCAAGAGCAAAGGGTTTTGGGTTTTCACCATGCGATTCCAGGTCACACAACGGCAGGCCGGACTGGGCCTCATTGCCATCCAGGGGCTTGGCTTTTTGCTGATGTTTATTGTCCAGTTAATGGAAGGCATGCACCTGAACACCATCATTGCGCTGGCCGGGGCCGTGTTCAATGGTGTGCTGTTTGTGGCCTATCGGCGCGGGTGGGAATATGCTCGCTATGGCGTGGTCCTGTTCACAACACTGCTGGTGGGCTATTCGTTCTCCCAGATACACATTATCACCAACCAGGCCTACGTGATGCTCCTCCCCTCGCTACTGGCCCTGGTTCTGCTGGAGCCTGTCTGGATCGTTGGGACAATGGTTGTGGTCATCGGAATAATGACCATTCGGACGGGAGATATGGCAATCTACCTGAACCCGATGACGTTGATCCTCTTTTTCATGATCATCGGGGGGTTCGTATTGAGTCGGATGATCTCCGAGACGGCGCAACGGGTGGCAGAAACCCACGCACAGGAGGCACAGGAACACGCACGGCAGGCCGAAGCACACGCGCAGCAGGCCACCGCAGCCCTGGCGCAGGCAGAACAACAGGCACAGGAGATGGCTCGACAGAACGAAGAACAGCAAAAACTCCTGGAACTGGTCGCGCTGCTGGAAACGCCTACGATTGGTCTGGCCGAGGGAGTGTTGCTTGTGCCCATCGTCGGCTTTCTCGACAGTCGCCGCGCCCAGAACCTTATCTCACGACTGCTATATGAGGTGGAGCGGAAACGGACCCGCCTTGTCATCCTCGACATCGCCGGGGTCGAGACGGTAGATACGCAGGTGGCCCGGGCCTTGCTCCAGGCCACGCAGTCTGTTCACCTGCTTGGGTGCGATGTCGCCCTCACTGGTATCTCGCCTTCCATTGCACAGACGCTCATCCACCTCGACGTAGACCTGTATAGCATGAAGACGGCCCGCACCCCGCAAGAAGTCCTGGCAATGTATCGAAAAACCCTCACCCGCTCGCCTGCCTCCAACAAACGATGCCCATAGTCCACACCTGGCCCGCTCGGATAGCTGGTCACTCTCCGGGCTAAACTCCTGGGAGTGCAAGCGTCTCGCTTGCATGAGAACAGGTGCGTATCAACCAATTTTTTGGGAATCTGCTGTAACCTCTTCCCCCCGGTTTGCATCAAACGTGTAGAAAGCAACAAAAGGTTTTAGAAAGGTGTAGAAACGACATTTTTAGTTCCTGGTTGCAAAAATTTTGCTCCTACTGATTTCCAATATATTGGGAGGTTTTTCATAACAATGGTACTCAAAAAGCATCTCGGAGAACAGTATACCCCGCTCTATTTTCTCGCGTCTCTTGGCAACGGGGGGTTGGTTGTTACGTTCTTTATGTATATGATGTTCATGGTGCCGCGTTCGGGCGTGCCCATGACCACGTTTGAGGTCTGGTGGCCCCACCTCACGGGGGGCAACCTGTTGTTGGCCGCGCTCATTGTGTTGTCAATTGCCGGCATTCTCTTTTTTACCGTGCGCCACTACTGGACGCTCATCTGGAATATCCGCGAGTATATCCAGTTCAAGCGCACGCCGGCCTATGCAAGGCTCCGTGAGAGCAACGCGGAAACTTCGTTGATGGCCATCCCACTGACGCTGGCCATGTCTATCAATGTCGGGTTCATTCTGGGGGCTGTGTTCGTGCCCGGCCTGTGGAGCGTGGTTGAATATCTCTTCCCGCTGGCTCTGCTGTCCTTCTTTGCCGTGGGGGTGTATGCCATGCATCTTTTCCTGGACTTCTTCACGCATCGTCTGATAAAGGGGCATTTCGACTGCACAATGAACAACAACCTGAGCCAGATGATCGTGATTTTTGCCTTCGCAATGGTGGGGGTCGGGTTTGCCGCCCCGGCCTACATGAGCAACACCCCCGCAACGTTCGTAACCGCAGCCTTCGCCTCAATTTTCTTTGTGAGCATTGCGGTTGTGCTTGGCTTGATGAAGTTTGTCCTGGGGTTTCGGGCGATGATGGAGCACGGCATCAGCCGGGAGCAGAGCGTTAGCCTGTGGGTCATCATTCCCATTCTGACGCTGTTCACCATTACGTTCATTCGGCTGACCCACAGCCTGGAGCACCATTTTGGCGTGCCCGAAAATCACGCCAGTTTGTTTGTGCTGACAAGTGTTTCGATTTCGCTCCAGATTATGTTTGGGATGATTGGCTATATGGTGATGCGGCAGCTTGGCTATTTCCGCGAGTTTGTCGGTGGCAGCGGGCGCAACCCCGGCAGCTACGCGCTGATCTGTCCGGGCGTGGCCCTCTTTGTCCTGGGCATGTTCTTTATGGGGAAGGGTCTGGTGCTCAACAATGTGCTCAGCCAGTTTTCGCCAGTTTATTTTGCCATCATCGCCCCGCTCATCTACGTTCAGATAAAGACTATTCTGGTGATGTTCAAGCTGGACCATAAATTGTTGAAGCCGGAACCTGGCCAGACAAGGACACCCGAAACGACAGAGACAACAGAAACAATAGCACAAACATCATAACAAAAATTCTCCACGCTTCTCCTTATCGTGAGAGGGGGTCCCTCTCTTAGCAGCACGGGAAAAGGGCTACCAAAGGCAGGTAGCCCTTTTGATGTCTACTGCTTCTTGAAACGATACGCGCTTGCCTGTACAATGCCACAGAGAGAGAAATAGTCTGGCATAGATAGAATAGAGTGGAGAGGGATGATACCCGTTCGTCAACGCTTGCTCATTGTTGTGGTATGTTGCGCTCTCGTAGCGTGGTTTGTGGGGCCGCCGGGCCGCTTCCTGGTTGTATTGCTGCTACTCCTCTTTGGGCCCGGCTACCTGCTCGAACGGGCATTGCTGCCTGGCCGGTCGTTTTCCGAGCCGCTGCTCCGGTTATCGCTCTGGCTTGGCCTGAGTTTGAGCAGCGTTGTTGTGCCCTATGGTTGGGCCACGGCCCTGGGGCTACCGCTGACCACACCGGTGCTCAGCCTGCTGGCCCTGATGTGCGGGGTAGGAGTCATCGTGCTCACCTGGCGGTATCCCTCCTCATCCGGCCTTGCTCCCCCTGCTCCCCCTTGCTCACAACCGCTTTTTTTGCGTCGTATGGGGTATGGGATGTGGGGCGTGCTCCTGGCTCTCTTTGCGCTGACGCTCTGGACACGTTTTGCGCAGATACAGGATATTGTGCTGCCGGCGTGGGTGGACCCGGTCCACCATGCACTGATGATCCGCGTGGCGACCGAGCAAGGGCAGGCCCCCCTCTCGCTCCGTCCCTACCTGCCTGTTGATCATCTGCCCTACCACTGGGGCTACCATGTGTTTACTGCCGCCGTGGTACAGCTTTCCGGACTGCCCATCCCCCAGGTGATGTTGTGGGAGGGGCAGATATTCAATGCTCTGCATATGCTGACCTGCGCGGCTCTCGCCTTCGCCATCTGGCGGAGTCCGCTTGCGGCGGTTGTCGCTGGCCTCATTGTGGGGGTCGTTTCCATTATGCCCTCGTACTACGTAAGCTGGGGTCGCTACACCCACCTGACAGGGTTGCTGCTGTTGCCCCCGCTGGCGATAGCCTGGCAGGCCTGGCTCCAGGGGGGGAGCCGCCGATGGTTGTTGTGTCTGGCTCTGCTGCTGGCCGGACTGAGCATTATTCATATCCTCATTCTGATCCTTGCAATAGTGTTGCTGGTTGTGATAGGAGTGCTCTATGCGCTTGACAGGCCGCGGGAGGTCTGGTTTTCCCGCATGAGCTACGGACTGGCAAGCGGCTTGCTGGCAATGGTGCTGGCGGCTCCGTGGATAGCGGTGCTCATCCGGCGGGTTGTTGTCCCCATTGCACAGGCTCCGGGCGAACTGGTCAGCGGCGGGGATTATATACAGATCCACGAGCACCTGCTCTGGGCCGGCGAAAACCGTTTGCTCATTGCGCTTGCGCTTGCTGCGACCCTGTGGGGGCTATGGCGACGGAAGCGGGCCGTGCTGGTCTTTTTCGGGTGGGTGGGGCTTCTGTTTCTGCTGGCAAACCCCTGGACCATAAACTATGCATGTGCGGCTGTCGGGCTACCCCTGCTGCTGTGGGGCCTGCGCTATCGTCGTTTCGGAGCAGGCGGGGTCGGAGTGTTGCTGCTCCTGTTCAACCCGGCCGTTGTCACCTTTCCCTACTATGGGCACCTCACAAACGATACGGTTGTCATTAGCCTGTTTGTCCCGCTCAGTGTGCTCATCGGGGGGGGGGCATATCTGCTGATGAGGCGGCTAAACCTGCTTCGATCTCTTCTCTGGCGATGGGCGGCCCGCGCTGGCTTCGCTGTGGCTCTGGGGGCAGTGGCTCTGTGGGGGGGCAGCAATCTTGTCAATGTGATCAACCCTGCGACCATCCTGGCAACGCCCGCCGATGCTGCGGCTATCGAATGGGTGCAGGAGAATACCCCGCCCGATGCCCGCTTTCTCATCAATGCCACCTCCTGGTATCCTGCGGCTGACCGTGGCATTGATGGCGGCTACTGGCTGATGCCTCTGACCGGACGCTGGACGAGCACGCCGCCATCCCTCTTTTCGCATGGCCCGCCTGACTATGTGAACACAGTGCAACAGCTCAGCAGCCAGGTTATGAGCTATCAGCAGGGGCTGGAGCCACAGCTCGACAGAATAATCCAGCAGCACAACATCAGCCATATCTATCTTGGTCCGAACCAGGGAGCCTTGACTACCGAAACGTTTGCCCAACGCCCGGCCTACGAGAAGGTCTATGAGCACGAGGGTGTTACGATTTTTGCGGTAAACCAGCAGGTTCTTTCAACGCGATAAACGTCCCCCAGGTCCCTTCGTGGTAGGAAGAATGGGAGATTTTTGTGGGGGGCACGCGAAACACCTGGCGGAACCCGGCCTGCTGGAGCAGCAAGACAACGGTGCTCTCGGATGGGACAAACGCCAGGGTATTGGCGTGGCTCTCGTGGTGGTAGGTTGTGTTGTCTGGCTCAACACGAAACATGGGCATTTGAAAGGGGACAAGTTGCGTATCAATCACAGCAATCTCGCGTGTCACCTCGGAGAGGCGCGCCAGGGCCTCCACGGGGTTATCAAGATGGTAGAGGATGCCCAGAAAGAGCGCAATATCAAACTCGCCCACCTGCTCCCGCGAGAGGTCGTAGGTATTCAGGTGTTGAAAGTCCAGGCCCTCCAGGCCAACCAGCCGCCTGACCAGGTGAGCCTGTTCGATGTTTTTTTCGCTGGCATCTATGCCGAGCACCGAAGCGGCCCCGGCCCGATGGGCCTGGAGCGAGAAGAAGCCGGCATTGCAGCCAGCATCCAGCACACGCTTGCCAGCCAGCGATCCCCCCGTGAGCGAGAGGAGAGCTGAAAAGATATGCAGGGAGCGATTGGCAAACGCACGGGCATATTGGTCAGCCGGCTGCTCCGTGTCCAACGGGACGGGTATATCGCCAGTGCTATCGCTAAAGGTGAAGGGAAAGAACCATTGAAAGCGGGTAATTTTTGCCTTTATCTCTTCCTGGCTCAGGCCAGCGTGGGGCGAGAGCAAGAAGGTGTCGCTATAGCAGGCCGTGGTCTGACGGATAATCTTGTCCGAGGGGGTGGGGAGTGGTGCGGCGTGCACTCCCTCCCCACGGCCAATGTCTAGCCCGAAAGTGTGAAACACCCGACGGACCACTCGTTCCAGTTGTCTTATCATTGCTTCTTTTTCTCGTTACCGTGATATGATTGGAAGCTGAGTGCGGTAGATGGCCTGGTAGGAAAGGTGGTAGGGCATTCCCTCAGCAGTGGTTCCAAGTATGAAAATTTTTGTGTTGACCATAATCGCATCAAGACTTTTGCTGCCAGCGGGCAGGGTATTATCGAAGGAACGCCAGGACTCTCGCCCCGTATCGTAGATTTTCAGTTTACCTGTTGTCGAATTAAATGTGTAGATGCTGTCTATCACTGCGACAGCGGTCATCCGCCCCTCAACAAGCTGTGGGAGAGGCGGCAACACGCGCCAGGGATTGCTCCCCGTCTGGTCAAGGTTCGGGTCGTAGGCGTGGTGAAGCTGCACCGGCCCCTCAGCATTACGCCCACCAATGAGATGAATACTGTTTCCGGCTGGCGTTGCGCTCATATCGGCCCGTGGCGCGAGCATTGGCGTGAGCGAGCGATTGTCCCAGCTTTTCGTATCGGGCACAAATGTCCACACCTGCGAGCAATAGGTATGGCCATCCCACCCACCGAAGAGATAATACTTTCCCTCCACCGACACCGCAGCGTATCGGCTACGGGGTTGTGGCAACGGCGGCAGTTCTTCCCACTGGTCGCGGGCCGGATCGTAGAGCAAGAACTGGTCGCTGATGGCACCGGAGTCCAGTCGCCCTCCTGCGACGTAGATGTCCCCCCCGATCTCTACTGCCTGAATATCGGCGACCGCAACGGGGAGAGCCGCAACCTCAGCCCAGCTATCTTGCTGCGGGTTATATCGTTCAACCAGCCGGCTGACCCCCTCGGTCGTTTCACCGCCAATAACATAGATTTTTCCGTTGTAGCTGCTCAGCCCGAAGTTCTCCCGCCGCATATTCATTGCTGTGTTTGTCTGCCAGAGGTCGCTTTCGTCGGGGGGAAGTGTTGCTGCTGGTTCCAGCGGGGAAGCCCGCGAGGGAATGGGCGAATGGACAAACGGAAAGAGAGAATCAGAAAACTGCATCAGAGCAACGATAAGCCCGATGAGCACCAGCCCTAACAGCACGCCTCCCCCTCCCCAGAGCCACTTGCGGCGGTGCGTAGGAGCCAGCGGGATTGATTCGGTGGGAGGAGCCGGGGGAGTCGAAGCGACAACGACCGGAGCGGTGGATGGGTCGGGAGCCGCGGATGTTTTCTCTTCTGGTTCTGCGGGCGTTTCCACATCGAGCAGGCCGGCCCGCGCCGCATAGATTGAAGCCTCCGTGCGCGAAGAAACGCCAATCTTGCCGTAGATATTGCGCAGGTGCGCCTTGACCGTGTTTTCAGCAATATCAAGCTGAACGGCAATCTGTTGATTGGTTGCCCCCTTCGCTGCCAATCGCAAGATCTCAATCTGCCGCTCACTCAACGGGGTGCTGTTTTCAGCTTCTCTCTCTATCATCTCCCACAGGTGTCATCAATACTTTTCGATACCTCACAGGCTATTGTAACACAGGATATGATGAGATGATGAGAGAGTATTTGCACACCCCGCTTCTGAATGCTATAATTCATGTACTACCATCCGGCACAGGCCGGATGATGCGGGCAAAGGTATGATTCCTCGTTTGTCCCCCCGGTGTACCCGACCGAATCTGTCAGGAGGAACATAAACGCTGTGGATACAAAAGCGATAATTTATGGTGAAACAGGTATTTCCGAATTGGTGCAATGGTTGAAGTCTACGGGAGAACCCAAAGACCTGGAAACCATCGTGCGAAAATACCTGGAAATACTGCGAGAACTTGTGCAGGAGGGATAGCATAATGAGTGTACCCGTCTTCAACGGTACGCCTGATCAACAAGCACTGGCTGAGGAAGTTTTCCGTATTATGAAAGCCCAGGGCCGGTTTTTTGCTCCTCACGCTCCGCTGACGCAAACATTGAGCGGGTTAGTCGAGTTTCTTTCTCAAAAATACCAACGAGAAAGCACTGCCCTGGCCAGTGAGATAGATATGGCCTTGCAAGAAAATGAGCAGGTTTTTCGCCGTGAAGAACGCGAAGATGAGATTGTCTATATCACGTCGCGTACTGGCACCTACATTCCTCGTGATGCGGACACCCGCCATATGCTCAAGCAACGATTCTACGAGCCGGAAAACCCTCTTCCGTTAGATGATATTAGCGTTGTTGTATCTACATCGCGCCCGGCCCTGACTTCCGTTGAGCCGGTCTTCGTTTCTGACTACTGGCAGGAACAGGTGGCCCAGGCCCCGGCAGCAAAACATTCCGAAATCCCCGAATTGCAGCAAGGAGATTCGGGCGAAATGGGCGAAGCAGGTGAAGATGGGGTTTCGACAACGAGTGTTGTGGTTCTTGATGAGGAACAGCTGCAGCAACCCGCCGACGCATCCCTGCCGGACGCATTTCAGCCAGAAGGAGCCTTTGTGGGCGAGCCAGCCGAAGCTCTGGCAGAGCAAGATGAGACAACGATGCCCCCTCCCATTGAAGGTCTCCACGTTCAGGATGAGGAAGAAGCGGAAGAGGGAGTTGCTCTTCCGACCACCGCATGGCCCACAGAGAAAACAGCAGTGGGCGAACAAGAGACGCTCTCTGTTGCAGAAGGCGTGAGCACTGGCGAAGCGGGAGGCATTGTGGATGATACGGAAGTCTCGCCTGTGCTCGACACTGACGAACTGCTTCCCAGTCAGACAGGTCCAGGAACCGGAATCGAAGAGGTTCCCCTGGCCGAGCCAGCTATTGTGCCCCCAGAGCTAGAACCAGAGCCGGAACCAGAACCAGAGCCGGAACCGGAACCAGAGCTATTGTTCTCGCTTCCCAATGGTCAGGTGATAAATATCGCCCGACCTGTTGACCCCATGATTGAACAGCATGGTGATGTGCTTGAAGCCTTGCTTGCAGATGCACTGGACAAAGATCCTCTGCGGCGGATTGTCCACTTTGGCCGCTGGTACTACCCAGAGTCCGGCCTCGTGAGTATGGGCAAAAACGACCTGCGGCGCATCCGCGATTACATCCTGGAAGTTGGGGCACCGCTGGCCGATGTTGCTATTATTGCCGACCTGTACTACCACAACCCGCGCAATGCCGACTATGAGGGATTTCGGTTTTCGCTCAACTATCGGCTCAGCCGCGAAAAAGATTTTGACTTTGTGGGGGTTGAAGGGGCGAACCTCTGGTCTACCAAAGGGCTGGCACCCATTGGCACAAAACGGGTGAAAGCCAGTGAGATGGGGCAAATTACCGCCTATCTTGAAAGTGAAGCCTTTGATGATAGCCTGGAGATGCAGAGTGCTGAAGCTATCAGGCAAACGGGAACGGTTACTCGTATTCTCACCTTCTTTGAGTGGCAATATGGAATTTTGCCGCTCGAAGCCAGCCTGCGAACGTTTTTGCCTGCGCCTGCTCTGCCCGACCAGCGTAGCGCAGTTCTCCGCATAGAATCGCCGCAACACTATACCAGCTTCCTGGTTGAGGTGCGCTACCCAACGGGCAATCGCGGTGGCTGGATACAGGGATTTGAGGATTTCTTCCGTGAGCATCTGGTTGCCGGGGCCCTGATTACCCTGGGGCAAACCGAGGAACCCAATGTCTACACCATTACCTATGAAGAGGCTCCACTCAACACAGACCGTCTGCTGACCCTGGACGAAAAGAAAAACCGCCATATCTTCGCCGATGTGAGCTACTCTTGCGAGGTGGATGGGGATTTACTGGTAAGCCAGCAGAACTTTGGCCGGGCCAAAAACTTGAAATCGCTCCCGATGAGCGAACGGCGCAAAGGTGATGTTGTGCTTGAGCATGTCTTTGAGACAATGGGCGAGCAGGTTGGCACCCGCGAAGAGCCAGTCTATCAGATTTTGCTCAATGATCTCTACGCGGCGTACAATATACTCCGTCCGGTTTCCATCCCCTACCTTGTCTCCCTGCTAGAGGAGCATGAGGATTGCTCCGCCGATGAAACAATGCCCGAACTCTACTATTATCAACCAGAGCCAGAGCCGATGGAAGAAGACGTTGAGGAGGAAGAAGAAGAGGAGGAAAAAGAGGTCCGGCTGGCGCGGCAGTGGGGCTATGATTACGACGATGAGTAGCCGGGAAGCCGGGAGCCAGAGGCAAACCTGATGGAACGTGTCAACAACCACCTGCTGAAGCAGGTGGCTTGCCCTCGCCCGAAGGCAGGGCTTCAGGGGAGGTTGACAACTCCCCACGGCTCCGTAGAACCGTATAGCGATTGCGAATAATGTTCGCTTGTACA
>DAOTUE010000057.1:0-18973 GCA_034436975.1 Chloroflexaceae bacterium
GTGGGATTATCAACCTGGGGCACGAGATGGTTCGGCGTTCTCAGACCACTGCCTCGCCTCTCGTTGCAACAATTTTGCTGACCCATATGCACCATGATCATACGCAAGGGTTCCCCTTTTTTGCCCCCAACTTCCTCAAAACCAGTCATATCAACATTCTCGGACCGCATACCTTCCAGCAAAGCCTTGAGGACGTGTTACAATCGGTGGTGCTCACGCCCAACTTCTCTATGAGCTTGCGGGATATGCCATCGCTCAAGATTATCTACAGCCTGCATCCGACGGAAACGCTCTTGCTTGGGCAAGATGTCTACGATTTGCGTATCCGCAACATCTATCACGATGTTATTGAAAAATCTCCCGATATTGTGCGCGTTTTTGTCCACAAAAGCTATGCGCATCCCAACAACGGAGTCTATGTCTATCGTGTGGAGTGGTGCAAAAAATCAGTGGTTTTTGCCAGCGATACCGAAGGCTACGCTGGCACAGACCGGCGGCTGGTCAATTTTGCTCGCAATACGGACCTGCTCATCCACGATGCCCAGTACACCACGGAAGATTATACAATGAAGCGGCAGGGGTGGGGACACAGCACACCCCAGATGGCCTGCGAGGTGGCCAGGATGTGCGAGGCGCGGCAGCTTGTTCTCTTCCACCACGATCCGACCTATGACGATGAGAAGGTGGCTAGACTGGAACAGGACGCAAAAAAACTCTTCCCCAAAACCTTGTCTGCCTACGAAGGGCTGGAGATTGTGCTCTGAGCGTGAGAACGTGGTGAGTGTATGGCCATTGTCACAACCTGCCAGTTGCGCCCCGCCACAACCAGGGCCCCCTGATAGCCGGGGGCAGGCGAGGATGACCAGATGCTCCACTGCTGCGGCGTGTCCCCGGCAAGGGCGAGCAGGGCAGCAGGTTCGCCCGGCACCAGCGACACCTCCACGCGGCCCGTAGATTGCGATAGCCCGCGCCCGCAGGCTTTGAGATAGGCCTCTTTGCGAGTCCAGCAATTGAAAAACCCTTCCTGTCGCTGGTTCTCCGGCAGCGCAAAAAATGTTTCCTGCTCGTGAGGGGTGAAGAAGCGGCGGACAATGCTCTCGCGGTACGATACCGTCCGCTGCTGTTCAAGATCGACCCCGACAGCGTGTCCCCAGACAAAAGCGTAGAGGGCAAGCCCGCCAGAATGGGCGATATTGAAACAGAGGGGGGATGATACGCCCTCCATATTCAACGCAGGTTTGCCATAGGGGCCATACCGAAACTGGAGTGTTTCTGGCGCACGCTGGAGATAGCGGCCAAGCAACACACGAAGCAGACCACGCCCGGCAATAAACCGTTTTCTGTCGCGGACAAAGACAAACTGCCCGGCCCGCGCCCGCTCTCCCTCACTGAGCGTTTGCGCCAGAGCTTCGATGCGGGCCTCTGGCAGGTCAAGCGACACCCGCCAGAGGTGGACTTCGTTGGGGGCCAGGAGCAGGGAATCTCCCGCAACGTCCGGGTGGTTGCACGGCTCGTCAAATAATACCATATTCCCCATCCCTGGCACCTGTTCGTTGTTTTCCCTACGGTTTTATACCTTGCGGGCATCCAGGGTCAGCCACAAACCCTTTTTACTCCCCTTTACTCCCCTTCCCCAGGCACAACAATCTCTCGCATCTCCAGGTTGGCTTCAATCTCGCTGCGCTCAAGCCAGGCCGGGCGCATTTCGTTGCGGGCATAGTATTCGAGCTGGTCGCCAATGTGGGGCGATCCTGGCTGTGTTGCGTTGCCATAGACCAGCAGCACGGAAGCCCGCCGCGGCCTGGAAAACTCGACAGCGAAGATAAAGCTATCGCCAAAGACAACGCGATAGGTGCCATCGGGCAGGGCCACCGCTTCCAGCACGCGCACGGTTTCCTCGCTGCTGCCCCCGCTGGCCGGCAGATTGTGTTCCCCTACAACCATACGGATAACATCTCCCCAGGCCACATCTGGCGAACCCGCCGTCATCCAGGTTTCGTCGTAGGCTTCGCGTAGGGACGAAACAGCGGCTTGCGGATCGCCTACCCCACGGGGCACCGTCAGGGGGGGAGCATCGTTGGCCCACGGCTCGACAAATGGCTGGTCTGCAAGCCGCTTGTAGATACGGACCCAGTTTGAGAAGAGCAAGGCCCCGTGGCTATTGGCAGTGTAAGCGCGATCCCAGGCGGCCAGGATTGTTGCAGCCTGCTGCACCTGCTCGCCCGACGCAGCGCGAGCCGTGGCGATGAGATCATCAAGCACACGGTCAGCCAGTTCGCTATGCGACGAAAACTTTGCTTCCATCAACTCGTCAAACGTGATCGCGCTCTGCTCGGCCAGCAACCGCCGCGCATACTGCCAGCGAAAATTCCAGGGGTCTGCTTCGGGCGGGGAAAAGTAGGGGGGGAAATCGTCCGGGTTGAGCGGGTAGGGGATGGTCATATACCAGGGTGGCTCGTTGCTACTGCCAAGCCATCCGCTCTCCGGATCGGCAACACGGGGGAGGTCTTCGTAGGGATGGTATTCCGTCCACAACGTTTCGGAGGTGTCGCCCGGCACGATCCCCTTCCAGAAAGCCCAGTCTCCCTGCGAGCGCACCGGAATCAACCCGTTGAACAGGAGCATGATAGTATCTTCGCGGTCGGCATAGAGGATGTTTGACATAGGAAACTGGAGCCGCCTGAGAACGGTCTCGAACGTTTCCAGACTGGTTGCCTTGCTCATATCCCACCACTGCTCCAGCATACCGGGGCGGTCGAGGCCAGCAACACGCAAGGCCAGCGCGTTCCCGTCTTTCTCTGCGACAACAGGCCCATGCACCGAATGGCGCACGAGATGGACCTCCTGGCGGAGTGTGCCATCTGGCTGTTTCACCATAAATGTCTGGTCGTGCGTTTCAAAGGGGCGAATCTCCCCATCGAACAGGTAGCCCTCGCCATCGTCGGCGAGCGTGAGTTCATACAGGTCGGAGCCATCGTAGGTATTGACTGTGAGGGTCCAGCCCAGATTGTTGTTGAAGCCAAGCAGGGGCGCGGGCAGGCCCACCAGCGTTGCGCCATAAAATTCGTTTGCCACAGGGGCCCCGATGTGAAACTCGTAGAACAGGTACCTGTCAGACCAGGGCAGGTGGGGGTTGCCCAGGAGCATGGGGGCATCGCTGGCGGAAAACGTTGAATTGACAACCCACCCGTTTGAGCCTTCTGGCTGTGCTGGCTCCGCTTGATCCTCTGGTTCTGTTTCATTCGTTGGTTGCACTGGCTCCGCCGGTTGCGGCCAGAGCCAGCGTTCGATCTGGTATTCAGGATTGCTTACAAATGTGAAATGGATGGTCCGCAGGGTATGCGCCAGCAGGTCGGCCCCCTTCACGGGCAATACCGCAGCTACGTGGTCGGGGATGGCTTCGGGGTGGTGTTTTGCATAGTCGTTGATGCCGGCGGCGAACTGGTCGAGCAACTCGCGCTGGAGGTCGCTCTGCTCCTCGTACCATTGCGCCGCAAGGTCGGGGATACCATAGGTGCGTATTTCCTTATCGTCTTCGATGAAATCGGGCCCGAAGTATTCCGAAGCCCGCCCCCGGGCCCGTGCATAGAGACGCAACAGCAGCGTTCCGTGGCTATGCATTTGCGCCCACCCGAAAGCGTAGGCCATTTCGGCTTCGTCTTTCGCGTAGATATGCGGCACGCCCCACCGATCCCACAGGATTTCGGTTTGTGTAGGGGGGGCCGGCGTGGGGGAAGGCAACCGCACTTCGGTGGGGCCGCTGGCAGGGTCGCCAGTGGTACCGGCAGGTGGCGTAGCGGTTGGCGCGGCCGGTGACGGGGTGGCTGTGGAGGGAGAACTGGTGGGCGTGGGAGAGCCGGTGTCAGCTGGGGTACAGCCTATCAACAGGGAGAAAACCAGAAATACCATACCAACACGGGAAACCATAGGGTACCATCCTTTTGCAAATGTGATAAAGCGAATAGATATGCCCTTATCATACCAATGTCTTACCAAAACCGCAAAAGGCGAAAAGATTGCCCGCTTGCAGCACCAGCACAACAATGCTATAATCAGGCCTATGAAGAGGGGCAATTGCTGAAGCCCTCTTCTCAAGTTGTTTATAGATGTCCGTATGTTCCGTATGTTAAGGAGGGTACGTTTATGATTATCCATATCGTTGCTCAGTCGGCAAGTCGCCAGGCACTTGTCGGATGCTGCGTGCCCGCTTCCCCCCGCTTTTGCTTCTAATCTCTCCCGTATCCAACAGATAGCTAGAGATGCGGCGGATGGGGTGTGGGTAGGCGCAGCGACCCATGCCATGCCGTACCATGCCGTTTTCTATTCGCCTGATGACTCCTGTCAGCAGGTGAGATGCGTTGTGCTTCTCACCCTGCTTTGAGATAACAATCTGTTGGAAAGAGAGATAGAACATACTCATGGCAAAAAACCGTGATCTCAATAAACGTATCCGTATTCGCCAGTGGGAAGATACGCTGGACGAATTGGATGAACTCGATGAACTGGGCCGCGATGAACGTATTCGCAAACAACCGCACGACAATAGCCAACCCACAAACAAAAAAACTGAGCGGCGGCAACGTCAGAAGGCCTGGGGGCGGGTGTTTACCCGCACACGGCGGAAACAAAAACGCGAAGGCAACGACAAACCGTAGAAATAACCAGCTATAGGGTTCGGTATTCCATAGCAGGGAGCGCAGGTGTCCTCTCCTGCCCGTAGGCAAGCGGGATTCCTGTGCTCCCTGATACTTCTTCTCTCCTCAATGGTCCTCAATAATGGTCCTCAATGGTTGAGAAAACCTGCCACAGGCATCAGGGGGAGGCCCGCCGCCGCAACAGGATACCCGCCACCCCGATACCAACAACAACCAGCACAATGACCCCACCGACAAGGAGCCAGGGGGTTCCTGCATCCCCGGTCGGTGCTGGTGTCGCCACGGGTGCTTCGCTTTCAGTTTCGCTCTCGCCGCCATCCTCCGGATCCGTGCTCTCGCCGCCATCCTGGCCCGCGCTCTCGCCATCCTCCTGATCCGTGCTCTCACCACCAACGGTTGCTGGATCGGGACTGAATGTCACAGGCTCAAGCGTTTTGAGATAGGCCGCAACAGCAAGCGCATCTTCCTCGTGCCATTCCTCATACCGCCCATCTCCCTTGACCAACCCCGTCATCATCGTCCCTTCGTGGATGCTCCCGTCGGGCCGTTCAAGCGTGCGCAGGAAGGTGGCAATCTCTTCTTCGCTCCAGCTTCCGAGGCCGGTCTCGTCGGGGGTCAGGTTGGGAACAACCCCCCAGGAAGGATGCATCGTGCCTCCCATATAGCGCGTCATATCCGGCGAATCGGCATCGGTTGTCGGGGTATGACAGTGGGAACAGTGCGCTACATGGGCAATGTATTCTCCCCGGGCCACTCCATCCGTGGGGGCCGTGGCGGGCGGTTCCCCTTCGGGTTCAAATGAGGGAGCAGGCGTATCACTTTCCGGCACCTCATTCTGTATCGGGTCGGTCGAGAGCAGATATGCCGCGAGGTCATAAGCATCCTGGTCGGCAATGTGGCTATAGTCATCAAAAGGCATAATCCCAAGCTGCGAACCATCGCGGTCTCTCCCTATACGAATAGCGTCTACCAGTTCTTGCGCGGTCCAGTTTCCAATGCCGGTTTCCGGGTCGGCGGTGAGATTGTTGGCGTAGAACGGACCATATTCGTGCCCACCGGCCAGCGGCCCGGCCTCGCTATCGTGGCAACCACACCCGCCCGCAAGCGCAAAAACATAGGCTCCCCGCTCCGGGTCGCCTTCCACTGGTTCCTGGGCCTGCGCCCGCGGCCCTGCCGAAACAACAAATATGGCCAGGGCCAGACCCGCCATAGCCGCAAAGGTGAGAAACGGTTTGATAGCTCTGACAGCTTTCATAAACATACATTTTCCTCCTCAGTAAATCCACACATCTCCATTACGTTGACCAGGCACAACTTGAAAATGGTAAGGCGAGCACCATTGCTCGCCTGTGTAGCCGTCTGTGGCTCCATTTATTCCGGAGAGGAACGAATTTCTTGCGAGTGGACTATCACAATCAAGACCATGTAACTGGATTGTAACTTACTTGTCAGCGTTTGGCTATCCCCCGCCGGGGGGATTTTGGGAGGGGCACAGAAACTGCTTGAAAGACTCCCCTTTTGAACCATGTCTTAGGATAGGGAGTTACCACAGAAGCTGGATTGGACGGAGAGAGCCGCATCCAGGATGCGTCCGGTTACGGCGTGGTGGATGGGTGGGGCACGGTGGGGGTAGGTACGGTTGCTCAGAAGCACCAGGCACAGCCGCCGACCAGGAACATTCATCATGGCGGGGCCGGTGTAGCCGGTGTGTCCATAGGTGTCGGCGGGCGCATGGGGCATGATAATCGGGTGCTCGCACATCCACCCCCACCCGCAGTGGAAGGGCAACCCCTCGGTGGGCAGTGCCAGGTCTGTGGTCTGGGTGCGGGTTGCCTGGGCCACAGTTTCTTCCCGGAGGATGCGTACTGGCGGGGAGGGTTGCGGTTCATCCCCGGCTTCCCCACTTCCTGCTTCCCTATCTTTCCACTGCCCGTTATCAAGCCACATCTGGGCAAACCGCCACAGGTCCGCTGCCGTGCTGAAGAGTCCAGCGTGCCCCGCCACGCCCCCCAGCGCATGCGCACTCTCATCATGCACGCTGCCACACACCACGCCACCGCGCCAGGCAAGGTCCCATTCTGTCGGCGCAATGCGCGGGTGCAGCTCAGGGGCAGGACAAAAGGTGGTTTCTTGCATACCTAGTGGGGAGAGGATGTTCTCGCGGATAACCTGGTCGAGCGGCTGCCCGGCCAGGTTCGCCACAATGTCACCGAGCAGCAGGCTGTTGATATTGACGTAGGCAACGCGGGTGCCGGGGGGATAGGCTGGCTCAAGTGCGTAGATAGCCTTTCGGATTGCGGCGGGGGGTTGATGACGCAAGGAAGAAAGCCGCAGCGACAGGCCGGAGGTATGGGTCAGCAGGTGGCGAATGGTGACACCGCTTGCTCGCAACCCCGGCAGGCAGGCCGCGGCGGGCGCATCCAACGCCAGCACGCCTCGCTCAATAAGCATCAGCGCAGCAGTTGCCGTAAAGACTTTGGTCAGCGAGGCAATATCGTAGATAGTGTCGGGCGCAACGGGGAGCGAGCCAGTCTCGTTGTAGCGGGTTGTGCCATAGGCTGCGAGGTGCTGGATCGCACCATTGCAGGCGACAAGCACCACGGCCCCAGGAAAGATGCGGCGTTCAATGGCATCGTTGACCACTGGCGCAATGTGTGTATTCCAGATATTCGACATCATCACCTCATCAGACCCATCATACACAAAGCCTTTGTGTCTTTGTGTCTTTGTGGTTTTGTGTGTTCATCCGGAGATGATATTATACCGTATGTGCCCGAATAGGGAAGCAAGAAACCACAAAACTCCGTAATCGTTCAGGCCCCCCACCTGTCCTCCCCCCAGCGGGGGGCGCGTCCGCATCGGGGCAAGCGAGACGCTTGCGTACCCAGGAATCAGGGATTGCCCAGATACCGTGAACGATTACAAAACTCCTATGGCGATGTTTGAAGATAGGGCTTGATGGCATTGGCAAGATCCAGCGAAAATTGTATCGCCGAATCCTTCTTCAGGTGACTGCCATCATAGTATTTGTAGCGACTTGCTGGAAAGGTCAGCCAGGTACCCCCGGCCTCCGCAAACCCTGCAGCAATCCGTTGCTCCTGAAATCCGCTCAACACATCCTCTAACGCTATCAACCCCGGATCTGCTGGCGAACGGCATCCAAATACCAGGATACCACGATCCACATATGAGCGCGTTTGCTGCAATGCCTGGAACACGAGTCTTTCGGAAACCTGGTTATCGGTAAACACATCGCGGTAGCTTGCAATGGCTCTGGTCGGGTCTTCGGGAACGGTCCACGAGGCGACCCACCCATCTTGCTCAAACTCCTGGTAGTAGAAAACATCCGGTCCTGTTTTTCCGACAATGTACATCACCGTTTCAGGGCTAATCGGAGCGAAAAATTGGAGCAACGGAGCAATATAGATACGCTCGAAGATTTCTTCTGGCTTGCGGTTTTTTTCTTCCAGAAAGTGCTCATTTTTTGCAGACTCTGGAGTCAATGAGTGGGGAGAGAAGACCAGAATAATGAGCGGTTGTTCCGTCGAAGGATCAAGGCGTTGTTCTGCTTCCTGGTACATGGTCGGATTCAGCCCCCCAGACGAGTAGCCAAAGTTGAGAAAGCGGTAGGAGGGCAGAACCGTTTGCATCGCCTGGGGGGATATTCCCCGATAGACCCGCGAATCACCAAGAATAATCCCATCATACCGACTGTTGCGATGGGTTTTCAAGGCCCAGAACCGGTTTGCTTCTGGCTTGTTGCGAACCATTGGATCGAGTGGATCGAGCAACTGAGTCTTGAAAAAACCCACCTGTCCAATGAGTACAACACTGAGAAGCAAGGTTGCAAGACATCGTCTATCCATACGCAATACTCCCGACATAGCTAGAACTGAAAGTAGATAAACTCGTTCCCTGGCCCACGAGCGTAGATGCATGCGACGATTAAAAGTGACAGAAAAACAACGTCCAGCGTATTACGCCACAGGGCCGGGACGTTCCTATGATAGTTGGGGCGAAACAGGGTTGCAAATTCGCCCAGAATAATGACACCCAGCATAACCTTGCTTCTTAGCCCCAGTCCCGTTATCCACGGCCCGTGGAAACTAAACATAGTTTCTATAATGGCGAGAGCCTGGCCCAGGTTCTCCGCACGAAAGAAGACCCAGGCAATCCAGACCTGTGCGATAACGAGAAAACAGGCAATCCACGCCCCGGTGGGAAATCGCTTCAGCCGGTCGGGCCACCGGCTTACCCGTTCCAGGCTGAGAAAGAAGGCATGGAGAATGCCCCACAGGGCAAAGGTCCACGCGGCCCCATGCCAGATACCAGAAACAATCATAGTAATCCACATATTGATATGCGAACGGACGGGGCCGGCGCGCCCTCCCCCAAGCGGAATATAGAGATAGTCGCGGAACCAGCTTGAGAGGGATATGTGCCAGCGGGTCCAGAATTTGCGGAGTGATGTGGCAATATACGGATGGTCAAAGTTGACCAGAAAATCATACCCCATCCATTTTGCCAGACCACGGGCAATGTCACTATAGCCGCTGAAATCGCAATAGATTTGAAATGCGAATGCGGTTGTTATTGCCCACCAGAACAACGATGATGGCGATAGATCCGTGCTTGCAAATGCTGCGTTGATGTCGGGGGCCAGGCTATCGGCAATCACCATTTTTTTGAAATAGCCAGAGACAATGAGTTTCAAGCCCTGCCACTGTTCTTCTTTCTCAGGAGTGCGATGGCTGGCAAGCTGTGGCAAAAGCTCGCTGGCCCGCACAATGGGCCCGGCCACCAGTTGTGGAAACATTGAAAGATAGGCAAAAAAATGGAGCAGGCTCCTTGTAGGGGTCAGGGCCCCTCGGTATATGTCAATGGTGTAACTCATTGACTGAAAGGTATAGAAGCTGATGCCTATTGGCAGCAAATGCATAAAGGGGGGAATGCTGGATGTTATATCAATATCAATCCCCAGAAACAGCAGCAGACGTTCCAGGCTGGATGCCAGAAATATGCTGTACTTGAAGGTTACAAGTGAGCCAACATTCCCAAGAAGAGAAATAAGAAGCAAGATGCGCTTGTAGCGAGGAAATGCAGCGATACCCCATCCTGCAAAGAAATCAATCAGACCACTTGCAATGATCAAGAAAAGAAATCGCCAGTCCCACCAACCATAGAATATGAAGGATGCAATGGTCAGATAGCCCCATCTCGCACGAGAGGTTTTCCTTGCAACAGGCCAGAAGGCAAAGAAAATGGCCCCGAATACGAGAAAGGTCAGGGAATTGAAGAGCATAGCCGATTTCTCCTATGGCAACACTAGCGCGGAAACCACCCGCTCCCAGGTGATGTCGCGCACACGCTGCGGCCCCACCTGTCCCAGCTGTTCGGCCAGGGTTGCGTCGGCCATCAGTCGCTCCAGATGGGCCGCTATCAGCCGCGGGTCGGGCGCAAGCACGTAGCCATTGACCCCATCATCCACAAACTCCAGCACCCCGCCAGCATCCGTTGTTGTGACAACGGGGCGGGCCGCGCCCAATGCCTCAACCGTGGCAAAGCCATAGTCCTCATCCACGGGGGCATAGTAGGTGGCCCGCGCCCCGGCGTAGAGGTCAATCAGCGTGGCATCGTCAACAAAACCGAGAAATTGCACCCGTTCGCCAAGTTTCAGCGTGGCGGCCAGCTTTTCTAACCGCTCCCGCTCCGGCCCGCTCCCCACGACAATAGCCCGCACCGCGTCGTGGGTATGCGCCAGCGCGTGCAACAGCAGATCGAGCCGCTTTGCTGCATCGAGCCGCGAGCAGGAGAGGATGTAGTCGCCATATGGTCCGGACCGTAGTTTGCCTGCGTAGCGACTGGGCGGGTAGAGGGGCGTGCTCGGTAGCCCATTAAAATGGTGGAGCCGCCGGCTGACATTGTGGGAGATGGTATAGCAGGCCTGCGCTTCGCCCAGGCTTCGGCGGTCCATACGGAAAATAGCCTCACGGACGGCGCGATCCTTCGGGGTGTTGCGCATGTCGCTCAACGGTGTGCCATACCAGTCATACGCCTGGCGGAGCTGGTGGACAAGCCAGACCACTTTGCGCGGGTGGCGCACGAGGTAGGAGGGAAACTTCGTACAGATAACCTGGTCTACTGGCTCACCGTTGACATCGGCAACGTTGATGAGCCGCCACGCCAGCGCACACTCCATGACGCGGGGGGCGGGGTGCCACGAAAAAGGCAGGCTGACCACGTCTACCGCGTGGCCCTGCACCAGCAGCGCATCGCGCAGCCCTTCGACGAGGTATTCGGCCCCGCCGCGGACAAAGGGCACCTGCGAACCACAGATGAGGATGCGTCCGGGTTTCTTCATACCTTCTTCTCAAAGACAAAGATATACTCATGCTTGAACACATAGAACCCCCCCGCCAGCGCACGATACCGCCATAGCTCCTTCTGATAGCGTTTTGCTGTTGTCTCCCCTTCGCCAAAATTCTTGACAACCGTGCTCTTGAGCAAAAAGCCGCGCCGCGTCACCTCCTGCATCGTGAGGAAGCCAAGCGGTATCCATTCGCCCTCGGCGTATTTGTCGCCAATGACCAGCACCAGGTAGCGTCCACGAGCAAGCAGCGGCGCAATCCGTTCAACCAGATTGCCCATTGCAGCGAGAAAATCCTCTTGCGACGGGGCATTGGAGAGGTCGTTCGGGTCGTCGCTAAAGGCGATGATGTCGAAGTAGGGCGGGTGCATAATGACAAGCTGGACTTGCTGTTGTCCGTACCGTTGCAACAGGGCGGGGTAGTCAGCCTGCGTGCTGTCGGCACAGATCATCTCGCACACCACGCCGGAGGGGTCGGGTTCCGATGCGATGTTCTGGCGGGCCTGCTCCACCACCGCGGGCTGTAGCTCAATGCCAAGCGTGTTGCGTCCGAGCCGCTTCCCCTCAATGAGCGTTGTCCCCGACCCGGCAAACGGATCGAGCACCCATTCACCACGTTTCGTATAGCGAAGCATCATCTGGTAGGGAATCTGCGGAATGAAATTGCCCCAATAGCTGGCGCGGTGTGCCCCGGAGCTGTCGCGCCGCTCCACATTCCACAGGCTGTCGGTCCAGATGTGGTCATAGGCTTTCCAGCGATTGAGGTTGATGTCGTTGATAGAACTGGTCCGCACTTCGGTCAGGCTGCGGATGAGCCGCTCAATGTAGTAGCGGGCCCGCTCCAGGGTGCGCGTCTCCGCAATCTGCTGGAGCGATTCGCACAGGTAGGCGTTATCCGTGTCGGCAGGGGCCGGGTCGCCATTCTGGAGATGTGCAGGGGTGCTCCCCCCGGCGGCTTGAATCTCCTGGCATAGCATGACCGCATCCCCCCGCACCTGGTCAATCCCGATGGCAGGGGCCGTGAGAAGCCGACGCAACCGCACCAGCACCCATGAGCCATCGTCAATATCGTCAATATCGTCAATCATCCCACTCATCGTATGTGTTCATGGTAATCGTTCAGCCCCCCACCTGGACTCCCCCGGTGGGGGGAGGGATTGGGAACGGGGGATGCGCCCGCACTCCCTACCCCCTCCCCTACTTTAGTTCGGAGAAAGCATACACGATAGCCTGGAGCAATGCAAGCCCCCCCTGCCAGAGCACCAGCAGCAGCAGAGCCGCCGCCACCGCTCCCCCCCACCGGTAGCGCGAGACGCGCCCCAGAAACACCCCGCTCAACACCGCAAGCGCGGGCAACATATAGAGCACATCTTTCACAATGAACGTGACGACGTAGGCACTGGCCAGGGCCAGCAGCGGGTAGGTGAGCAACCAGGCCAACAGCAGGGTTCGCATATGGTGGGCGCGGCTGTCGGGGGTGGGCCGCGCAAGCAACAAGCCCCCTCCCGCCGCCACCGTCAGCACGAAGGAGCCGAACTTGGCATAGAGCGGGAGCCAGATGGGGTTGACAATATCCCACACACTCAGCGGGTCCCCACCGCCCCCCGGAGCCTGCTCGCCCAGTCGCACGGCCAGCAGCGGCAGTGTTGTATTGAACATCGCCGGAATATGCCAGCCATAGAAAAAGAGCAGAGCCAGGCCCGCCGCCAGCATCCCCGCTAACAGCGAGAATTTGAACACGGCGGCCCGCCGCTGGATGGCCAGCAACAGCAGCGTGATCCCCCACGTCAGCCCCAGGAAGAGCAACCCCGTGGGGTAGGCCAGGTAGGCCAGCGCAAGCACAGTGGTCAGCACGCCCCCCGCCCATCGTCGGTGCAGGTGGGGGATTATCCAGGCCCAGACGGCCATGGCCAGCAACACAAGACACTGAGCAAGCAGCGTGGGGAATAGTCCCCACGAAGCCGCCGCCAGCAACCCGAAATGGGAGACCCCCGCCAGCAGCGCACCGAGAACCGCCGCCCGCCCCCCCACCCCGGCCAGCCGCGTTAATACCCCGACAAGGAGCACGGCCAGCGCATCAACCGCGCTACTGAAAGCCATCATCGCCAGACGGTCTCCGTTGCCAGGCAGGGCCGTGAGCGGGGCCGTCAGGATGTAGTAGAAGGGGGAGCGGGGAATGGTTGCGTCCGTCTCCCACTGCACCGGCGTGAGCGAGGGGTTGGGAAAAAAGAGATCGGCCAGCTCACCCTCGCGCACCATCGTAGCCCGCGCCATCGAAAACCTGATGTCGCTGATGAAGTTGAGCGGGTAAGCCATTGCGCCGAAGCGCAGCACAAATGCCAGCAACGCCGCCGCCGCCAGTCCCCGCCGCCAGCGTGTCTCCATTGCCACAATACCACGAGTGTCGAGCAGCCGGAGCAGATATGCGCTGGCCCACGCCACAACCCCGCCGCACGCCAGCACCAGCACCAGCCGCCCGGTGTAGCTGGTCAGCATCAGCCGCCACGCCCCCTGCTCCAGCAGCAATACCGCCAACATGCCCGCCGCCAGCACGCTCCCCGCCAGCACACCTCTCCATACCCGCCGCAACGACCACCCCACCAGCAGCGTTGCCAGCGCAGCACTCAACCCGATCAGCATGGCCTGAGCCGGCGCGCCCCCGCCGCGCCCCTTGAGCACCACCGACGCGATGACAACCCCGCGCTCTCGCGGGTCTGCCTCACTCACACGGGTCGGCGCGGCAATGCTGATGAGGATGTCGCCACTCCCGCGGTATCCGCCTGCCGTGTCGGGCAATACCAGCACCCGCTGCCATCCCACGCGCAGCGGCAGCGTGAATGCACCGCTACCAGCATCAATGCGGATAGTCTGTCCCGCTTCGTCGCCATGAATACGCAATATCAGCGGAGCCACCCGGCCCGCCCCCGGCAGGACCAGCGCACTACCGGGGCGGGTCCAGCGGAAATTGACCTGGTGCTCCTCGCTATACTCGGCTCCATGAAATTGTCGCAGGTAGGGATGGTCGTAGCGTCCCCCGATGTCAATGGCTGTCTGCCAGGGCTGCGCCAGCGCAATAGTCGCCACTAGCGCAGTCAGCAGACCGATGAGCAGGGACGCTCCGGGGCAAACAGGGTTCAGGGTTCGGGGTTCAGGGTTCGGAGGGATCAAGGCAAAACCCCCACGGCGCGGGCCGTGCGCCGCGCCACATCATCCCAGTTGCAGGTATCCAGCACATAGGCCCGCCCCCGCGCACCGAGCGTCTGCCGCACCTCTGCGCTGCCCAGGAGCAGGTCGAGGGCCGCAGCAAAGGAGCCAAAATCAGTAAAAGTCAGCCCGCCCCCGCTGTGTTGGCAATGGTCAGCCGTGACCGCACACCGCCCATGCACAAGGGCCGGTGTGTTCTGGAGCCACGCTTCCATCAGCACAATACTGAAGCTCTCGTAGAGCGACGGCTGGAGAAACACATCGGCGGCAGCATATGTGTCGTGCTTCTCCTGCTCAATGATATAGCCCAGGTCGCACACCAGCGGGGCCAGTCCACGCGGCAGATCAAGCGGGTTGCGCCCGGCCAGCAGCAACCGGATGGGCAGGCCGCGCCGTGCCCAGTATTCGCGGACGTAGGCCAGCAACAGCCAGAAATTCTTGCTCTCATCGCGCCGCCCCACGTAGAGCAGCAGCAAAGGATCGGGAGTTATTTCTCCCCCCGGCCCATTGACTATCCCCCCGGACGGCCCACCAATCTGCTGGCGGAACCGTTCCCGAAAGGCGGTCCCGTCGCCACGGGGAGCCAGATCAATCCCCTCGCCCGGCACATGCACCCGCTCCGGCGGGAGCGCACAGAGCCGCCGCACCAGGGCCGCTTCGGGGTGGCTGTTGCAGAGGATGCCGCGCACCTGTGAGAGGAGATGGCGGTAGGTGTTGTAGCGGGCATAGGGTTCATCGTGCAGACAGGGTAGCACGTAGCTTTTGTCGGGAGCCAGCAGCGCACCCCAGAACGTTGTGGGAAAAGCGTAGGGCATAAACACAAAACAGGTTGTGTCCTGCTCTCGTTCATGGATGATGGCCTCGTAGAGTTCGTCGCTGCCGAGCAACGAGCCGAGGAGCCGCAATTCGTGGATGGTGAACTGTTCGAGCGGGGGGAGCAGGTGGGGGTGGCTCCGGAAAAAGCAGGGCACGCCGTGCTCATCGGCGGGGGTGGGCGCAAACCGCCAGATGGGAACGCCATCCACTTCGCCCGGACCGTGCGGGTAGTAGGTATCTTCGCCAGGGTGAAAGGAGTCGCGCCCGGTGCTGGCCCACACACGCACTTGTACCCCCACTCGGTGGAGGGCGCGGGCCAGGCTGCGGGCCTGCGTCTCTGCGCCGCCCGCTGTGTCGGGGCCATACCAGGGAATAACCAGCGTTATCGTTCGTTGCATCGCCCTACATTATACCAGATTGCGCGGGCCGTCCCACATTACCGGCTCAGGGGGCGGCCACGCAACCGGCCAGTGGGATGTTGAAAGGGAGATTCGCAAGGGGGGGACTAAAGAAGTAATCGTTCAGGCCCCCCGCGATCTCAGAAGCGATACTCCTTGTTCTGAAGGATTATATTTATCCTCCCTGAACGATTACTTATTTCCTCAATCATCAGTACATCGTATCGCAAGATCTGTGCCTGGAATGGCACTTGAGCGACACCCCGCCTCGTAACCATCCACCGTTTCATTTTGCCCACCTCTACTGTCTTGTGAAACGACAATTCCTTGCACCATGCCCGCCACTGGCATTTGTCCATGCTCTGTGGTACTATTGCAACTATGATGAACCATACCAGTATCAGCCACTCCCGCGAGTTCTACGAGGGAAAATGGGTGGTGACAAATACCAGCGTTCGTTCGCTCAAAAATGTTCTGGTCAAGAAAGAGCGATTTTTTCTCCGCACACTAGGCAACCAGAGTGGCTCGCTCCTCGATCTCGGTTGCGGCGGAGGGTGGCGGTTTTTCTCCCGCTTCGCTCCGGTCGTCGGCCTGGATCTTTCCCTCGCCTCGCTTCGCAATGCCAGCCGTATTTATTCGCTTGGCACCCAGGGAGATGTGTGCAATCTTCCCTTTGCCGATGGCTCGTTTGATGCTGTCGTGAGCCTGGATCTGCTTGGGCATATTCCGTTTGAGAACAAAGACCGGCTGTTGAGCGAAATTGCCCGCGTGCTCAAGCCAGGCGGACTCACTGTCCACTATATCGAAACGCTCAGCACCGACCCGCTGAGCACCTTCTCGCGGAGCCACCCGGCACTCCACGAACGCTACTTTGTTGCGCCCGAAGGCCATATTGGGACCGAGCCACCCGCCGCGACGTTTGCGCGGTTCCGGCAGGCCGGGTTCGTGCCTGTTGCAGAAATTCCCGCCTACAAGGGATTTATTTACGTTGAACGAGTGTTGCAATACTTTGACAACGAATTTACGGAACATTCACGCGCCATCCGGCTGCTGGTAATGCTGCTGCGCACACTGGCCCGCCACCGGCTACCCACACTGGCTGCAAACCTGCTCATTACGCTGTGCTTCGAGCTATTCGACCCGCTCCTGCCCGATACCTGGGCCGGTGGGGTTCTGGTATCCTATCGCAAGGCCGGGTAATCGGAAGCATTTTGAGGAAAAACGATGAAGAAGCGGTTGCGGTTCAACAAGACAATCGGGGTGATAGCCTGTTTCTTGTTGGTGATTGTGAGCATAATTGCGCTCACCCCCACCCCCGGCGGTGCCAACGAAAACCCGCCCTCGCCCGCCTACAACAAATCCGCTCCCTTTGGCATCGTTGCAAATGTGGCAAACCGCGTGCGTCGAGATGAGATAGGGACAGCGGTCGGGCTGATGCGCGAGGCTGGAGTGCAGTGGCAACGCGAGGAGATTTTCTGGGACCGTGTGCAGAAACGCCCGGACGGGCCGTTCATCTGGGATGGGAGCGCGGAAGGGTTCTACGATTACGACACGGCAATTGCTGCCCAGGTGGAGGCGGGGATCAACGTGGTGGGATTGCTCGACTACAACCCCTACTGGTTCAAGAGCAAAAACCCGCCCCCGGAAGCCTGGATGGACGACTGGGGAAAGTTTGTCTATGCGGCGGTGGCCCGCTATGGGCGCGAGCGCAACCTGATTACCCACTGGGAACTCTGGAATGAGCCAAACGTGCGCGAGTCGGGCTATGAGAGTGGTCTCTATGAGATCAAACATTTTGTGCAGATGCTGGCCGTGGGTCGTGCTGCCGCAAAAGCCGCCGACCCGCGAGCCGTCATCATTATGGGCGGGGTTTCTGGCATACCAGAGCGGCCCGAACCATTTAACTATGACTGGCTCGAATATCTCGACCTGGCCGGACAGGAGGGCGGATGGGACGAGGTAGACATCCTGGCAATCCATTTCTACCAACCGATGGCTCCAGAACGTCCCTTCACCCGGTATGGCCGCTCGGCCAACCTGCGCGGTGAACTGGCTCACCTCGACATCCTCCAGCAACGCTATGGCCCGAAACCTGTCTGGATGACAGAAATGGGCTGGGCAACAAGCAGTGTGTGGCCGGGCGTGTCTCTCGATGAGCAAGCCTTCTTTCTCGTTCGTGCCTATATTCTGGCTCTGGCGCACCCTTCCGTAGAAAAAGTCTTCTGGTATGATTTGCGCGATGATACGCTGGCCAGCGCACCCTATGAACGCCCCATCTTCAACCGCCGCGAGGTCAATTTTCACTTCGGCTTGCTCCGCCGCACCTACCCGCTCGACCCGAACGCGCCCACCCTGCGAAAACCATCGTTCCTGGCGTTTCGGGCGATGAGCAACATCCTCAGCGGCCTGGAGATGCAGCATATTGTGGCCGAGGGGGTCGCGGGCCGCTACTGGTATCGGTTTGCAGGAGGAGGAAGGCGCGTGGATGTGCTCTGGCGCACAACCGATGATGCCTCCCCGCTCCCCACCGACTGCGACTGCCGCGAAGCTCTGGTCCGCGATTGGGACGGAAGATTGCTTCGGCGCATCCTCACCGACGATGGCCAGCTCACGTTGCGTCTGCCAACCAGGGGTGCGCCGCTCTACGTCGAATACGACCCGCCCCCGGCCCCGAATGCAGCAGGGGCAGGACAGACGTTTGAGGAAACGGGACACACCCTGCGTGGGGAGTTTGCCAATTTCTGGTATGCCAACGGGGGGATGCTGCGCTTCGGCTATCCCCTCACCGAAGAGATGATCGAGCCGGAGCCGGGCAATGGCCGTCCGCGCATTGTGCAGTATTTCGAGCGGGCCCGTTTTGCGCTCTACCCCGAATATGCCAACACCCCCCACGTTGTGCAGATTGCCCACGAAGGGGCCCATGCGCTGGCACAGCAGGGAATCGCCTGGCAATCCCTCCCGAAGGTTTACCAGGCTCCTCCATCGTGTCACCTCTTCGCCGAAACAGTCCACTCGCTCTGCCCACCCCTGCGGGCCATATGGGAGCAGTATGGCGGGGTGGCACTGGTGGGCTATCCCCTCACCGAGGCAATTGAGGGTATCGAGCCGGAGACGGGCGAGCGGTTCATTGAGCAATACTTCGAGCGGGCCCAGATACGCCACTACCCCGACCGTCCGCCGGAGCAACCCGACCTGATATTTGGCTCGCTTACCCGCGAGAGAATAACAAGCTGGAAAGATATGCCGTAGGGATGATGCATAAAACCCATGCTATTATTGCTATCATTCGTTGATTGATTGTCAAGCGTTTTTTAACAGTAGTTGGGGACTAACCCTCCCGCATAAAATGGAGAAAATCATGAAGAGATTGGTAAGAATACTTGTCCTTGTCTTTCTTTGTGTAATCGTTCAGGGGGGGATAAATATAATCCTTCAGAACAAGGAGTATCGCTTCTGAGATCGTGGATAAAGCTTTCCCCTCCCCATCCCTCCCCCCAGCAGGGTGAGGACAGGTGGGGGGGCTGAACGATTAC
>DAOTUE010000058.1:0-6313 GCA_034436975.1 Chloroflexaceae bacterium
GGATGTATGGATACACAAGGAAATTCACCCGTACCAGACGTTGTCTATATGACCCACTCGGCCCTGCAGGTTATTCAGGGTGGAGAATGTCAGGGCGATGCGAAGGCCTGCGGCATTCTCATCGGGCGATGGCTGGAGAACGAAGATCGGATTGAGTTGCTCACCGCCGCGTTGCCGGGTCATCAGTGCTCCTCCTCGGCTGCAAAGGGGCAGACAAACTGGTAGGTCTGTTCCCAGTGCAATCGTTCATCCTTGAGCACCACAAAAAACCGATCCAGGATGTCCTCAACCACGGCGCGAAACGGTTCGTATTCTGCCGAGGTAATCAGACGAAACCCGTGGGCCAGCATACTCTGATGAGGAAAGGGAAAGGAATGCAAGACCAGCAAAACATGCAGCGTTGCCCAACCTGTGGCACATTAAACCCGGCTACCAGCCGGTTTTGTATCGAATGTAGCACCCGGCTGATCCCTTCGGGCGCACAGCCAGCGCAATCTCAGCCCGAAGAGTATGAACCAACACTCGTCATAACACCATCGTCGTCGGAACCAGACCTTCCCCCCTATTCGCCCCCTCTACAGCAACCGCGTTCGGGATCGAAAAAATGGGTCTGGATATTGGCGGGGGCCGGCGTGGTTTTGATATTGCTGCTTTGCACTGGCGTGATCGTAGGCTACCAGGGCTGGAAGTATTACCAGACCGCACAGGAGGAGCAAGAGCAAACCGCCACGGCCCGCACCCATATGACCGTTGAAGCCGAAAGAGCAGCGATGGCGATGGCGGAAACAACCACAGCCCGCGCCAATGTGACGATGGAAGCCGAAGAAGCAGCAAAAGCGGAAACGAGCACAGCCCGCGCCAGCATCTCCCCCTCTCCCACGGTGGGGGCCGGGTCGAGTGCGGCGGGGGGGACGGGAACAGAGGCAACCCCGGCAACCCCGGATGAACAGACTGCTGCACCCGAAGCAACCGCAATGGCCGTGTTGCAAACTATCGAAGCCGAAGCCCCTGAACCACAGACAATCTATGGGCCCGAAGATGTCCGCCTGGTTCACGAAAAAGGCTTCTTCATTACCGAGGCTCCGGACGAAATATCTGTCCGCAATTTTGGGGCACAGGCCATATTCCACAATCCCTATCCCCTCTCGATGGGCGGGTGGGATTACGGCTTTCTCTTTCCGGCCAACGATAGTGAAATATACTACCTTATTGTAGACTCCGATGCCGACTGGTCGCTCAGAATCCGTTCCCGCGATGGCTCTGAGTCCGACCTGGTGGCTCAGGGGAGCATAGAACAGTTCGACACCTCGGCCAGCGGGTCAAACGAACTCTTCCTGATGGCCTATGACGACAAAGCATTTTTCATGGTCAATGATGAGTTTGTTTCGATGATAGACATTCCGCAACACACCCACAGCGGGCCCGTTGGTGTGCTTACGGCCTTCTACAAGGACCACGACATCTCTGGCGAAGTGACCCGCGCTGAAGATTTTCAAATTGCTTCATTTGGGCCGGCAGGCGTGGGGGAGATGTCGGCTACGGCCTGGAAGCAGCGGGGATTCCTTGCATTTGGCGACGACTTCACCGACAACCGCAACGGTTGGCATGTTGGCGACATGCCCGACAGAACGATTACCATTAAAAATGGGGTCTACAGCATGTTCTTCAAAGAACAGCGAATAGGCGGCTATGAACTGTGGGAGACCCTGACATTGCAAAACCTGGTGGCCGAGGTTGATATTGCCCCGCTTGAGCAAAGTGCCTATGGGGGCATCATCTTCAGCTACCAGGACGAAGAGAACTATTACATTGTGCGGGTCTCCTCCGATGGCGATTTTATGGTCGGTAAGGTCTTCGGGGGCGATAGCGAAATGCTTTTGCCCTGGGAAAAACATCCTGCTATCAACGAAGGTGTTGAAATCAACAACGTCATGGTTGTCCGAAATGGGGGCACGATCCTCGTTTATGTGAATGGGGTGGAGGTTGGCGAAGCAAACGATAGCAGCCTGGCCCGCGGGAAGGTGGGGTTGGTTGCCGGTTCTGGCAACGCCGAGCAGGCCGAAGTTTTGCTCGACAACTTCCGCGTGTGGCGACTTCCGTGAAGAAGTAATACCAAATCCGGATAAACACGGAAAAAACCACAAAGACACAAAGGGCACAAAGGCTTTGTGAAAGGGTTTCCCTTTGTGTACTCCGTGCTTTTGTGGTGAAACTATATATCCGGTTTTGGTATAAGAGAATGTCACAAAGTAATTGTTCAGACTTGCATGCCCTGGCACGTACCTTGACGTTCGTTTACCTTTCTCCCACATCTGAACCGATAATAAACAATTCCCTCATTGGCCCTTTTTGCTACATGCGTTACAATAAGAGAAAGTGGTGAGCAGCATAAGTGCATAAAGGTAAGGAAAAGCCAATGGAACTGGGAATTGTTGGCCTGGGACGTATGGGGGCCAATATGGCGATTCGGTTGCTCCAGGGTGGGCATCGGGTTGTTGTCTACAATCGTACTGTGGAGAAAGCCGAAGAATTGGCGCGGGAGCACGAGGGTGAAGCAGCCCGCACCATTGAGGAGATGGTCCAGCAGCTTTCCCCTCCCCGCATTGTCTGGCTGATGTTGCCAGCCGGCGATCCCACCACGCAGCAGATAGAGCGATTGGTGCCGCTCCTTGAATCGGGCGATTGCCTTGTCAATGGGGCCAATGCTTACTACCAGGAGAGCATCGCCTATGGCGAACAGCTTCGAGCACATGGACTGCATGTTATGGATGCGGGGGTTAGCGGGGGGGTGTGGGGCCTCACGGTTGGCTACTGTTTGATGCTTGGTGGCGACCCCGACGTATTTGAGCGGTTGAAGCCAATCTTTGAAACGCTTGCCCCCCCCGATGGCTACTTCTACTGCGGTCCGCATGGGGCCGGACATTTTGCCAAAATGGTCCACAATGGCATAGAGTATGGGATGATGCAGGCCTACGCGGAAGGGTTTGAGATTATGCAACAAAGCCGCTATGACTTTGATTTGCAGCGTATTGCTCACCTCTGGAACCAGGGGAGCGTCATCCGCTCATGGTTACTCGAACTGGCCGAAAACGCCTTTGCTGGCGACCCGGCTCTCGATACCATCCGTGGCTATGTTGAGGATAGCGGCGAGGGTCGCTGGACGGTGCAGGAGGCGATTGATCTCGATGTCCCCGCCCCTATCATCACGCTCGCGCTCCAGATGCGGTTTCGCTCACGTCAGGATGAGAGCTTCGGGGCAAAGGTGCTGGCAGCTCTACGAAACGAGTTTGGCGGGCACGCCGTGCGACGCAAAGAAGAAAAGGAATGAGATGAGGGGTAGCGTCTGATATGCAACCAGCTATACAACCAGCAATGCTGGAAAATCCGCTCCGGGCAGGCATGACGATTGAGCGCACCCCCGAACCCTGCAGCGTGGTTATCTTCGGAGCAACGGGAGACCTGACCCGTCGCAAACTGATACCGGCCCTCTACAACCTGGCCCTGGAGCGGCGGTTGCCGGGCGGATTGAGCGTCGTGGGGTTTGCCCGTCGCGATTGGAGCGATGCGTATTTCCGTGAGCAGATGCGCGAGGGGGTCAATGATTTTTCGCGGAGCGGCCCGCCCGACCCTGCCCTGTGGGAGAGTTTCGCCAATGGCCTGACCTACCACCGCTCAACGTTTTCCGACGAAGCGGGTTATGAGCGGCTGGTTGAGCATCTGGCCCACATTGACGAACAACGTGGCACGGGGGGCAATCGGTTGTTTTACCTGGCTACGCCTCCCGATAGCTACGAGACTATCATTGAACGTCTGGGGGCCTGCGGCCTGGCCCGTTCGCCATCCGGTGGTTGGACGCGCATTGTCATTGAAAAACCGTTCGGGCGCGACCTGAAGACAGCCCGCGAACTCAACCAGCAGTTGCTCTCGGTCTTTTCCGAAAACCAGATCTATCGCATTGACCACTACCTCGGCAAAGAGACTGTCCAGAACATCCTTGTTTTTCGCTTTGCCAACGGGATATTTGAGCCTGTCTGGAACCAGCAGCATATTGACCACATCCAGATTACCGTGGCGGAGAATATCGGGGTAGGAGACCGGGGTGGCTACTACGACACCAGCGGGGTGCTGCGCGATATGGTGCAAAACCACCTGTTGCAATTGCTTGCGCTTGTCGCAATGGAGCCGCCGGTGGCCTACGATGCAAACGCCGTGCGCGATGAGAAAGTAAAAGTTCTCCGCTCCATTGCGCCCATTGCGCCCGAAGCAACGCCTCGCCTCACTATCCGCGGGCAATATGGGCCGGGGGCCCTGGCCGGGCAGATGGTCGGTGGCTATCGGCAAGAGAAAGGCGTGGACCCTGAATCGCAAACCGAAACCTATGTTGCGCTTAAACTTGCGCTTGAAAGCTGGCGATGGGTCGGCGTGCCCTTCTACCTGCGAAGCGGAAAATCGCTCCCGAAGCGGGTCAGCGAAATTGCCATCCAGTTTCGCTCGGTGCCCCACCTGCTTTTTCAGCAAACCGCGGAAACCCGCATTGCCGCCAATGTGCTGGTGATGAAAATTCAGCCCGATGAGGGGATAACACTCAAGTTTAACGCGAAGGTGCCGGGCCAGACAGTCCAGATCCGCCCGGTTACAATGGATTTTCGCTATGGGGCTTCGTTCGGGTTTGCCTCGCCCGAAGCCTACGAGCGGTTGCTACTCGATGCGCTGCTTGGCGATGGGACGCTCTTTATCCGCCGCGACGAGGTGGAAACCTCCTGGTCGCTGATAACTCCCATCCTTGAGGGGTGGCAGCGAGAACCCCTTGCATCGTTCCCGAACTACGAGGCAGGAACGTGGGGACCCTCCGAAGCGGATGATCTAATGGCCCGTGATGGGAGACATTGGAGGCGACCATGACACCCACAATAGTGCAACCAGAAGAGACAACTCGTCCAGTCGCCGTGGATATTCACACCATTGAGCGAGAACTGGCGCATCTCTGGGAACAGGTGGACACGCAGACAGGAGAACAAAAAGCCCTGCGTGTCTGCTCGCTCAACCTGGTGGTGTGGGTGGACCACACGCGGGCCGCAGAAAGAGCCAGCGAGACTATTCGCGGGATCATCCGAAAGCACCCCAACCGTGCAATGCTCATTGTCAACGATCCGGACGCACCCGAAGCGCAACTTGAGGCCTGGGTGCAGGCCAATTGCCAGATGACAACGCCGGGCGCACAGCAGGTGTGCGGGGAGCAAATCAGCATCACAGCTCACGACAGCCGGATGGTTCAGGTGGCCGGGTTGGTCCTTTCGCTCCTGTTGCCCGACCTGCCAGTTGTTCTCTGGTGGTCGGGAGCCGTCCCCTTCCAGCATCCCCTCTTCCAGCGATTGCGCCCATTGCTAGATCGTGTCGTGTTGGATTCAGCACAGTTTCCCGACCCCACAACAGGGTTGTCCCACCTGGCACAGCTATACCGCCAGCAACCCACAACGGCCACACAAAAAGGGCAAGAGGGGCAAAAAAGACGCTCCAGTAGTTTCTCGGCCCCATCCTATGCACTCGGTGATCTCAACTGGGGACGGCTGACACCCTGGCGTAGTCTGACAGCCCAGTTTTTCGACAACCGCGCATTCCTGCCCGCGCTCAATACCATTGATACGGTTATGGTTGCGTATGAATATCCTGCCGACCAGCAACCCGACCATACGCAACCCATCCTTCTGGTCGGATGGCTGGCCGCCTGTCTGAACTGGACACTGGCGGAGCCAGGAGAGACCATTGAGGAAGAGCGCGAGACAAGCCCGGGGCAGGATGCCCCGATCCGTCTGGTCTTCTCGCGGCAACAGCCGGCCAATGCTCCCGACGTACAACAAAGGGAGCCAGTCATTGTTGAATTGCAGGCAGTGGCCGCGGCAGGCCCGCCAGCCCTTACGTCCCTACGGATGAAGAGCGGGCTGCCTCACGCTGGCCACTTTGTTGTGGAACGTGTGGCAACATGCCCTTCGGGTATTCGTACCACGGCTCACCTCGACGGCTCGCATCCGATATGCCGAACGACCCGGATAACAGCTCCTTCGGAAGAAGCGTTGCTTGCTGATGAACTGCGCCGAACTGCTCCCAACGAACCCCTGGAGAAAACGTTGTCCCTTGTTGGTGGTATCATAGAGCAGTTCCAATCAACTGGTCATAAGTCTTCTGGCGAATAGAAACAGGGAGATGAGACATGCTAGAAACCCCACTATCAACCCGCTACATAGACCCGACAACCGACTTTGGCTTCAAGCGGCTCTTTGGTCGCCGCGACAGCCCGGAGAGTGTGGCCATTCTC
>DAOTUE010000059.1:0-2575 GCA_034436975.1 Chloroflexaceae bacterium
AAGTGGTTTCC
This sequence comes from Chloroflexaceae bacterium, assembly GCA_034436975.1. GTDB lineage: Bacteria > Chloroflexota > Chloroflexia > Chloroflexales > Chloroflexaceae > JAAUSY01. The sequence continues at coordinate 12 of DAOTUE010000059.1, forward strand.
CATCTACCTCATAGTAGTTCGCTGTTGTCGTCCCATCGGGGAGTTTTCCACGCAGCAGTGCATCTATCGAAGGCGACTTATTCGCGCTGTGCCCTGAATAGGGTGGATTGCCCAGCACAACCATCACGTTCTTCTCATACTTCACTTCGTCAGCAGCTTCCCCCTCTTCGGCGATGAACTGGGCAAACGCCAGTGGTTGCTGCCCTGTGGGAGCATCCGAAAGTGCATTTGTCAGGTAGATACCGAGCCGCTCACTACTCCCGAACACATAGCCGAGTTGCTGCAACAGCAGGCTCAACTTGAGGTGGGCCACCGTGTAGGGGGCCATCAGCAATTCAAACCCGTGCAGACGGTGCAACAGCTTCTCAGGAACATACTGGTTCCAGGTGTCAGCCATCCCCACTCCCTGAAGGGTGGCATAGATACGCTGGACAACTGCATACAGGAATGTCGCGGTGCCCGTGGCGGGGTCGAGAATGATCGTCTCGCCATCCGCCAGGCCCATTGGCTTGCCAAAGCGGGTCTGGAGCAGGTAGTCAATTGAGCGCACGATGTAGCCAACAACAGGCTCAGGAGTGTAGTACACGCCACGTAATTCGCGCAGCTTCGGGTCATAGGCTGCAAGAAACGTCTCGTAGAAATGCACGACAGGATCTTTCTGCTGTGTCGCCTTGCCAAAGTCTTGCAATACCGCCGAGAGGTCAGTCCGCTCCAGCAAGGACGCACAATCGTCTACCAGCCAGACGATGCGTTCATCCAGGTCTATCCCTGCGATAGAGTAAAACATCTTTCGCAGAAATGGGTTGGTTTTTGGGATAGCCTGAGCTGCGTCGAGCCGCGAAAAGTGGGGACGGTCGGGGGTGACGACGCGAGCGGCAAACAACCCGTAGACAAGCGTTTGTGCGTACATGTCAGCAAAGTCTTCGGGCGTGATATTCGGGAGCAGGGTTTGTCGAAATGCTTCGAGCTGGTGATGTAACGAGCCTCGCTCCTCTTCCGTTGTCAGCACTGTCCTGATAACCTCGTCCAGCCAGCGGGCCAGTTGGGCCAGTCGCCACGCCAGGTCGTTGGGTGTTCCCACCAGTGCTGCTTTGTGTGCAGCGAACTGCTGAAGGAGCGTCGTCAGGTCAGGTTCGGCGTTCGGGCTGTGGTGCAGGTTCTTTCTCGTATCCCTGGTGGCAATACAGACAGGCGTATCCAGGCGCGGCACACCTTCAACAAACCAGTACCATATCAATCCATCAGTGTAGAGCAGGTTGGGCAGGGCAGCGCGATAGCGTTTCAGTTGCTTGCCGTTCTGGGTTCTGGGCAGGTCACGCTCACTATCAGCAATGCTCTTTTCCAGGTCAACGCCGATGTCTTTTGCCTCGACGTGCCCGATAGGAACGCTCCCTTGCTGGATAAGAAAATCGGGTGCGCCATATTGGGTCCGCTTCGGCTCGTTGGTGGCGGTCGAGCCAGAAATAAGTGTCTCAAGAAGTATTTTGAGAACCGGGCGATAGGAGTGCTCGGTCGCATTGCCCTGCTTGAGCAAGGTTTCAACGCGGGTGAGATAGGATGCTATAGGCATCTCGATTTCCTTTGCTGCGCGCTGGCGGGTATTTTTTGCTGGCTCTATGGTACCACGCTTTGGCCGACAACGCACCTATCTGCACAAATGGAGCACCCTACCTGTCGGGGTTCCGCGCAGAACGTGGACAGCCGCCACTTGGACAGAGAACCGCCGCGGCATCTACCCGGATCTGGTATGCCCCCCGCTCGTGCGTGGGGTGCCAGTAGCAACGGAAGGAAAAACCCGATAAACGAAGATGAAGTGTAACAGACAAGTACACTCTGTTACCTATAGGAGTTACGCAGTTGGGGAACAGGAATGGCTACCGTTGCCATTTTAGCGTATCACAAAGCCAAACTCCGAATCAGGACAAGAAGGATATTTTAGGGCTTCCCAATGCAGTCTATCTTGACCAAGCGCTTCAACTGCGTAACTCCTAACCTATTCGCGCAGCTCCCCTATCGGGTTTTTCGTTCTGTTGCTACTGGCACCCCTCCATCGGCTCATCGTTTGACCAGATGCGCTTCCAGCCAACGGACCAGGGTGTCGCGGTCACAAACCCCCGACGCAACCGCCAGAATAAGCGACTCCTGTTCGGCAACGGTGGTTTCTATCTCAAAGCCATTCAGCACCAGGAACGTCTCTATTGCCGCATGCCCGATGCGTTTGTTGCCATCCACAAAGGGATGATTGGTGATGAGGGAAAACCCCAGAGCTGCGGCCTTCGATGCGATGGTGGGATACAACTCGTGCCCACCAAAGGTCATGCGTGGTTGGGCAAGGGCTGACTCCAGGGCCGCTTTATCCCTCAACCCCGCCATTCCCCCAGACTGGGCGATGATCTGGCGATAGAGAAACAAGACTTCGGCCAGGGTTAGATACCGCATCAGGCCAGTCTCCGATAGAGATCGGCATGCTTCTCCAGCACATAGGCGACGGCTTCGGCGACATCGGGGGGCGGGGATGCGATGAGCGACTGAATGCTCATCCGCACCAGTTCTTCGGTGGAGAG
>DAOTUE010000060.1:0-27976 GCA_034436975.1 Chloroflexaceae bacterium
CCGGAGCTGGACGGGGTGGTTGTCAGCCACCCCCGAAGGAACGCCTGATGAAACCAAAGCCTGTCCCCGGACAGGAATTGCGGTGGAGGGTAGTTCCAAGCCACCCGCTTCAGCGGGTGGTCGTTGACATTACTGGTATTGCGGGGCGGGCGGGTGGTAGCGAAAGCCAAAACGCCGATGGAACCGCCGCAGCACCCGCAGAGTGGGCCGCCCGAATGCCAGCACCAGCGCAACGTTGCCAATGCCGCGGAAGAGATCCCACCCGAACGAGGTGAGCAGGTAGAATACGGCATACCGCTGGAGTGTGTCGGAAAGGGCCACGCCGGGTTGCCAGTGTTGCGTGGCGGGGCCACTGGCAAATGGCCAGAACCAGATGTTCATCATGGCACCGTAGACAAACCCCCACCCCCCGCTGAACAGGGCCAGCACCACCACCTCAATCCATCCCCCCTCACCACGCAGCAACCGCACCGCCGGGCGGCACAGCGGGGCCGAAAGCCCCACCCATGCCGCGGTAAACATCTGGTAGGGCAACCACGGCCCCACTGTTCCCGTGATGAGCGCGGAAACCAGCAGCGTCATTGCACCCATCTGGAAGCCAAACCGCCCGCCATACACATAGCCCGTGAGCACAATGAGAAAGAAAATCGGGCTGAAGCCGCCCGGCCCCGGCATCGCCACCTCAAGAAACCGCAACACGGAGTTCATCGCCACGAGCACGCCAAGCAGCGCAATGACGCGGGTATCCACAGCCTGCCCCTGCACCTCCAGCAGCAGCGCACCGAAGCATAGCCCCACCAGCAACGTCAGCATCAGGGGGGCATCGCTGGCGTGCGCCATCCCCATCGGTTGCCCTTGCTGCATTGTGGGCAGCACAAAGGGCGCGAGAAAGGCTCCGATACCGATAGCACTGCTCAACCCGTAGATAAGCACGCTGAGCACCTGTTGAATGGCCCGGTTCATTGCTGCGATTGTCTCCCCCGCACGATCATTGCCACAGCCATAAGCACAATCACCAGCGCACCAAAGAGAATATAGTTTCCGTGTGATGTCTCGGTATGCTGCTCCTGGTTTTTCTGGTTTCCCTGGTTTTCCTGGTTCTCCCCGGCGTTCAGGGAGCGCGGGTCAGGGGGCGGGGCCGGCGGTTCGGGGGTTGAGAGCGTGACACTCAGAGCCACGGCCTGGCGTTCAGGGGTGGGGGTTTGGGGTTCAGGGGTGGGAGTGTTGGGTTCAGGGGTCGGGGTGGGGGTGTTGGGTTCAGGGGTCGGGGGTGCAGATGATGCATCCGTGCCCGTCGGAGTATGCGTCGGAGAAGCTATGGGCGTTGGGGTGGGAGTGTGCGTCGGGGATGGGGTATCCGTCGGTGTCGGGGTCGGTGTGGGGGTGTGCGTCGAAGAAGGGGTTGGCGTGGGCGTGCCCGTCGGAGAAGCCGTCGGTGTGGGGGGATGCGTCGGAGAAGCCGTCGGTGTGGGGGGATGCGTCGGGGACGGCGTATTTGTGCCTGTTGGTGATGGGGTGTCCGTGGGTGTCGGGGTCGGCGATGGGGTGGGAGTGTCCGTCGGGGTCGGGGTCGAGGTCGCCGGAGGAACGCAGATTTCATCGAAGCGAAAGACGGGCGGGGCCGCGCCACTGCTTGTTGTGCCGGCTCCCCAGGCCCACCCCTCAACCTGGCCCGAATATACGGCATGGCTACTGGCTCCCATTGCCGAATAGTGCCATTTCCCATCCTGGAGATGGCTATAGGCCCAGTAGATGCACGCTTCTCCCAGGTTCATTGTACATTGGCAAAAGCAGTGCTCATTGGGATAGTCGCACCCCTCCCCATCAATGCTGCAAATTGCGGCCCCCATCCCGGGGTCGGTGTTGACAGCGAGGGGCAACCCCGATGCTCGCAGCATCTCTTCCCCTGTTGCCTTGCCATCCTCGCCCAGATCCACGCAAAAGGTTTCAACCCGCCCATCGCCAAAGCGGACAACCAGGCCGGCGTGGTGTGGGTAGGGATCATTGGCATAGGCCAGCGTGGGGAGCATCATCAAAAGCAATACGACGATTATGAGTGTTCGTTTGGCAATCATGATTTACCCTTTCTTTCTCCATATGTCGCACAATGAGGGGAAGATAGATTGATTTTGCCGGGGGGCCTTCCGGGGTCGGGGTGCGGGTCGCAGTCGGGACCACGGTCAGCGTCGGGGTGGGCGTGCGGGTCGCGGTCGGAGCCACAGTCAGCGTCGGAGTTGGCGTGCGGGTCGCGGTCGGAGCCACAGTCAGCGTCGGGGTGGGACGCAATGTGGGAGCCGCCGTGCTTGTGGCCGTTGGCAACGCTCCCGTCCCGCATATCTCCGCGAACGGAATGACCGGCAAGCTGGTTTCACCACCTCCCCAGGCCCACCCCTCAACATCCCCCGGCTGTACGAGAACCCCCTCGGCTCCCGTTTGCGAAAACTGCCACGTCCCCTCTTCCAGACGGTAGTAGCCCCAGAAGGTGCAAGAGCCATCGGGGGCCGGACACTGGCAGAAACACGGCTCATCAGGATAGGCGCATCCATCATCGCCGATGCGACAGACAATCGCGCCGCTGCCGGGCACGCGAGCAATCACTGGCGAAAGTCCGCTCCCCTCCAGCAGTTCAAGCCCCGTGGCCTCCCCGTCGCTCCCCAGATCAACACAAACGGTTTTCACATCGCCATTGCCGGCCACAACGACAACCGCGGCGCGGGCTGCGGGGGGAGGTGTGGCGCGGGCCACCCCGCCCCCGCAGGCAGCGGCCAGCACCAGGCCCACCGCCACCAGAGAGCAAATGATGCCATATTTGCTCATCTCCTGCCGCACGGTTCTCAATCCCTTTCCTACCACATTCGCCTGACATCAGGTTGAGAAAAACCACAAAGGCACAAAGGACACAGAGGACACAGAGGACACAGAAGACACAGAGGACACAGAGAATACGTTCTTTGTGCTCTCCGTGCCTTTGTGGTTCAACTACCTATCCGGCTTTGGTATCACATTCACACTACCGCTGGACAAGCGGCAAATAGACCCGCAGACTATCCGCAACAGAAACGAGAAACTCCGAAGCATGCGTGGTTGTAAAGCGGAAGTCGCTCGGATCGGTGCTCGTGATGGTGATACCCTCACTGCTCCAGGTGTTGCCATCGCGGTAGCGCACGGTTATTGTTTCGGCCAGGTAGCCTTCGGGAATGCCCGTAAAGGTCAGCACAACCTCAATCGGTGCATTCAGAGAACCTGATACCAGATTGCCCTCAGCGTCGTACAGGTCAATCAAGACTGTGGCCACCGCCGCGCTACCTTCGTCCCAGCTCGTCGTTGGCTCAACAAGTACAGAGACCACCACCCGCGAAATAGCAACCGGGTTCCCCCCCGTGGTGGTGAGACCATCCGGAATGGTGACAGTGCCGCCAGTGAGATACCCACCCTTGTCGCTGTCGCCAGAGACGCTGAGCGGTTCGTCGCCCGGCTTGCCAGCCACAGGCGGTGCGGCCAGTTTCGCAGCTTTCTCCTGCTCAAGCACCTGCACCGTTACTGTGTTGGATGAGGCGACAGGGCCCGAACGGGCTGCAATCTCCGTCAACCCCGTTGCCCCCGTGAGCGTTGCGACAACCTGCCCGCTGCTGTCAGACGTTCCAGAGGTGGGGGCAAGTGTGCTTGTGCCAGTCACAATAAACGTAACTGGTTGCCCGGCAAGCGCGATGCCATCGTCGGCGGCAACGGTTGCTGTTATCGTCGTGGTGTCGCCTGCGCCAATCGTGAGCAGAGCATCGGGCGAAAGGGTGACGCTGGCGACTTCCCCTACAACATCCTGCTTGCGACCCAGGGCAAACTCGCCCACACGACAGACCGGCACCCGCAGCCAGTTTTCCTCCGGGTTGCGTTCGTAGGAAGAAGCCGGCGAGCAGGTGGTGGTGGCATCGTGCCAGGTCGAGCCATCCAGGTAGAAGAGGGACAGACTTTCCTCATTCACCCTGTCATTCACCCTGTCCGCCACATCCTCATCGCTATAGTGGATCGTCACCGTGTAGGGCGTGGCAACCATCATCCCGTGGTGCAATCTCCCGCCGCTGGCCGCATGCAGATGAAAGCCCCATCCCGTAGCGGCCATAGTGTCTGGCAGGGGGAGTGTCGGGTCAGGCTCTGGCGTATAGAGCATGGTTGTCACCTGCGTAAACTGGCCCGTCGGGAAGACCATCTCCGTCGCTCTTGTCCCATCGGGCGCATAGCGGAGTGTCTGCGTGGGCATACGGCTTACTGCCGGGCGAATGAGCGTTTCTGCCACGCCCAGGAAGCCTTCAACCGAAGCCGACCCCGCCATCCCTGCACCAGATTGCACCCCATCGGGGTCCATAAAGGTTGCGCGGAGACGATAGCTCATTGTAGATGGCAGCGTGATACTGGCGGTGTATGTGCCACTATTGCGGGTCAGCGTGGACGAAACCCAGGTTCCCCCGTGGATCGGGGCCCACTTGATCACTGCGTTCCCGTTGCCGTTCATATCGCTCCCGAAGGGGACAATAACCTTACCGCTGTCTTCCGCACGGTCAGTCCACAGAGCATAGGGCTGCGCTGCCACCGTGCGATCCGCGTCAGCGTAGGGGCCGATGTGTGGGTAGGAGCGCAGACTTGCCGTGACAGAGAGCGGGAAAGGCTTACTCAGGAGAGCCGGCACCGCCACAGCGGTAGACATCCGGTCGTCGTCGCCAGTCCAGCCGGAGAAGGGCCCATCGCTATCCTGATAGGACATCAGCGCATCGTAGGGCGAGTGGCCATCTTTTGTCCATGTCGGGGCGTGCAGATTTTCGCCCGCTGCCAGCAACCCCTGGATGGCATATGCGGTATTGAATGCACTACCCCAACCGCCGTGTGGGTCCTGCGTCGCATGGAGATAGGCGACTGCATTGCTCATACTTGCGTCCAGACTGGCAACAATGGTCGGGTCGGTCTGGTGGGGGCGGGCTGCAGCAAGAGCCTGGAGCGCAAGGGCTGTATTGTCGGGCGAGGTGGTATTCCAGGGCGAATCAGCCAGGTCATACTTCCACCCCCCATCGTCCTGCTGGAGGCTGATAAGCTGCGAGACCGCGCTCGTATAGATTGGCTCTCCCGCCGCCGCCAGAACGAGAATGGGGTAGGCCTGCTGCAAGGTGTTCTCGGTGTTGGTGTAGGCTCCCGAATGATAGACCGGCGGGTCGGTCAGCATGGCGACGAGATCGAGCTGGTCCGGTCCAAAATCACGCGGGTCTTTGCCCGCAGCAACGACGGCCAGCATCAGCTTGCCGATGCGGTCGGCAAAGAAGGTCGGGGGGGAGCCGGGCAGCATCACATAGTCGCGGGCATTGGCTTCGAGGTATGCCACAGCCGAAGCCCCACCAGATGTGGTCACGGTATTGGGGTCGAAGTCTGCCGCGGCAAAGGCCAGCACCGCATCGGCGGTCGCCCCGACCGGGCCAAAAGGATCGGCCCATCCGCCGTCGGCTTGCTGGAGCGTGTGCAACCAGGCCAGGGCCCGGCTGGCCCGCGCCTTGTGCCCGATAGCCGTGATGGGGTGCTCAACCAGGCCATAGAGGCCGTGAGCTGCACTGAGTGCGTTTGGATATTGCCCAAAGGAGCCATCAGGATTCTGGCCGGTCAGCAGGGCCCCTCGCGGATTGCCTTGTGTGATGGGAGAGCGGTCGGCCCAGCTTGCTGTGGCCGGGGTATAGCCCGCCGCCGCGAGAGCCTGAATCCCCCACGCCGTGGTATCGGAACTGAAGACCATCTCGCCCGTGTTCCAGTCGCGGGTGCCCCACCCACCGCCGGGCAATTGCTGCTCGTGCAGGTAGTGCAGGGCCTGCTGGATGGCCGGGTCCGAAGGCGATACATTGCCGCTACCAAGCAACGCAACCATCACGATAGCGACACTATCGGCACTCGCCCCATAGCCAAAATCCCACGACCCGTCGGGGTTCTGGTGGTCGAGCAGAAACTGTGTTGCCGCGGGAGGCACCGGCTCGCCCGCCGCACTCAACCCGATAATCGCCCAGGGTTGATTCATCAGGTTGGGCGTGCCATACGCACCGCTCTGCTCATCATAGCTTTGTTCCAGGGATTCGATGATATTCAACCCGCCAAAATTGGTTGCGTCCTCGTTGCCCGCAGCAACCGCCGTGAGCAACTGTCCACCGCGTCCCGGATTGAACCGCTCTGGAGGGGGAGAGGGATACGTGAATGTGGTGTACTCGTGTGTGTAGCTTATCGCGACCATCTCCAGGTAATCTATCATCGTATTGCCATTTGTTTCCACGCTGTCGAGTGAGCGGCCCGCCAGCCCGACGGCAATGGCGGCTCGCATCGTGACAAAGGTATCGGACTGTCCGGGCGTAAACCCCTCGATACCACCATCGTCAGTCTGTTTGCCTTCGATATACGCCAGGGCAGAACCAATTGCCTGCTCACTGCCATAGGTGGGGTATTCGGCGGCCTGCGCGGGCTGAAGCACCATTCGTGCCAGCACCATAAGCGCAAGGAGCAACACACTTCCTCCAAGAGAAAGGAGAAATGACCATGCACGTTTCATACAAAAAACCTCGTTTCTAGTTGTTCTTTCAGGGTAAAACGAAAACAAAAAAACCGCCATCGGCGGCAGGGGCAGAGCGGTAACTCACTGCCCGGTTCTCTCAACCGCGAAGATAAAACACGAGCGTTGGCAGAGATTGAGTATCGGGCTTCGCCTCGCCACCCCTGGATACCTGGATGCTAGATACAGGATACCCTGGTTGCTGGCTGAGCGTTACCGTTGCGCGACAGCACCGGATTTTCACCGGATTTCCTCACTCCCCCCGATACCATGTCCTGGTCCTGGCCCGTCAAAGGAAAAAAGGGGGAATCTTTCTGCACATATACAGTTTTTAGTAGCAGCAAGTATAGCAGAAGAGGGGAGAAGCGTCAACATTGCTTGAAGCCTTGTTTGACAAATAGCAAAAGCCATGATAAATTTAGACCATAAGTTCTACAATGGAACATGAAAGAAGATAGTAATGAGTATCCCTGGTGTGTTACCGCAAGAGATAGATCAGCACCCCTACAGTCTGGTCTACCAAACAGAGTTCGGACAACTCTTTCAAGGTGATTGTGTCACTCTATTCCCGGACTTGCCGGATTCCTGCATTGATATGGTTTTTGCCGATCCCCCTTTTAATCTTGGAAAAGACTATGGCAAGAATGTTCAAGATCATCGCCAAAAGGGTGATTATCTCGATTGGTCCAGGCTATGGCTTACCGAAAGTGTGCGTGTTTTGAAGCCTGGTGGTAGCCTGTTTATTTTCAATCTTCCTGTCTGGCTTATCGAATACGGAGCCTTTCTCAATTCTCTAGGAATGTGGTTTCGCCACTGGATAGCCTGTCGTATGCCCAAAAACTTCCCCCGTGGAAAAAAACTTTCTCCGGCTCATTATGGACTGCTGTATTACACAAAAGGAGAGCCAACAACGTTTCATAAGGTCTATACCCCCATACCTACCTGTCGTCATTGTGGCAAAGAAATTCGTGATTATGGAGGACATCGAAACAAACTCAATGAGCGGGGTCTCAATCTCATGGATGTCTTCGATACTTCAGAAGATGTCTGGGAACATGTCGAGGGGGACGACCCTGCTGAAAGCCAGCTCTGGACCCCAATTGAAGAACTATGGGATGATATACCGCCTGTACGCCATAGGAAATATAAGACACGCACAGCGAATGAATTAGCTCCTCTTATGTTAGAAAGAATCATTGCTATATCTACCAACCCTAGTGATCTTGTCTTTGATCCTTTTGGAGGATCGGGCACAACCTTCTACGCTGCTGAAAAGCTGAAAAGGCGTTGGTTGGGTATCGAAATTGGTGAAACAGAAGCGGCAATACGTAGGCTTCAAGATTTCCAGAATGGTCAATGTGCCAACTGGGAAACTGCTCGTGGAAAAAGGGGGAAGACGGCAGGAGGAAGAAAACAGGTATCAGTTTCGTAATCGTTCAGCCCCCCACCTGTCCTCCCTCCAGCGGGGGGATGGATTGGGAGGGGGGCTGCGTCCCTCCAGTGGGGCAAGCGAGACGCTTGCGTACCCAGGAATCAGGGATTGTCCAAATACCGTGAACGATTACTCAGTTTCTTATCATCAGGATGGCCTTGAGAGATAATCATTATCTAAACAAGGGCACGACCATCTGTTCCTTTTTGTATGAAGGGAACGTTGCTATCTATTGCATCATGCTCAACAGCAATAATCAATAAAAAGCCATGCTCAACTGGTATGTTTTTCCAGACCGGGAAATAAGGGCGGAGTTCCTCGTAATTCCCAACCCGGTCTGTCAGGTATTGATAAAGAGGACGAGTCGGAAGGATGAGAACACCTCCTGCAATAACCCTTCGGACCAATCCAAGCGTAATTTTGTTAAGCGCACGATGACTGGAAGATATATTGCCTGTTTCCCACTCGACAACGAAATCGCCAGCAGATGTTTTCCGAAGGGCATCAACTTTTCCTGGTCGTTCTGAGGATCGTATCAAGATAGGAGATTCTGTGGACCACCCGAACTTTTCACGAAGGACTATCATGCATCCTTCCTTGATAGGTTTTACTCCATTGCGTTTTCGTACAGGGTTTATGGAAAATGTTGACGATCCGGGAGGCCAGACAACTGCTGCTGTTGCCTCGCGTACTTCCTCTAAAACACATATTCCCTCTTCCGTCCGGGGAAAATTGCCCACACTGATGAGGACTTCTTCATGAACTATCTTCAAGAATTACCCTTAATACCAAAGAACAACTGATGTTCCCCCCTCCAGCCTACTCCTCCTTCCTGCGAAACAGAAAACCAAGCACCACAACAACCAGACGCAGCAACCAGAAAAAGAACTGAAAAAGTTTGTCCAGCACCGTCTCACGCTTGCTGACCGGCTGATCGAGCACCCGCGCAATTTTTCGGTTCATTGCAATACCTCCTCATCTGGTTTAATTACCCTCTATGCCGGCGGCCCGCCCGGTCGCCAGGTCGAGGCCGTCCAGGGCAATGGGCAAAATCGGTACCCACATCTGGTTCATCAGCACAACAATGGTAATGCCGCTTTGGGGGAGGTAGCCCACGACCGACTTGAACCCGCTCAGCCCCCCCGTATGCCCCCAGACCTGGGGGTAGCGCGTTCCTTCTGGCATCACCCCCTGGGTAGCGACACCAAAGGCTTCGATGTTCTTTGCCACACCAAGCCCGTAGAGCGGATAGCCCGACATATCGGCAAACGTCAGCATCTCGTTGAGCATCTCCTGGTTGAGCAACTGGCCCCCGAAGAGAGCGCGGACGAAAGTTGCAACATCGCTGGCGGTTGAAATAATGCCCCCCGCAGCCCACACAGAAAGGCTGGCATAGGAGTAGTCGTTATTGAGAATGTAGCCACAGACAAACCCGCCGGCAATCTCCTCGTAATCCTCCAGGAAGGTATTGGAGAGTTCCAGAGGAGTGAAAATACGGCTTCGGAGCTGGTGGGTCAGTGAAGTGCCCGTCACACGCTCGATAATCATACCGAGGATAATGTAGTTGGTGTTGGAATACTTCCAGCGGCCCGGCTCACCAGGGGCAAAGTAGGGCTGGTGCGAAACCCCGTAGCGCACCAGTTCCGAGGGGTGCCAGACCCGCGGCGGGTCGTGGGCAAAATACTGCGCCTCAAACCCCCCGTCGAGATAATCGTAGAGGCCGCTGGTGTGGCTGAGCAGGTGGCGCAGCGTGATGGCCTGCCCATTGGGGACCAGGCCTGGTAGCCATTGCTCAACCGTATCGTCAAGCGTCAGGGTGTCCTCCTGCACAAGCTGGAGCACCACCGTTGCAACATACATCTTTGTCAAACTGGCAATGCGAAAGCGGTCATCTGTCCCCATTGGGGTTTGCGCCACGCGGTCCGAAAACCCGCTCGCGCCAGTCCACTGGCCCTGCCCAGGGATAGCAATATGCATAACCAGACCGGGCGTGTAGGGGCCGGTGCTCGTATTGTCGAGAAGCCGCTGCAAGGAGAGAGCCAGTGCGGGGTTGCTGGCAGCAAGATCGGGCAATTCGCCAGGCGGGTCGGGCGGTGTGGTCGGGTCGGGCGGGGCGGGTGCCTCGGTTGCTGGCAGCCAGATCGTCGGGGTCGTCGTGGGGAGCCGCAGCGGGTCCAGCACAGCCTTCAGCGAAGAGGGAATGTCGGTCGGGGTTGCCGCGGGGACCTCACGCGGAGAGAAGGGGGGGGAGGCCCCCTGCAAACTGCATGCCCCTAGCAGAAGGGCAAAGAGCAAAAACACACGCACTGGTAGGAAATATCGTTTTTTGTGATTTCGTTGCATCAAACACCTTCCTCTCTATGGTCTACCACCTCTGGAACATCTGCAACACTGACAAGAGCCTGGCGAACCTGCTCATACTCCGCTTCAATGCACGCTATCTGCTCGGAAATATCCCCCGCACTCCCATAACGGATAATATGCTCCAGTGTTGCACAGCAGGTGGCCAGCCGTTCTGCCCCCATCGTTGCGCTGGTAGATTTCAGGGTGTGGGCGAGATGCATTAGCAGGGGCAAATTTTCCGCCTCTGCCGCGCCCGGCATATCCTGGACAATCTTCCACGCATTGTCGAGGAAGAGTGTGGTCAATTCGTGCAACCCCTCACTCGTGGTGCCCATGTCGTCCCAAAACTGCTCCAGGGTGGCGCGGGCAAGAACAGCCCGCTCTCTCTGGTCATCCTGAGCGGGATGCACTTTTTCAACGTCAACCGGTTCGCCAACTTCACCCTGGCCCTGCTCCTCACCCTGGCTGTCCTGCTCTGGCTCATCGGGCGGGTGGGCGGGTGCGGCTGGCTCCCCCATGCGGCAGGGCGTGCAGCGTTTGAGGGCTTCCAGCAGGTCGCGGAGATGAATTGGCTTGCTCACGTAGTCATTCATCCCGACAGCAATGAGCTGATCACGGTCGCCTCGTAGCGTCGTTGCCGTGAGTGCGATAATCCAGGGGGATTGCTCAGCGGTCCAGCGCAAGCGGATATGTCGCGTCGTTTCTATCCCATCCATTTCAGGCATCTGCACATCCATCAAGATAACATCATACGACTGTCTTTCCAGCGCATCAAGCACTTCCAGCCCATTGGCGGCAATATCGGCGTGGTAGCCGGCCTTTTCGAGCAAGAGGAGCGATACTTTCTGGTTGACCGTGTTATCCTCGGCCAGGAGAATACGGAGCGGGTGGCTTTCTGCAATGTGGGGGCCAATGCTGTCGGTGTCGCGCTCCTCTTGCTGCGAGAGCGGTTGTTTCGTGAGGGTGCTCACGAGCAGGTGATAGAGACGGGCCAGCTTGACCGGGTTTGAGGGGCACATAGCTGTGGCGACCTCTTCCCACCGTTCGGGGCGGCTCATCAGCGGGGCAAGCAGGATAATCGGCAATCTCTCTCCGTGGGGATGGCGGCGGACCTGCGCGGCCAGCGTCAGCCCGCTCATATCCGCTATCTGGATATTGAAGAGGGCAACATCAAACGGCTCACTCTGCCGGATAAGGTGCAGAGCTTCGTGGCCCGAAGCGGCCGCCGCCGGCTGCATCTGCCACTGTTGCGCCCGCTGGTAGAGGATAATGCGCCGGGTCGCGTTGCCATCGGCAATCAAAATCCGTTTTCCGCTCAGGTGTGGTTGTTCGTCGCGGAGCCAGGGGGGGAGCGGAGCTGCGGAATCGCTGTAGGCTGCGATAGCCACATGGAACATTGAGCCTTTGCCCACTTTGCTCTCAGCCCATATCGTCCCCCCCATCATTTCGGCGAGACGTTTGCTGATGACCAACCCCAACCCTGTCCCGCCATACTTGCGGCTTATCGAAGCATCCACCTGTGAAAACGCCTGAAAGAGCCGCTTCATGCGGTCCGAGGGAATGCCAACCCCCGTATCTTTAACGGTGATATAGAGCGAAAATGGCTGGTGGTTTTCGTGGCAATCGTCGGGGTAGTTTCCTGTCGGGGCCGCAGCGGGGAACGCGAGCGTATTCGGTGTGCCCGGTGTGGTTTCTCCAGACACCACTTGCTGCTCTCCCACCGTTGCTCGGAGGATAATCTCCCCCTCATCGGTAAACTTGACGGCATTGCTCAGGAGATTGACGAGGATCTGGCGCAGCCGGGTCACATCACCCACCAGCATTGTCGGCGTATGCGGCTCGACAACGGAGATCAGGGCAAGGTTTTTTTCGGTGGCCCGCGGAGCCACCAGGCCCATCGCATCCTCAATGCACCCGTAGAGATCGAAGGGGTGGCACTCCATATCAAGCTGGTTGGCCTCAATTTTGGAGAAGTCGAGAATGTCGTTGATGATGTTGAGCAGGGCTTCGCCACTCATGGTAATGGTTTGCACAAAATCGCGCTGCTCAGTGGCCAGGGGGGTATCGCGCAGGAGGCTCGACATCCCGATGATGGCATTGAGAGGGGTGCGAATTTCGTGGCTTGTGACAGCCAGAAACTCCGATTTTGCGCGGGTGACTTTGTGGGCCTCTTCCAGCGCGACAGTCAGTTCGGCGTTGGCCTGGGCAAGTTGGGTGGCGGTTGCGGCCACCCGCACCTCGGCCCGCTCCACCTCGGTCAGCGTGCGCCGAATGCTATTGACCGATGGGCGAAAGATGAACATCCCCTCGATAAAGAGCACACACAGCGTGATTCCAAGCAGAGACCATTCAATGTTCATTGTTTTTTCAACCCGTTCGCATGCTTCGCGGTCATATTGAAAGGCGATAGAGTTCATGTGTTGCTGAAAGGCCTTTTCTGCCAGGAGGATCTCCTCTATAAAGGGGTCCAGGTCTTCCTCGCTCACAGCCTCCAGCGAGGGGGCCTGCTCAATTGCTTCGAGCAAGCCGGAGACAGCCTGGCGCATTTGCTGGTAGGCTACGTCGGCATCACGAAACATCTGTTGCACCCTGGGGCTGTTGGTGCCGGGCAGGCCCAACTCAGCGTCGCCCTCTTGCAACCCGGTTTGTGAACGCTCCCAGATAACCACGGCCTGGCGTAGCTCCTCCATGCGGCCCCGGCGAGTCTGCGCGTCGTCGGTGGACTGGATAGCCAGGGCAGCCTTGCTGATGCGCTGGCTAAGCATGCGCTGCTGGCCAGCGATATTGATAACCCGCGAGTCGGTATATTGCTGTGCCAGCACCGATTGTTTCAACACCTGCCCCGCAATGGAGAGGAGCGCGACAAGGCTGAGCGCGAGAATGTAGAACATGGTCATGCGGCGGGTCGGGTCGGGCCGCCTCCGAGTGGATGAGAAGGCTCTATTCGAGGGAGTTAAAACCTCACTGGACGATTGTTTTGAACGTTCCTGGTTTGTCATATTGCAGGGATAAATCAAAGATAAAGCAAGAGATGGCCGCGAAACAGAGAAATGGCTACAAGAAGAGTGTAACATGCCCCCGACAAGAGGTCAATCGGGAGGATCACGCGGGGGGGGGTGTGACGCACATTCGCACATTCTTCTAAATCGGTGCAAGCGCGGGAATAGTAAGCGTTCACTGGGTTCGGGCAATCCCTAATTCCTGGGAGCGCAAGCGTCGCGCTTGCCCCGATGCGGACGCGCCCCCCTCCCAATCCCTAAATCCCACCGGGGGAGGACAGGTGGGGGGCTGTTTCTCATCAGCGATGGGTTGCAGGATATGGTCGGGGGAAAGGGAGGGGAACAATAATTCATCTGTCAAACAACAATTCTCCCGCCCCACCAACGTTTCCCCCTACCCCACCAGCTTCTCCGCCAGCCTGTCCATTACCGCCGTCTTCTCCCACGCGGCGCAGCACCCTGGCCAGCACCGCCACCTCTGCGGTTTTGATGGCAAACTGGTATCAGGAGGGGCCGGTCATATCGCGCCGGGTAAAGAGGACATAGGTATAGCCGAAGAAGAGCGCACAGTAGAGGGCAATAACAGCGGTTGCCTGGAGTGGCGAGGGCAGGAGCGCGGGGTCCAGATTCATGCCGATGGCGGGGTGCAGCCCGAAGTCCTGCCGATTGACAAACACCAGCGTATTGACATTTTGCTGGACCAGCAAGTTATAGAAAAAGCGCACCAGCGGGCTTTCCATTGCGGCCAGGAGCGAGGGCACACCGGTGCTGGCATCCACAGTGATGAAGAGGATACCCCCCGCCACGCCCGCCATAATCGAACGTCCAAGCACACAGATGGCAAAGGTGAAGAGCAGGTAGGGCAGGGCGACATAGAGTGAGCGGAAGACCCCGACAGGCAGGAGCAAAACATCGCGGAAACGCACGGTGCCGATGTTGCCCAGGATGGCACTGTAGAACAACCCGAACACACTGCCGACCACAAGCGCAATGACAATGCCAGCCAGGAGAATGAGCAAAAGCGAAACCACTTTGACCACCAGGAAGCGTCCGCGGTGGGGCTGCCGCGCAAGTTGCACCCGCAGCGTCCCCCAGCTATACTCGCTGCCAAGCGCACCCGCCGCCAGCACCACCGCCAGAAAGCCGCCAATTCCGTTGACCTGCCCAAGCACCTCGCCAAAGATGCCAGGGAAGCTGAGGCGTAGGCGAAATTGTTCAATTTCCTCCGGCTCCATCATGCGAATACTGGCATCGCCAAAGATGCCATCGTGGAGGGCCACAACCAGAAAGATAACCGAGAGAAAGAGAATCATCTGGAAAAGAAACACAATAAGGAGAATCCACGCCATCGGACGACGGGAGAGTTTCAGCCATTCTGCACGAAGCAGGTTGAAAAATGCTCTACCGGCCGGTTGTTCTGCCATATGGTTTCCTGCTCTCTCCGCTCTGTAGTATCACTTCCCCTGCGTGTTGTTCGCAGTTTCGCCTGTCATCTCCAGGAAGAATTGCTCCAGGCTCTCCTCGCGCACCCCGATCTCTGCGATGGGGATCTCCTGCCGCGCCAGGAGCGCGTTGATTTCGGGAATGCGTGAGCCAGGGGCTTCGATGAGCAGGGTTTCCCCCTGCTGCTCAATTGCGCCCAACCCCTCAACCCCGGAGAGGATAGCGAGAGCCCGCGCCGGGTCGTCTGCCACGCGAACCTGGATGCGCTGCCCGCGCCGCAACAATTCATCCACGCGCCCCTGCGCCACCACCCGCCCATCCTTGAGGATAGCAACTCGCTGGCATACCTGCTCAACCTCGTGGAGCAGGTGGCTGGAGAGAAAAATAGTATGCCCCTGCTGCGACAGCGTGCGGATAAGATCGCGGATTTCGACCATGCCAGCGGGGTCAAGGCCATTGGTCGGCTCATCAAGGATAATCATGCGGGGATTGGCGAGCAAGGCGGCGGCAATCGCAAGCCGCTGTTTCATCCCCTGCGAATAGGCACGGTAGCGATCATGCGCACGGTCGGTCAGTTCGACAATGGCGAGAACGTCGTTGATGCGAGCATCGGGCACCCCCTCGGCCCGTGCCAGCACCCGCAAGTTGTCGCGCCCGCTCAGATAGGGATAAAACGCGGGCGACTCTATCATCGCTCCCACCCCGCGCAGGGCCTCCACCGGGTGTTGCTGCACATCGTACCCAAGCACAATGGCCCGCCCGCTGGTCGGCGCAACCAGTCCAAGCAACATGGCTATCGTTGTGGTTTTGCCGGCCCCGTTGGGCCCCAGAAACCCGAACACTTCGCCATATTGCACATCGAGCGAAACCTGGTCAACCGCAACCCGCTTCTTAAACCGTTTCGTAAGGTTTTCGGTCTGGATAGCCGCCGTGTGGGTCATAGAGTTCTTCCCCCTCTATATACTGCCTGTGCTTGAGGTATGGTAGCGGCATTCGGAGATTTGTGCAAATCCCCGCGCTGCCTGCCAGTGCAATCAGGAGACATGTCGCAGGGCCAGCTCCCGGATATTGTGGAGTAGTTCATCAATGGTATCGGTTTGCTTCTGGAGAATGGTCTCTGCATAGCCATTGATATGTATGCGCTCCTCTGGCGACAAATCTCTCGCGGTGACAATGATAACAGGAATCTGCCGCCAGAAAGGATTGGCCTGCAACATTGTCAGCAGTTGAAACCCATCTATCTCCGGCATCATCAGGTCGAGCAAAATAAGCGACGGGCGACGCTCGACAATCCGCATCAGGGCAACACGTCCGTTTTCCGCTTCAATCACGGGCCACTGCTCCCGTTCCAGGGTATGCCGCAGCATCTCACGGGTAAATTCGTCGTCTTCGACAACCAGGATAACCGCGTCTCTGGCTTGTGGCGAAGTCCCCGCCCCATTGAGGTATTTCTTGACCGTGGTCAGGAGAAGCTCTCGTTGAACCGGTTTGTTCAGGTAGTCGGTTGCCCCCAGGGTAAACCCGTGCTCGCGGTCGTCGAGAATTGTCAGGAGAATGACGGGGATATGGGCCAGGTTGGGGTCGGTTTTTATCGTGGTCAGCACCTCCCATCCGTCCATTTCGGGCATCAAGACATCAAGCGTAATGAGGGCAGGGCGCAGCGTGCGGGCGAGGCGTAGCCCTTCTTTTCCATTTTCCGCCACCTCAACGCGGAGCATATTGCTCGAAAGGGTGCGAGCTATCAAATCGCGGGCGAGAGGGTCGTCGTCTATCACCAGCACCGTTGGTTGGTACGACTGCTCGACCAGGCGGGAGCGTGTTTGAGCCGCGTCTTGCTTTTGTATCTGATTCATCATGGCTTCGCGTTCTTCTGCTGGCGGAATGGCGGCCGGAAGCACCACGGTAAACGTTGTCCCGTGGCCATATTCACTTTCGACAAGCACATCGCCACCCATCATGTGGCAGAGATTCCGCGTAATGGCCAACCCCAGTCCCGTACCGCCATACTTGCGTGTTGTCGAAACGTCGGCCTGGGTGAATGGCTGAAACAACCGCCCAAGTTGCTCCTGAGTCATCCCGATGCCGGTATCGCTGATGCGAAACATGACCGCCGAATCTACGCTGCAAACGGGGGCCGTCTCTTCGTCAGGTGCGTTACTGAGCGTGGTCCGTGTTTCTGTCCGCACAACTTCCAGCGCAATCATTCCCCCTCTGGTAAATTTGGCCGCGTTGGAGAGGATGTTGAGTAGCACCTGCCGAACCCGCATCGGGTCGGTTCGCATTGAGCCGAGATTCGCGTCACGCTTGAGGGTAAAAGTATTGTTGTTTTTGAGGATCATCGGCTCAACACTCCCAATGGTCTCCTCAATAAGCTGAGCAATATCAACCACCTCGGGGTGGAGTTCCATCCGGTCTGCTTCGATTTTGGAATAGTCGAGAATGTCGCTGATGAGTGCAAGGAGGTGTTTTCCTGCTGAATGAATCTTGTTCAGGTCGGCGGCAATCTCTGTATTGCCCGATTCTTCTGCATCCTCTTGCAACATTTCGCTGTAACCGATGATGGCATTGAGGGGGGTCCGCAATTCGTGCGACATATTGGCCAGAAAGGTGCTTTTGGCGCGGTTGGCTGCTTCGGCAATTTTGCGCTCGCGCTCGGCTTGCTCCCGTTCGTGTCGGGCCTCCTCGCGTTCACGCTCGGCCTGCTCACGCTTGCGTAGCCCCTCAACCATTGTGTTGAACGAGGCTATCAGCGTGCCAAACTCATCACGTCGGGTGACGGGGAGCGTATAGCGCAGGTTGCCCCCCGCCACAATTTGCGCCATCTTGACAAGCTGCAAAATGGGCCTGGTTACGCTATTGGCCTGCCAGACTCCCATCAGCAGCAGGATGATCAGGGCCCCCACTCCCCCGATCAAGGTTACTCGCAAGCCCGACCAGAGGATCTTGTTAATCTCATCTTCACTGAGAGCCAGAACAACAGAAATCGGGTGGGGACCGGGGTAAAGAACCTGACTATGTGTTCGGATGTTTGTTGCTGTTGGAAACAATTGCGTTTCGTCCTCATCCTTGCCTGTTCTTCCCAGACGGAGATGCAACGCTGCCACAATACCCAGATCGCGGGAGAGACGATTGATACGCTCCGGGATATTCTGCACAACATAGACAATACCGGGGGCCAGGTAGATACTATCGCTGCTCCCGCCGGGGTGGCCGGTACTGCCGATGGATAGTTCGACCGGCGCACATCCGACAAGCAGGAGGGTTTCATTGGTCGGAAAAACTTTTGCCTGGGCTCTCCAGGCACAGCCTGTCAACACTTCGTCGTAATAAAACGTCGTGGTACTCACATCCGAAGAAGTGGCAACATTAACCAGGCGACGGCCTCGCCCATTGACCACAACCACCTGATCGAGAAAAAACCGCTCACGTATCGTTACTGCGTGGTCGGCCGCTTGCAGCAACAATGCTTCGGTGGGATTATTCTGTTGCTCGACCAGGCTTTGCACAATGGGATCGTGCGAAAACATCCTGGCACTATTGAGCACATCCTGCTCGTTCTGGGCAAACGCCGTGGCCAGCCGCGTAGCTTCCTCTCTGAGCTGTGCGTCCAGGATACGGTTTCGTGTCGCATTGGTAACAACAATAAATCCGATGGTTATTCCTACAATCAAGAATACCATCAAGAGAAACTGCGGCCCGACAATCTTGGTCCGGATTCGAGCAGAACTCCACATAGCAACGTCCTCAACAGTCAACGAAAATATAGAGTCGTTTCTTTTGATTATACCCGTATAATGTGTGGCCTGCTTGTCCGCTATGCAGAGAAATGTTCCAGAAAGGTGAGATCCTGCCAATCTCTCATTCCAAGAACCTTTTCAGAATGAGGGGTATGGCACCAGGGAGCGCGGGCATCCTGCCCGTACCAATGCAAGCGAGACGCTTGCGCTCCCAGGGCTTACCTGCAAGTGTAGACACCTGCTGTTTCGCTGTTTCATACCATGTTCGCTTGAACACTTGGAAAAACCACAAAGGCACAAAGGGCACGAAGGCTTTGTAAAAGGGGTTTCCTTTGTGTACTCCGTGCCTTTGTGGTGAAACTGCCTGCCCGGTTTTGGTATCACAACTCCTCACAGCTCCGAATCGCCTCCACCACGTCGGTTTGCTCGGCCTCGCTCAGGCTGTTGTAGAAGGGAAGCCGCAGCAACCGTTCACTTACCGTTTCTGTCACCGGGCAATCTCCTTTTTGCCCCCCGAACTGTCGGCCCATGTTGGAGAGGTGGAGCGGAAGGTAGTGAAACACGCTGAGAATGCCTCGCGCTTTCAGGTGTGCTATCAAGGCCTGCCGCTGTCTGTGGGAGGGCAGGATGAGAAAGAACATATGATACGAGTGATTTCTGTCGGGGGGACAGATTGGGAGTTGCACGTCTTTTGCTGCGGCCCATTCCTGGAGCTGTTGCTGGTAGGAGTTCCACACCTCCCGCCGCATGGTCTGGATACGGTCGCGCTCTTCGAACTGAGCATAGAGGAAGGCCGCGAGTATATCGGAAGGGAGAAAGCTCGAACCGAGATCGACCCAGGTATAGGTATCTACCTGGCCGCGGAAAAACTTTTTGCGGTTGGTGCCCTTGTCGCGCAAAATTTCTGCCCGTTCGATGTACTGCGGGTCGTTGATGAGCAGTGCCCCCCCCTCGCCACAGGAGAAGTTCTTTGTTTCGTGAAAACTCTGGGTTGCCAGGCTACCAAATGTGCCCAGATATTTGTTGCGATAGGTGGCAAACAAGCCGTGCGCGTTGTCCTCAACAATGATGAGGTTATGCCGGCTGGCAATGTCGGCTATTGCGTCCATGTTGCACCCCACACCCGCATAGTGAACCGGTACAATGGCCCTGGTGCGTGGGGTCATGAGCTGTTCGAGCTGTGTTTCGTCCAGGTTGAGCGTGTCGGCGCGGATGTCGGCAAAGACCGGGCGGGCCCCGCGCAGCACAAAGGCATTGACCGTTGAGACAAATGTAAACGATGGTACAATCACCTCATCGCCGGGTTGAATATCCAGCAGCAGAGCAGACATTTCCAGCGCATCGGTGCAAGAGGTAGTTAGCAAGACACGCGGGACCCCCAGTTCTTTTTCGAGGAGCGCGTGACACTGGTTTGTGTAGAAGCCATCGCCAGAAGCGTGTCCCCGCCCAATTGCATCGGCTATGTAGGTCAGCTCATTTCCCCCTCGCCACGGTTTGTTAAACGGAATGCGATAGGTGGTCAAGAATGGGGCCTCCAAATATGCTTTATACCATATTCGCCTGAATACGTAAAAAAACCACGTAAGCGTTCACGGTGTTTGGGCAATCCCCATTCCCTGGGAGCGCAAGCGTCTCGCTTGCCCCGATGCGGACGTGCCCCCCCTCCCAATCACTCCCCCCGCTGAGGGGAGGACAGGTGGGGGGCCTGAACGATTACTGGTATTACCTATATTTCGTTGACGGCCCGCTCAATCAGGCGGCGGGCCAGGGTTTGCGTGCCTGTGTGCTCGTAGTAGTTCGTTGTCATATCCAGGAATGCGCCCAGATAGTCCAGTTTGTCATCGGAGAAGGCGACAAAGTTTTGCAGATTGCTAACGATCTTCTCGGCGGTGAGGTTGTGCTCATGTATAAACCCGTTTATCCAGTCCTGCACCGAGGTGAGGCTCTGCTGGATAAAGCCCTTCTGTTCCGCCGTCCCATCCCCCGGAATGTAGGGACGCACCTTTTCAAAGGTGTCGTTCCGTTCGAGATCCGACGGGTCCGATTTTTGCAGGGTTTCCAGGGCTTTGCTCACGAAGTCGGGGCCGAGGGGGATGATCCCATCAATGCAGATGAGCGCAACCATCCGCATGAGCGATTCGCCGCTGTAGTCGGAGAGAGCTTTGACAAAATCGCCAATGCTGTCGCCGGGAATTCCGCTTATCTGGCAAAAGGCCAGCAATTCAACCACTAGCTTCATACTCAGGTCAATTGCCTGGGAGGTGTCGGCCCTGGGCGTTATCTTGCTGAGAAACGAGAGGAGACCAATTTTCTCGCCCACCTTGTCGCCAAGCACCGCCAGAGCCAGGGCGCGGTCGGTTTTTTCCACGGTCTGGTAGAGCCACATGGCCCGCTGGTAGCCCTGCGACTTGTCGTTGTAGAGTTTGATAGCGCGGTCGCCAATGTTCTGTATCATCTCCTGGTCCGATTCGCCGCTCACCACTTTGATTGTTCGCTCGAAGCCAACCAGGTTTTGCCATTCGCCAGGAATAACAAAATCGAGAGCCTGCAACACACGGACGGTCATATTGTTTGCGGGAAGGTTGTCAACCAGTTCGTAAATCGTTTCTTTACTCATATCGCCTCCTGATGTTTTTATGGGTATTGGGGCAATTATCGCAATCTGGACAATCCAGCAAGGTCGAATTTTTGGAGCCACGCTTCGCGGTCGGCCTGGCTAAATGCTGCATCTTTGGAGCGGACCTGCACCTGGAAGCGGTCTGCCACCAGGAGGGCCGTCCCGTTGCTGCCAACCTGAGCCACGGGGTGGCCCGCCAGGGTCTCGCTGCTCTGCTGAAACTTCTCGCGTGCGTCGGGGTTATTGGCCGTGTCGGAAATGGTCAGCGTGGCCACCTCGCTCCCATCTTTCTTCAATTTGGCCTGGGCAAACCCCTTTTTCTCCTGTGAGAAAACCACCTCGAAATCATCGTCACTTTCCGGAAAAAACGTGTTGAATTCGCCACCGGCAACGGATTCGTCCGAAGTGGCGGGGGCGTTTCCTTCGCTCTGCTGTTGCGCCTGGTCCCAGCGGGTCGGTTGTTGCTTCTGGCCACAGGCCACAAAGGCAACAACAGCCAGCATCAGGAGTAGGGGTGCAAGCAGGGTTCGTATTTTGAAGGACATGTCGGTCTGTTCCCTTTCTTTATTTGTCATGCTTTTCTGTTACGCTTCAAGTGTTATGTAAGCGTTCACGGTGTTCGGGCAATCCCTGATCCCTGGGAGCATAAGCGTCTCCGCTTGCCCCGATGCGTCCCCCCTCCCAATCCATCCCCCCACTGGGGGGAGGACAGGTGGGGGTTGAACGATTACCGTGTTATCGTCCTCGTCCCGGTTCTGTTTCCTGGTTCCGGGTGGTTTTGTGTTCGTTGCTGGTCGCTGGCGCAGGCCGCTTGTCGGTGGCGACAGCTTCGACGTGGAAAACTGTCTCTGCAATGATGGCCTCAGCCGCAGCAAGCCGCTGATCATCATCCCATGCCCCATCTGCCGCTATGTGCGGTTCTTGTTTCTCTTCATCGGGGGGAGTTGCTTCTTCCTGCTCACTAGCGAAGGTCGGTTCGGGTTCTGTTGTTGGCAGAATGTCGGAGACCGGCTCCGGCACGGTCATTGAGAGCGGAGAGGGCTTGACTTCGTGGTAGAACTTCATGAGAAACGCACCCGCAAAGGCCAGCCCGGCCAGGCTGATCCCCTCAACCAGAGCCAGCAAAAAGGCCAGTCCGTTGAATGTTGAAAAGAGCGTGTCGAAATTGTCCAGGCTGTAGGGCACCCGATAGCGATAGTCGGCCAGGACGTTGAGTATCGAGGCCAGCACCAGCGCGGCAATGACCAGGTTGAGCAGACTACGGTGCAGGCCGTCCTTCATAATGAGGAATGCGGCAAAGACATAGAACAGCTCAAACCCGATGGCCGCGATGGCTGAGACGAAGGGGCCGCGCCCCGGCACCAGCGCATCGTAGATACCCAGGGTGCCGGGCAGGCTCAAGATGGCCACGGCGAACAAGGGCAGAAAAACCCAGAGCCACCAGCGCGTTTGAGCTTCTTTTTTTCTCCGTTTTTCTTCCTGCTTTCGTGCTTTCGCATCCATAGAAACGATTTTCTCCTCCTCTTGATCTACTACCTGAAATTATCACACCTTAGAAATCGAGTTCTGGCTGAGACGATGGCTTGCCCTGGCCATTGCCCGCGCCCTGGCCCTGGCCCTGGACCATTGCCAGCAGGCCTGCCTCGTCAAGCGTGGCAATGCCCAGGGCATTGGCCTTGTCGAGTTTGCTTCCCGGACTGTCGCCCACAACAACAAAGCTGGTCTTTTTTGAGACGCTGCTGGTTACGCGCCCACCGTTTGTCTGGATAATCTCGCTTGCCTGCTCGCGGCTCAGCGAGGGGAGCGTGCCTGTGAGGACAAACGTTTTGCCCGTGAGCGGAGCTTGTTGCAAGCGCGGGCCGTGTTCCGTTGTCATCTGCAGCCCGGCGGCACGGAGTTTGTCAACAACGCGGCGGTTTTCCTCGTGCTGAAAAAAATCAACGATGCTGCTGGCGACGGTGGGGCCGATGCCCTCAATGGTTTCGAGTTCTTCGCGGGTGGCTTCCATCAGGCGGGTGATGCTGCCCATATGATAGGCCAGGGTTTGGGCCGCCACGGTGCCGACGTAGCGGATACCCAGGCCGACAAGGACCCGTTCAAGTGGTTGCTGCTTCGATTGCTCGATGGCGTTGAGGATGTTGGCAATGCGTTTGTCGCCATACCCCTCAATGCCGGCAAAGTCTTTGGCTCGCAGCGCGTAGAGGTCGGCAACGTCGCGCACCATGCCACGCTCGATGAACAATTCAGCCTGCCGCTCGCCAATCCCCTCAATATCAAGCGCGGTGCGCCCGACAAAATGCTCAATCCGCCGCACCAGCTGGGCGGGGCAGATGCCAAAGTTTGGGCACCGCCAGGCCACCTCCCCCTCCTCTCGCTCAAGTGGGGTGTCGCAGGCCGGGCAGCGGTCGGGAAAGCGATAGGGTTGCTCATCGCCCGTGCGACGGGCAACAATGGGACCAACCACATAGGGGATAACATCGCCGGCCCGCTTGATAACAACATGGTCGCCAATGCGGATGTCGCGCTCGTGGATGTAGTCGGCGTTGTGCAGGCTGGCATTGCGAACGGTGATACCGCCGAGCTGGACCGGTTCGAGCGCAGCGTTGGGGGTGACAACCCCGGTCCGCCCGACGTTGACCGTGATATTGAGCAGGCGGGTCGTAGTTTCGCGGGCCGGAAACTTGTAGGCAATGGCCCATCGCGGCTCGCGCCCGACTGCACCCAGTTTCGCTTGTAATTGCAAGTCGTCCAGCTTCACCACCACGCCATCGGCCTCGTAGGGCAGATGGTCGCGCCGGGCCATCCATTCGCGGCAGTAGTCCACAACGCTGGCAAACTCGTCGAAGTAGCGGGTATCCTGGTTGGTGGGAAACCCCAACGTTTGCAAGTAGTGGAGCGTCTGCCACTGTGACGAGAGATCAACGCCTTCGATGGCCCCGATACCATAGGCAAAAAAGCGGAGCGGGCGGCGGGCTGTCACCTCCGGGTTTTTCTGGCGGAGCGCGCCGGCGGCGGCGTTGCGTGGGTTGGCTGCAATTCGTTCGCCTGCGCTGCTCAATTGCTGGTTGAGGGTCTCGAAATCGTCCAGGCGGATATAGATTTCGCCACGTACCTCAATGCGTTCAGGGAAAGTTGTAGGAATTTGAACCACAGAGGACGCAGAGGGGGAAGACGCAACCCTGTCCTCATTGCTGCGAGGGGCGGGCTGTGGTGGGCGCAACGAGAGCGGAATGCTCCGCACCGTTCGCAGGTTTGCCGTTACATCTTCGCCGGTTTCGCCATCGCCGCGGGTGGCCCCACGAACAAAATGTCCGTGCTCATAGGTCAGGGCCACCGCCAGTCCGTCTATCTTTGGTTCAACAACAAACGCTGGCTCAACAACAAGTGTCCGGGCCTGTTCCGACTCACCTTCTGTCCCCTTCTCCGACGCTGGCAGGGTGGGCGAACCAATCAAGCGACGCACCCGCTCGTACCATTCATTGAGTTCGCCTTCGTTGAAGGCATTGCCAAGCGAGAGCATAGGTTGTGCGTGGCGCACGCGGGCGAAGTGGTGGACCGGCGGCGCACCGACGCGCTGCGTGGGGGAGTCGGGCGTTTGCAATTCGGGGTGTGCGGCTTCGAGATCCCGAAGTTCCCTCATCAGGGTATCATATTCACTATCGCTGATAATGGGAGCATCCAGAACGTAGTAGCGATAGGTATGCTGGTGTATTTCTGCTCGCAGCTCTTCAACGCGGCGAGCCGGGTCTGGTATACTCATCAGCGTGCTTTCCGTTGCGTTTCCGCTCGTAGTCTCCCTGTTTTCCCCCCGATGTCCCGGAGCGGGCCGGTTCAGCGCATGGGAATTATACCAGATTTACCCCGGAGATGTTTTCTACCAATGCTCATACTGTGTTCGCCTGAAAAAAACCACAAAGACACAAAGGGCACGAAGGTTTTTTGAAAGGGGCTTCCTTTGGTAATCGTTCAGCCCCCCACCTGTCCTCCCCCCACTGGGGGGATGGATTGGGAGGGGGGACGCTCCCGCATCGGGGCAAGCAAGACGCGTGCGCTCCCAGAGATCAGGGATTGCCCGAACACCGTGAACGCGTACTTCCTCTGTGTACTTCGTGCCTTTGTGGTGAAACTATCTATCCGCTTTTGGTATCACTCATCGCTGGTATGAACGGTTCGCTTCTCGCAGGCTTGCTTCAGGATGGCTCCGAGTTTGTCTATCTGGATGGGCTTGCTCATATAGTCGTTCATGCCGCTGCTCAGACACTGCTCGCGGTCTCCCGACTGCGCGTGTGCGGTCATGGCAATAATCCAGGGCTGCATCCGATCCGGCAACCGTGTGCGAATAATCTGCGTTGCCTCGAATCCATCCATGTCGGGCATTTGAATATCCATCAAGATGACATCATACTGCTGCTGTTCAAGCCTGTTAAGGACTTCGTTTCCGTTGCCCACAATATCGGCTTCATATCCCAGACGTGCCAGGAGCAGGCGGATGACCTTCTGGTTGAAGGGATTGTCCTCGGCAACCAGCACCCGCAAAGGACACGAAGATGTTCCAGCCTGTGCAGGCGGGAGTGATGCAATCTCATACGTGTCTCTATTGCTATCAGTCGGGCGTATTCCCTCGCCCTCTCCCCGCAACAACCTGAGTAGCGTTTCGTAGAGGCGCGAAGGCTTGATCGGGCGCGTCAGAAAGGCGTAGGGGTGGGAGAGTCGGGCCAGCCATCCAGCATCTTTTTGCAGGCCCACGTAGGTTATCAGCACCAGCGGTACAGGCTGAGACATGCTGGCTATGCAGTGATCGTGGAACAGGCACCCTTTCTCTATCTCTGGCATATGGAGATCGAGCAGGGCGAGATCAAACGATTCTCCATCGCGGAGCCATTTCATCACCTCCTCTCCGCTTGTCGCCACCCGCGGGTGCATGCCCCATTCCTGGACACTCCGCGCAAGCTGGCGGCCTGCTGTTGCGTTGTCATCAACAATGAGCACCCGCCTCCCCGCCAGTGGTTGCGTCTGGTTCTGGGCTTCGTTGTCCTGCGTTTCGCTGCTACGAGAGGCGGTTTCCATCTCAACGGTAAAGTGAAATGTTGTCCCCACCCCCACCTCGCTCTCAACCCACATCATTCCACCCATCAGCTCAACCAATCGCTTGCTTATTGCTAGCCCCAGGCCCGTCCCCCCATAGCGGCGAGAAACTGAGGTATCGGCCTGGCGAAACGCATCGAAAAGGATAGCCTGGTGCTCTGGAGATATGCCAATGCCTGTATCGCACACAGAGAAATGGATGCGGTGCAGCGTCCAGAGGTCCGGACGGGCTGGGGATGGTGCGCGGGGAAAGGACTCATTCTCATTCTCATTCTCATTCTCATTCTCATTCTCATTCTCATTCTCATTCTCATTCTCATTCTCATTCTCATTCTCATTCTCATTCTCATTCTCATTCTCATTCTCATTCTCATTGTCCGCCCCCTGAACAGAAACGACAACCTCGCCATGCTCGGTAAACTTGACCGCATTGCTCAGGAGATTGACAAGCACCTGGCGGAGCCGCGCCTCATCCCCGACCAGCGTGGCGGGCGCGTTGGGGACCAGGTCGTAGGAAAGGTCAAGCTGCTTTTCGGCCGCTTTGGTCGCCATCACATCAAGCGATTCTTCCACACAGTGGCGCAGCGAAAAGGGCTGGTTGTTGAGTTCCAGCCGGCCCGCTTCGATCTTGGAAAAGTCGAGCACGTCGTTTATGATGTTGAGCAATGCATTGCTGCAAATGCGTATCGTGTCCACATAGTCGCGCTCGTCGGCGGGCAGGTCCGAGTTCATCAGCAGCGTGGTCATGCCAATAATCGCGTTCAAGGGAGTGCGGATTTCGTGGCTCATGCTGGCCAGAAAAACCGATTTGGCGCGGGTTTCAGAAATTGCCTCTTCTCGCGCTCGCTGCAATTCTGCTTCGGTGTGCTTGCGTTCGGTAATATCCTCTTTGACCCCCACAAAGTGGGTGACAACACCGTTGGCATCTACCACGGGCGAGATGGAAGCCATCTCCCAGAAGAGCGTGTCATCCTTTCGCTTGTTGTGAAATTCGCCACGCCACTCCTGTCCGGCGGTTATTGTATCCCACAGGTGCTTATATTCTTCCTGCGACATCTCGCCCGATTTCAAGATACGTGGATTTTGCCCCACAACCTCGTCTGAGGTATAGCCCGTCACCTGCGTAAACTTGGGGTTGACGTATTCAATGTCGCCGGCCAGGTCGGTAATCACAATAGAACTGGGGCTTTGCTCCACGGCCCGCGAGAGTTTGCGAAGCTGCTCTTCGACCTTGCGCCGGATGCGGTGTCGCTCGATGGCGCACACAATGGTATGGGCCAGGCTCTGGCTCTGGAGACACTCTTTGATCAGGTAGTCTTCGCTCCCCTCGCGGATCGTCTCAAATGCCAGCTGCTCCTCTCCTCTGCTGGCCAGGACAATGATGGGCACCATTGGCTCTTGCGCGTGGATACGGCGGATACTTTCCACCCCGTGGCTATCCGGCAGCGAAAAATCTACCAGGACAACCGAGGGCTTTTCCCTGGTGAGGTATGCCAACCCGGCCATCAGGTAGTCTGCCTGAACCAGCTCAAACTGGAGCATATTCGATATAGAGAGCAGGCTCCGGATACTCTGGGCATCATCGGGGGAATCTGAAATCAACAAGATTTTGATAGGAAATGACAGGTAATCCATAGGAAAAAGCGGCAAGGGAACCACCCGCTTCAGCGGGTGTGGGGAATTGCCGCCATCCTCCTTTCTCCTGGTTGTCACGACTGAATGAGTGTGCTAGACTGTTGTACAAGGCACTCTCTG
>DAOTUE010000061.1:0-35088 GCA_034436975.1 Chloroflexaceae bacterium
GGATGGGGTAGAGGGGTTGGGGTAGGGGGGGCAGGGGTCAGGGATGGGGGAGGGGGGGGAATGGATGAAGTTTCTGTCGCCTGTGCCCACTCCTCTGTGCCCACTCCTCTGTGCCCGCTCCTCTGTGCCCGCTCCTCTGTGCCCTGTTCCCCGGAGAAGGCAACACAACTGGCTCCCACAAGCAGCACAAAGGACAATCCCAGTCCTGCCAGGGAAATTACCCGCCAGAAAGCACCCATCTGGCTCACCCGGAAGCATGCCGTGGCGAAACAATGATTACCCCGGCAATGATGAGCACAATACCAATGACCCGCCAGATATTCAGCGGCTCGCGCCAGATGAGCACGCCCACGAGAACAATCCCTGCCGTGCCCAGGCCCGACCAGACCGCGTAGGCAACCCCAAGCGGGATCTGGTGTTTCAAACTGAGCGAAAGGAGATAGAGGGCCAGTCCATAGCCAATGACCGTGACAACGGCAGGGAATACCCGCGTGAACCCTTCGGAGAGTTTCAGCGAGGTTGTCGCCACTATCTCGCTACAGATTGCAATGATGAGCAATACCATTCCTTTTGGCATTTCTCGGCTCCTCCTTCTCGTGGATGGTTTTTCTTCTGCATGCCTTATTCGAGGTTCTCAATGTCATCGGGGGAGAGGCCGGTAATCTCGGCAATCGCGGAATGATCCAGACCCCGCCTGAGCAGGGTACGGGCAATTTCACGGGTTCTTTCTTCTCGCCCTTCTTCTCGCCCCTCTTCCCGCCCCTCTTCCCGCCCTTCTTCTCGACCGGTGTAGTACACCCCTAGCTCGTCTCTGATACGCTTGAGGCTTCCCTCGTACATCATCCACTCGTCCGAGGTGAGGTTCGACTGCTCGGCAATCTGAAAGGCGTGCAGAAATGGGTCCTGAGCCAGTTTGTCCGGAACTTCTTTCAGCGTGGGCATATGCCGCAGCAGATAGAGCCAGCGATCTACTGCCGTTGTCACCTCATCGAGTGTCCTGGTGAATTTTGGCAATTCGATAAACACGAACGTCAACCCTTGATAGAAAACCTCTCCCGTTTCGGTGTCGGCCAGTTGGACGCGGCGCAGGAATGACGAACGGCGCGTATTGTCTATGCGAAAATTCAGGACACTGACACAGTAGATTGGCAGGAGCAGGAATGGCGGTTTGTCCTCACCTTTCTGCACCTGCTGCACAATCGGGAAGGTGACGTAGTAGAGAGACCGTTCCTTGTAGTAAGCCTGGCGGTTGCGCTGCATCTCAACAATGAACCGTCGCCCTTCGCTGTCAGTGCAGTAGACATCGTAGATACTCAGACGGTCTCCCGCCACCGTCGGCACTTGTTCCGTGGGAATGTAGTATAACTCAACAATTGGATGGGGCAGATCGAGAATGTCAAAGAGAAATTGTTTGAGAATATCTTTGCTTTCCTCCTGCCCAAACAATCGCTTGAACCCGAAATCAGTTGTCGGGTCAATGTAGCGCGAGGTCATCATCGGCTTCCTCTCTTTCCTCGGTTCCCCGGTTTCCCAGGCCTTCCTTACTATCCAGGTGCAGGTATCCCCTATTCGTCTCTCGAAAGAACCAGACGGTATCCGCCCTTCTCTTTGTTCCAGAAAACCCCGACACTCTGCATGTAGCGTTCTCCCGACTCGTTGAGGGGAATAATGGTTATTTGCGTGTCGCCAGACTCCGGGTAGGTGGTGAGAAATGCTGATGGCACGCTATAGGCCTCGGCCTGGGGAAACGTTACCAGCGACATCAACCGGCTTTCGGCAGCGATAACCTCCTGGGGGGCGACGTGGAGCAGCTTCTGGAAGCTGCCATCTTCTCCCATCCGGGCGATCATCAGTTCAGAAACAACCAGCGTATACTCTGTGTAGAGCGGGTCAAGAAATTCTTCAGCCAGCACAACATCCGATGGCTTATAGAGGACAACTTCGGGTTCTTCATCGTCATTGAGTTCGGCGTAGGTTGCCAGCACCCAGCCCGGCCCCGCCGCGTCGAGCATCCGTTGCTTGAGCGTGGGGGTGGGGGATGGTTCGGGTGGGTCTTCGTGCTGTGTGGTAGCTCTGGCTTCGGAATGCGCCCGGCTGGTCGGGGCAGCGCGTCGCGGCTTGCTATCCGGCGGAGGAGCTGTGCGGATGCAGGCCGGCAGCAGCAGCGCAACAAGGCAGATGCAAAGCACTCCTATGAGCAAGCGTGTGCGTGAGCGAGATGTTTCTGGCATCGTCTTTCTTTCCTCTTTCTGTTCTTCAATCATACCAGCATACTGACATTCAGGGGGAGGGGCAAGCCACGCCGGCCCCTCCCTGCCCGAATCTTTATCCCGCGCTCCTTTACGATGCCAGGGTGACGATGGTATGGGGCGAAGGGGTCAGGAACCCGCCAGCCACAAACGCCGCCACAAGCAGCGCACCCAGGAGAATGATGTAGGGCACGTAGATACGAAGATCTTTTTCTTCCTCATTATTGTTTTCGTTTTCCATCACGATAGTTCCCTTTCTTTGCTCAAAACAAACCGTTATATATAGAACCCTGGTCATAGCGTATGGGTAATTGTTGCCGATTGCCGCGCATCCGGTTGCTCACGGGGTCCGCACCGCCAGGATCATGCGGTACGTTTGCGCTTCGGTATCCCAGGCAAACCCGATCCCCTGCATATAACGTCCTCCCATGCTGTTGAGCGGGATAATGGCCAGGGGTACGCTGCTATCCGGCAGATATTTTACCAGGAATGCAGCGGGTGGGCTAAATGTTTCCGATTCGGGAGTGGCAAACGAGAGCAACATCTCGCCCTTTGCCGTAATTTGCTCTGTGGTTATTCGGAGCAGGCAAACCGGCTCGTCTCCTTCTTCTTCTCCTTCCTGGGAGATGATGAGAGCTGAAACAACCTCATCATAATCAACATACGATGGATCGGAAAACTCTTTTGAAAGTTCCAGACTGGAGGGAAGTGCAGCGAGCACTTCCTCTTTGCCATCGTTGTTGAGGTCGCCGTTGGCGATAACGAATGCGTCGGGGCCGAGCGATTCGTGGATCTGATCTTCCATTGCAGGGGCGGAAGTGGTCGGGTCTTTTTCCTCATCTGCTCCTTCTTCCACCTCTTCTGCAACTTCTTCGCCTGTTTCTTCTATGGCTTCTTCCGTGTCCTCTGCGTCGGTGTCTTCCGTGTCCTCAGTGTCCTCTGCGTCGGCTTCCGTTTCGCTCTCTTCAGTGACAGAGGTCAACGTCGGCTCAACATACTGTTGTGACGGTGGAGAAGTAACGATACAGCCGGACAGGAGCAACGCAAACAGCCCGACCATGACGGAAAAAACAGGGCCCTTCCATATTATCCTCATGAGTTCTCCCCTTTCCTCACACTGCTACACACGGTGAGTGAACACCCGATCCCAATCGAACCAGTTTTCCCAGGTACAACCGAAGTCACGACCATCACCCGTAACGATAAACCCGTTACACCATCTGCAAACCGGTAACGCTGCGTTGATTCTACCACCATTGTCTTGCTATTGCCGGCCCTCGCCCGGCCTGCGTACAGACAATACCAACCGATAGACCGCCTCTTCCTCATTCCAGGCCAGGCCAATGCTTTGCATATAGCGTTCGCCTGTGTTGCTGACAGGGATAACTGTCACATGGATAGGGCCTTCTGGATTGTATGTCGTCAGGAAGGCTGTCGGGGGGCCAAACTGCGACGAGGCAGGGAGCGCAAATGAGAGAAGCGATTGTTCCCCGGCGGTGATCCCCTGGGGGGTAATCTTCAGCAACAAACGCAAAGGATTCGATTGCTGCGTTTGTTGCGTTTGCTGGAGAATGGCCAGTGATGTGGCCAGGAGTTGGTACTCATCATACATCGGGTCGGAAAAATCTCGTGCCAGCGGCATTTCTGCTGGTATGTAGGCCAGAATCTCGTTGTTTCTGCCATCATCATTGAGATCGACATCAGGGACAATCTGCCACCCCTTCTCCCCCAGGACAATGGTTACTTGCTGGATACGTGAGGGGGTGGGAGTCGGCTCTGCT
This sequence comes from Chloroflexaceae bacterium, assembly GCA_034436975.1. Taxonomy (GTDB): domain Bacteria; phylum Chloroflexota; class Chloroflexia; order Chloroflexales; family Chloroflexaceae; genus JAAUSY01. The sequence continues at coordinate 4,031 of DAOTUE010000061.1, forward strand.
GTTGCCTGTCGGGTGGGATTCTGCTCCGCTGGGCGTGGCGTTTTTGTTTTTCCGGCATGTGGGGATGGGGTATGGGTTGGGGGGAGGATGGTTGCTGTTGCGGTCTCCAAGGGGGGAGCATCCGTCGCGGTCTCCGAGAGGGGAGCGTCCGTCGCCGTTGCAGATGGTTGAGTGGTATTGACCCGCCGGGTCATTGCGGGGAGTGAGGCAATCTCGCTCTCTGCTGTCGGGGGTATCCTGCCCACCACGACAACGACAACGAGAAGGACCAGCACACTGGTGACAATAATGAGCTTACTTCCGGTTCTCCTCCTCACAGGCCATATTCCCTTTCTCTTTGCACTTCGTTTCTTTATTATGCACATGATTGTGTTGCCTGAAACCATACCACAAAAATGGGGACCTGGCAATGTTGTAACACGGTTTCGGGACGGAGCAATTTCGTATATACTCCCCAGCCGAGAGAGAGCATCTGTAATCGTTCAGCCCCCCACCTGTCCGCCCCTAAACCCGGTGGGGGGAGGGATCAGGAGGGATGCGCGTCCGCATCGGGGCAAGCAAGACACTTGCGCTCCCAGGCATTGGGGGTTGCCCGAACACCGTGAACGATTACGAGAATCTGGTACTATATGACAGAGATACCAATGGTCACACTCGTTATTGTTCTATGATCGCTTTTTTGATTGTCTGGGTAAGGAGATACAGCTTTGATGATCGAATGGTCAACGCTTCGTCTTTTTGTAGCGGCGGCTCTTGTGCTGCTGCTCACGCCCGGTCCCGCGGTGCTCTACATTGTTGCTCGTAGCATCCACCAGGGGCGGGGAGCCGGACTGGTCTCCGCTGTGGGGGTGGGCGTGGGCAATGGTTGCCAGGTTATCGCAGCCACGCTTGGCATTTCGGCTATTTTGCTCTCTTCTGCGCTGGCGTTCCACCTTTTGAAATATGCTGGCGCAGCCTACCTTCTCTATCTTGGAATACGGACGCTTCTCGCACAGGACGACTCCCACCAGCAAACCATTGTTGCGTCTCGCTCCCTCTCGCGCATATTCTGGCAGGGTGTCCTGGTCAATATCTTCAACCCCAAAACCGCACTCTTCTTTTTTGCCTTCCTTCCTCAGTTCGTTGACCCGGCCAGGGGAGACATTGCGGGTCAGATTCTTCTTCTGGGTGGTCTGTTTGTCGGGATGGGCGTATGCAGCGATGGGTTGTATGCGATGCTCGCCGGAGCAATGGGCCGATGGCTCAGGGGAAGCCGATGGTTCGGACGGGCGCGGCGGTATGGGAGCGGTAGCATATACGTTGCACTTGGGGTGACAACGGCCCTTGCCACACCCGACCCGTAACCAGGTTGTCGCAGCAGAATACAGGAAATCTGGTAGGGAGAATGTGCGTACTCCCCGCTTCGGCATACCGAATTTTCTGCTTTCGCGTTGACGAAGAGGGGAGCCGATTGGTACACTCAGAATGTAGGACGAAAACGGATTTTTAATGTAGTGATAATGAAGGAAGGAGTTCCTCTGATGCAACAGAACCACTGGATCGATCCCAAAATCTGTGTGGTGTGTGATGCTTGCCGCCCGGTCTGCCCACGAAACGCCATCAAGGCCCATGAGACCGACAAGACCTACGTGATTGATGCCAACCTGTGCAACAATTGCCAGAACATGTCGGCGGTGCGCTGTGTCCCACAGTGCCCGGTTGATGCCATCAAAGCCCCGACCCCGTAAGCAGCATTCGCTAAAATGTTCACCACCGCTGCCTGATTGCTCTGTTTCTCAGGCTATTTCACAGGTCAGGCAGCGGCGGTCTCCCGACACGCAATGGCGGGTTGGTGGAGAAAGCACAACGCACACTGCCGGGCCTCCTGACAGGCCCGGCTCATGGCAAACGAGGGAGCAGGATCTCCATAGATACACCAGCCACAACACCCCGTGCATTCGAGCGGTAGCAAGCCCATATATCCCAGGACATCCTTGACCGGGTAGCCCAGTGCAAACCCGATTTCGTGGGGAATCGTTCCCTGCTCGCGCCATCGCCGGCCCACTTCGGACACAAACGCATTGGGAAGGGGAGTCCAGGGATACCCCAGCGTACCACACAGGATCGCCAGCGGCACCTCGCGCAAGCGAGCATGCACCAGGGCCGGGCGATACAGGATTACTTTGCTGGAAGCCTCATTTTGCTGCAACACCTGACACATCACGCCCCACTCCACCGCCAGACGTTCGAGGCAAGCCAACCGCCGCACCATCGGCAGGGCAAACTGTTCCTCAATGGGCAGCGTCAATAACTCGCCCGCTTTTTGCTCGAAGAGAACCCCGGCAATCTCGACAAAGACCCATTGTTCAAACAACGTATCGCACGATGGGGATATATCATTCTGTGCTTTCCAATGAAAAAACTTTGCTGTGTGAGACAAGAGATACTTCATACTTTCTCCTCATCAGGATTCTTACCCAACCAGAAAACCCCCACCTCTGATGCAATCGAACGCGAGAGAGCAATGGCAATGGTCTGTTTTCCAATGACGACCATCAGGGGGCCCTCAAACGGCACAACTTCCGTTACCGTGACGGTAGTTCCAGGCAGCAATCCGATAGTTTGCAAATATCCCAGCCGATCCGACTCCAGCGCATCCAGGCGACACACCGTCGCGGTTTGTCCGGCTGGCACATCGAGCAGATAGGAGACAGGCAAATGGCTAATCGTTCCGTCGCTGGCAGGAATGGGATGACCGTAGGGGTCAACGGAGGGGTGGGCAAGCAATTCTGCCAGACGCTTGGCGAGGCGGTTGGAGATTGCGTGCTCCAGCTCACACGCATCTTCCATGGCTTCATCCAGACGATAGCCCATCATCCGGACCAGGAACGTTGTTGCCAGACGGTTTTTTCGCAATACCTGCATTGCAATTCGCTGCCCCATATCCGTCAGCGATACCCCTTCGCGCCAGGCATGGGCCAGGTAGCCTTGCTCGGTTAGAACACGAACTTTCTCCGAAGCACTCGACAATGCCACGCCCAACCGGTCGGCAACCTCACGGATCGTTGTTTCTGTCTGCCGGGTCGTCAGGCGGTAGACAGTTATCAGATACATCTCGGTGGATTCGCTGAGCATCTCGTTTTCCCTCTCTGATACTTCTTTGATACTTCTGTGCTGGACTGCCGCTTCAGTTCTCCAGCAGGCGATGGCTTCCCCGGGCCAGTACCGCTGGCCTTTTCTCAGGGTGCATATCCGACGGCTCTTTTTCAGATGGCTCCTTTTTCGCCGGGGAGGGATACTGTGCGGTCTCAATGACCCGTTTCTGCTGCAACCAGGCTGTCCACCATCCAGTCGTAGACCGACAATATACCAGCAGCAAAACGCCAACTACCAGGAACACCGGCAGCAACAGAGCAACTTCTAGCAAGATCATCCATGATGGAACATTCATATCTTTCTCCTTATCTAAAAAAACCGTCAATGTTAAAGGTTCCCTTAATAATACAACACCGTTTCTTTCTTTGTCAAGCAACCCCACCGTTGTTGTGTATTCTGGTGAAAGAAAAGCATCATTTCCACCATTGGATGAAGCGACCCTTTTGTGAAAGTTTCGATATATTTAACTTTCAAAACAAAAGACCGCTTGACAACACTCCTTTTCATGGTATAATCACGATAATAATTTAAGGAATACCGTAAAAATAACCAGGATAACTTCAGGCACAACCGAAAAAATGGCGTTTTCATAGTCATGGTCATGAGGGCAACAAAAAGACCAGTACCCGACACAAATGGATATTACCACCTGTCAACAATCCCCGCTGGCAGCCGGGTGCGCGTCTGCCTCATCACTGGCGGGAAACAGGTGATGCACACGCTTGCACAGTCGAGTATCTTTCATGGGGTGCATATGCAGGTTTTGCGAAACGATTGGGGACGAATTATTGTATCGGTGGCTGACCGGCGCATCGCTCTGAATCGTGATGTTGCATACAAGGTTCTGGTTTACCCCCTGAATGGTATAGACGAACAGCCGGCTCAATAGGGACGGGGAACATGGGGGATGCAATGATGCTCACAAAAGAACGGGGACAATCTGAGACCATACGGATTATCTTCTCGCTTCCCTGCTTTTGCGCAGAAACAATCTCTGTGGTGGGAGATTTCAACGGCTGGGCCCCCGGAGCAACCCCGCTGCGCCCCTGTGAGCAGGGCTGGTACGCCGAGGTCGAACTGCCGGTCGGATGCGCCTATCGCTACCGCTACCTGGTGAACAAAAGCCGCTGGCTCAACGACTGGCACGCCGACCATTATATCCCCAACGCCTGCGGCGGCGATGATTCGGTGGTTGTGACGCTGCTACCGCACGAAATGGATGGGATTGAGGTGTGCTGCCCCTATGATGGGCAACCCTGCCCCCACGCACTGCAAGTGATATATCAGGATGGCAAGGGGGCCAGAGCTGACATCAGGAAACGGTGTCCCAGAAGGAACCGCAATTAGCGTCCGCCCAGCTTTATGGGCAAGCGACGGAGAAAACCAGGAGGAAATGGGATGATTCATATCATTATGGCGGAGATGAGACAAAACCAGCAACCGCTCTCGCTGACTGATTTGAGCCAGCGATTGCAGATAGATTATTCGGTGTTGGAAGGGATTGTGACAACGCTGGTGCGGCGAGGGTATATGGTTGAGGTACAACAGCAGGAAAGCCCGGAAGGGCCCTGTGAATGCGGATGTGAGAGCTGCACGCAGCGTGCGTCGGATGTGCCCGTCAAAGCCTACCAGCTAGTTGAACCGGTAAAGTACAGTCCGCATCACCTCTCGCTCACTGACGGGCAGACATGCTGCTCCTGTAGCAGAGATACCAGCAGCAAAAAACAATTGTCTGAATCGAGCCAGAAGGAATAGCGGAAGAGCAAGAGGATACAAGTGGCATATTAGGGATGGAGAAGGAAAAGAACGAGGAAGAGGAACAAAAACAATGTCATGTATGGAGGGAGAGGATCATGAGGCTGGAAATGAGCAATCTTTCGCTCATCGTCAAAACGATTCTGGTGATTGTGCTGCTAATAGCAGGGATGTGGCTCATCGGGAAGCAGAATGTACACGGAGAGGAAACGATGATTTCGATTACAACGAATGAACTGGCGGTCTCTTCTGCCGCTGGCACAGCAACCTACCACTACAACGACATGGATTTTGAAGGGGGAAAGTGCCTCTGTCAGCGGATAGCGTTTCGGTCGGCGCAGGCCTTTCTTGCTGCAACTGGCGCAACGTCCATCAACAGCGATACGCTCACGATTGTCACCCGATGGAATACCCACGGAGCCGAAGAATTGTTTATGTATGAGTTTGGATGGCCCAATGAGCGGGTCATCTATCCGCCTGACCTGACGGACGAAGCATACCTGACACTTGCCGACTCAATCTACTATTTTGTTCCTGCCGAGGGCGACACGGCCTGGAAGGTGCGAACAACCGACAGCGTTTTCCCGGCGGGGTTCTTCGAGAAGCGCACCGCATTCAAAACGGCAACGACACCCGAAGAAAAACAGCAGGCAAAACAAGCATTTCTGCCGATGAAAACCCGGTCCATCTCCAATGTGGACACCCTGCCCCTGACGAACACGTTTGCCGTTGAGGAGGTAGCTCGCTCGGAGATCGGCGAACCGTTGGAAAACTCGAAGGCCATCTATCTCCCGTTTGTAATGAGGTGATAGCCACTTGAATGGCTACCGGCAGGACCTTTCTTTGCATTCTCCGTGTTTTTGTGGTTAAATTGCCTTGCTGGAAAGAAAAGAGACGTTGCGACAGAACATCACCGGGGTATCGGAGAACAAAATAAGGGGAAGGAAAGGAAGAGATAATGGAAACAAGGAAGCCGGCAAGTCAGTACCTCCGCATGGCCGCATTTCCTCTTGGCATCGGGCTGACCAGCGTGCTGGTCAATGGAACGCTCAACCGTGTGATGATTGTTGAGCAGGGGATGCCCACCTCGTTCGTGGGACTTTGTTTCGCGCTGCCGCTGCTCATTGCCCCCGTGCGTGTCTGGCTCGGCTACCAGTCGGACACCCGCCCGCTGTGGGGGCAGCGGCGCGTCCCCTACATTATCGCCGGTACGCTGCTGTCGGTTATCGGTATGGTCATCGCAACGCTGCTGGTGCTGGCCCTCCCCGCGGAACACCTGCCCCTGACTGTGGCGATAGCCGGTGCGTTGCTGCTGGCCTTCGTGACCTATGGTCTGGGGCGACACATGGCGAGCAACACGTTTGAGGCCCTGATTGCCGATACGTTTCATGGCTCCCAACGCCCCAGGGCCGTGACATTATTCAAGGTGGCAATGTTTGCCGGCATCATCGGAACAGCCATAACAATGGGGCTGTTACTCGACCCCTTCAGCCCCGCCCGGCTGACCATGATCAGCGGGGGAGCATTGCTACTGACCCTGCTGCTGACACTACTGGCAGTCGTCGGCCAGGAACGCGCAGGTGCCCATATCCAGGCATCGGTGCATAAGGCGCGGACCGTCTCCTTCCGCACCACCATGACCACCGTGCTGTGGCCCGACCCGCACCTGCGCCGTTTTTTTGTCCTGATAATGCTGGTTATTGTGGGCACACTGGCTCAAGATATATTGCTGGAGCCGTATGGGGGACTGGTGCTGGGGATGACTCCGGGCGAAACCACACGCCTGACTGCACTCTGGGGCATAGGGACGGTGCTGGCGATGCTCGCCGCCGGGATGCGGCTCATCCAACACTACGGTTATCGGCCCGTGCTGCGGGCGGGTCTTGTCCTCAATATCGTGGTGTTTGGCGGGCTGATCGGGGCTGGCGGTTTTCGTCAGCCGCTTGTGTTTCAAGGGCTGGTCTTTGTTCTGGGGCTAGGCTCCGGTCTCGCAGCAGCGGGGCTACTGACAGCAGTGGTTGAGCAGACGACGGCGGCACGAGCAGGGACGCTGATGGGCGTGTGGGGTGTGGCCCACGAGGGCGGCGAAGCCCTGGGCGGGTTGCTTGGCGGTAGCGTAGTTGACGTGGTGCGGCTACTCAGCGGCGGAAATGGCTGGCTCGCCTATAGCACCGTTTTTGCGCTGGAGGCGGGGTTGCTGCTCATTGCGTTGGTGCTGGTGGGGCGGGTGCATGTCCAGGCACCATCTGCGGCGGCGGAGCGGGATCACCCCGCTACTGCTTGATCACATCTTCCAGGTGTTCGCCAAAACACGTAAAAAACCACAAAGGCACAAAGAGCACAAAGGCTTTGTGAATTCGCACGTCAGCCTTCCCCTACTCCCCCCACGCCGTCCGCCGCAGCTTCTCCACCAGCTCCCCCAGCTGCACCGGCTTGCTCAGGTAGTTATCCATTCCTGCATCGAAGCAGCACTGGCGGTCGCTCTCCTGGGCGTGCGCGGTCATGGCAATGATGCGCGGCTGCCATATCGTTTTCCCCAGGGCCCGAATACGCTTCGTTGCCTCTATCCCATCCATCTCTGGCATCTGCACATCCATCAGGATGACATCGTACTGGCGACGGTGGACCGCTTCCAGCACCTTGCAGCCTGTGACGGCAATATCGGCGTGGTAGCCTATCCGCTTCAGCAAGTGCAGGGCTACCTGCTGGTTGACGATGTTATCCTCAGCCAGCAGGATACGCAGCGGCTCATTCTGCCCGGTCTGCGGGTCGAGGGGGTAATGTTCAAAGAGGTGGCGACGTTCAACGGGTTCGCCCCGCACAAGGCTGACCAGCGCACGATGCAGCAACGCGGGCCGGACGGGCTTGACCAGGAACCCCATCTTGTCGGTCGCCTCGCCCATCTTGTGGCGCATCGTGAGCGTGACGAGGGCCAACACCGGCACCTGGTGCGCCGTGGGGCACGCATCCCGCAGACTCCGCAGACGGCGTATCAATGTTGCCGTTTCCTCTGCGGGGTGATGCACATTGAGCAGAATGAGGTGGCACGGCTCGGATTGCTCAAACGCGGCAGGAACCGACTCGACGGCATGGGGAAGCATGCCCCACAGTTCGGCGTACCGGCTGAGCAACTGGCGAATGGTGGCGTTGTCGTCTACAATAAGCACACGCCGCCCCTGCAAATCGGGCTGATTGGCGGCAAGAAAGGGCGGGTGTTCGCTTGCGACTGGCTCTGCCACAAACGTTGCATGGAAGGTCGAACCGCGCCCCACCTCGCTCTCTGCCCATATTGTTCCTCCCATCATCTGCGCCAACCGCTTGCTGATGACAAGCCCCAGACCCGTCCCACCATACTTGCGCGTGGTTGAGCTATCCACCCGGCTGAACGACTGGAAGAGACGGCCCATCTGGTCGGCAGGAATGCCAATGCCCGTATCGCGCACCGACAGGCGACAGGCGACAGGTGGCAGGTGACAGGTATCGCCAGATTCGCCATTGCCTGGAGCCTGCTCCCTGTGCCCTGTCACCTCTACCACAACCTCCCCCGCTTCGGTAAACTTCACCGCGTTCCCCACCAGGTTGATGAGGATCTGCCGCACACGACCAATGTCGCCGACCAGGGTAGGGGGAACATCAAGCCCCATCCAGTAGGCCAGCTCCAGCCCCTTTTCGGCAGCTCTGGGCGCCAGCATGTCCAGGGCTTCCTCAACGCACGTCCGCAGATCAAAGGGAGCCTGCTCCAGTTCCAGATAACCTGCCTCTATCCTGGAAAAGTCAAGAATGTCATTGATGAGCGTGAGGAGGGCGTTTCCGCTGGTATGGATAGTCTCCACATAGGTCTGCTGCTCTGTATCCAGCGAGGTATCCAGCAGCAACGTCGTCATTCCAATGACCGCGTTCAGGGGGGTGCGGATTTCGTGGCTCATGGTGGACAGAAACTCCGATTTGGCGCGGGTGGCGGTTTCGGCGACTTCGCGGGCCTGGCACAAGGCTTCTTCGGCTCGCTTGCGCTCCGTCACATCGCGGGCGATCCCGTCTATGGCAACAAGATTGCCTGCTTCATCAGTTATCGCCTGCATATGGGTCTCCAGCCAGACCTCGCGGCCATCTTTGCTGATGTGGCGCAGGATGCTCGGACCATAGAACATCGGGGTTATTGTCTCAATGATCTCCTGGTGGATGGGCTGGCTTTCCGGGTGAATTATTCGCACAGCAAGATGGGGATCGGCGTAATACTCTTCGGGGGTGTAGCCCAGGATAGCCTCAACCGATGGGCTGACGTATTCAAAATAGTGGGAGGGCTTATAGCGGCAGCGAAAGATAATATCGCGGGCATTGTCCGCTATCATCCGAAACCGCTCTTCGCTCTCGCGCAAGCTCTCTTCGGCCTTCCTGCGCTCGGCGATTTCCTGTTGCAACTGTTTGTTTGCCGCTACCAGTTTTGCAGTACGTGCAGATACCCGATGCTCAAGCATGGCGTTGGCTTCAGCAAGGGCAGTCTCTCTGGCCTGCAATGTCTGCTCCTGCTCCACCTGCGTTGTGACATCGCGCAGTAGCCAGCGGATGCTCGTGACTTCGCCACGCTTCTCGTTGTAGATGGGGTGCGCCACGATTGCCGCGTTGAAGGGGGACGTATTGCGGCTCTGCATCCGCAGGTTCCACAAATGCACCCGCTTGCCAGCGGTCAGTTGCCCAAGCAACGCAAGATACCGGAGCTGATCCTCTGGCAACACAAAAATAAGCAGGGGCCGCCTGGACAAAACCTCCCGCTCAAGGTTGAGCAGGAGGGTTGCGGCCCGGTTCACTTCGTGAATAGTTCCATGCACATCGGTTATAATGTAGCCATCGGGCGCAAACTCAAACAGGCTATAGTAGCGAGCACGTTCGGCTTCGACGTGGGCATGCACCGCCGCGAGTTCCTCCTGCTGCTGGCGTAGCTCCTCGCCGGTCGTTGTAAGTTCTTCCAGCGTGGCGTGCAGTTCTTCGAGAGCTTCTTGCATGGTCTCGTTTGCGGTCGGGTTCGTGCGGGTCTGCTGCTCAAGCCGCGCAATCGTTCGCTGTACCTCATCAAGTTGGTGTTGCCATTTGTTCAGATCCACTCCATCTGCTTTCATCTGTTGCTTCTCCCTCTATAGCTGGCTGCCTATGGCTGACTGCGACGACGAATAATTACTATTCCGCCTTGATTGACCTCTCCTGGTATGGGGTAGCCCTCTATTTCGAGCACAATCGGGCTGTCGCTGCCATCGCGTAGCACGCCGCTTATGGCAAAGGTTTCGCCCTGGGCCGCACGCGCCTGCAAAATACTGACACCTCCCTGCATCTGCCCGTCGTCCCCATCCAGCAGAATATCGCCCTGCTCCAACAGTGCAACATAGGCTTCATTGATAAACAACACCTTGCCATCGGCGGCAACAACGATGGCCGCATCGGAAATATGCTGGATAAGGACGTGCAATGCGGCGTTGTGAAAATCCAGCCAGCCAATCTCCTGTTTCATTGCATTGTTGCGTGCGGTCAGGTCATTGACCGTCGTTGTCAGTTCCTCAATTGTTCCCTGAAATTCCTCGTTGAGCGTTTCCAATTCTTCGTTGGTAGCCTGCGTCTCCTCGCTCAGCGTTTCTATCTCCTCGGTGGAAGCCTGGGCCTCCTCGCTGGTCATCAAAAACTCATCGTTCATAATGCGTAGCTGCTGGTTTGTGTTGCTCAAATCTTCATTGGCTTGCACCAGTTCCTGGTTGACCTGCTGCAATCGGACAATCTGTTCTTTTTGCTGCTCCAGGGCTTTCTCCGACTGCGCGTGGGCCTGCTCCAGCGTTTCGAGCTGCTGCTGCAACTGCGTCACTTTGATATTCAGGTTGGTATTGCGCTGCGTCAGCTCGGTAATCTGCTGCTGCAATTGCTCGGTCAGGGCCTGTTGCTGGTCCCGCTCGGTCTGTACCTGCTTGCGGTTCTGCACCGTGCGCGTCACATCCTGAACAAGCAGCAGGACGTAAGCATCCACCTTTTCTTTATCCTCGTGGATTTGCGGGTAGCAGCTAATCTGGAGAAACACCTGCTCGCCGGCCTGCACATCTTCCATCGGGACTTCTTCCAGTATCACAGTCTCCTGCTCCAGGACAGTGCGGTCAATGGCAGCGCGCAGGATGCGCGGCGGCAGATTGGCTGCCAGGTGGACCACGTCCTCGCCGATAGCATTCTGGTAGATGGACAGCAGGCGGCGGGCGGCACTATTGATCTCCTGAATGTCGTAGCGTTGGTCAACCACAATAACCCCGATGGGCAGCTTGAGTAGCAGGTTGTCGCTGGTTCTGTGGGCAAGCTGAAGCTCCTGCTGAATGCGTGAGAGTTCGCTGGTCAGGTTGCGATGGTTGCGTTGCACCCACGCTCTGCGGCTCACCGCATCGGGCGTGTTTTCGTTACCGAGCGGCGGCGGGATGAGCAATCGCTCTCCCTGTCGGCGGAAAATTTTTACCTGGGCATATTCGGACACAAACGAGTCGGGGAAAGGGGTGATGGTTTCCGACTTGCCCAGCACCAGGTAGCCACCGGTACGGAGCGAAAAGGCAAACAGGCGGAGCGTGCGCTGCTGGAGTTCACGGGTGAAGTAGATCAGGACATTGCGGCAGACCACCATATCAATACGGGGAAAGGGCGCACGCTGGCTGAGGTCGTGTTCGCCAAAGACCACCGGCCCGCGGATCGTCCTGGAAACCTCGTAGCCGTCCTCATGCTCAATAAAGTAGCGTTTGCGTAACCGTGGCGGCAGGTTGGCGAGGGACGCAGCAGGGTAGTGGCCACGCCGGGCAAAGGCGATAGCATCGGTGTCGAGGTCGGTTGCAAATATCTTGATGTCCAGGCTATCGAACGTATCGCCAAGCACCTCCGAAACCAGGATGGCAAGCGAGTAAGGCTCTTCTCCCGTGGCACAGCCTGCCGACCAGATACGGAGTTCTTTGCTCTGGCTCTGCCGTGCCCGGTCCACCAGCGCGGGCAGAATATCCTGCTCAAGGGTGTCGAACAATTCCTGATCGCGGACAAATTCGGTGACTTTTATCAGGAAACTGCTGACCAGCCGTTGATATTCGGTGTCATGCCGGTTGACATACGCGATATAGTCGGAGAGGGTGGTTGCCCCCACCATGGCCATACGACGCTGGATGCGGCGTTGGATGGTGCCGCGCTTGTAGCTGCCAAAATCTATGCCACTCACATCGCGCACCTGCTGGAGAAAACCGCCGAACAGTTGCTCGGCCTGTTCGGCGGTTTCTGGCGAGTCCCGTTCGGGCACAAGCGCATTGGTCAGCAAATCGTAGAGTAGCGGGCCAATGCGTTCGATAGGAACACTCATATCTACTATGGTGGGTGAGAGCGAGCGCGGCATACTGGGGTAGGCCGCGGTGGCCGGGTCCTGGATGATCACTGTGCCCCCGTGTTTCTTGACCTCCTGGGCCCCGGCCTGCCCATCCGACCCCATGCCAGTGAGGATGACCGCAATCAGCCGTTCGCCATAGATTTCGGCAGCACTCCGGAGCACGCGGTCTATCGAGGGTTTGGGTCGCCTGTCGCCATCCCACGAGATGGTAATGTCGTTGTCAGTGATCTGGACGTGATGATCGGCCGGCACAACGTAGATGGTGCCATCTTCCAGGGCAACCTGTTTCTCCACTGTCACCACGCGCAGTGAGGTATGCCGTTCAAGGATAGTCCCCAGTTGGCTGGTGCGGTTGGGGTCGAGGTGCTGAGCAATGACGACGGGAGCGGGAAAATCGCGGGGGAGGGTACCAACGAGCGTGATGAGGGCCTCGACTCCCCCCGCCGACGCGCCAGCGACAACAAGCTGGCGTTGAACCTGTTCTTCGGGTTTCTCAAGCATAGAAAAACCTTCCTCCTTATTTTTTGCCCACGTTCGGGCGGCGGTAGGGAACTGCCTGGCGATACGACTGTTTCGCACTGGTGCTTCCCATTGCTTTATATTATGTCAATGAGTACCGAAGGGCAGAAACAGGCTTTAACATACCGGTATTATTCAGTATAACACACCTGCCGGACACGTTCTGTGTCTGCTGTATGTGTTCACGTTTGAGGGTGAATTCTGGGAGCGCGGGTATCCTTGCCCCGATGCGGGCGCGCCCCCCTCCCAATCCCCCCGCTGGAGGGAGGACAGGTGGGGGACCCCTGATACCAATTCGCTAAATCTTCTCAGGAAGCCCTGTTTCAGCGGCGATGGCTACGGCACGGCGGACGCAGGGTCAACCAGATATTGAACAGCGTTGCCACGCCAAAGAGTGCGAGAATGAGCCAGACTGCCGATCAGTTCTCAACCGTGGATGAACGTATCGTCTATATCAACAACGAGCGATGGGAAGAGGTCCTCTCGTTTCGTTAGATTTCGTTAGCGATATTCGGACTGTTCAGGCTGTTCGGGAATCGTCATAACCCCGTGCTCCTGGAGGCTCCGGGTAATCCATCCGCCATTGCGAAGCGAGCGAATGGCCTGCACCGCCGCCGCCGCCCCGGAGAGCGTGGTGACGCAGGGAACTTTATACATCAGGGCGGCCCGCCGGATGGCCCGCTCATCGAAGAAACTGGTTTTGCCAAGCGGAGTGTTGACAATAAGGGCTATTTCCCCGTTTTTGATATAGTCCACGACATTGGGTCGCCCCTCGTTGACTTTGTAGATCGAGGTGACAGCCAGCCCCACAGCTTGCAAAGCCGCCGCCGTGCCGCTGGTGGCAAAGAGCGCAAACCCCATCTCGGCCAGGTCGCGGGCAATGGAAACGACATGTTGCTTGTCGTAGTTGTTGACGCTGAGAAAAGCGTTTCCACTGGCGGGCAGCACATGCCGACACCCAAGCTGAGCTTTGGCAAAGGCTTCGCCAAACGTGACCCCGCTCCCCATCGCCTCGCCCGTCGAGCGCATCTCCGGGCCGAGCAGCGTATCCACGCCGGGAAAGCGGTCCCAGGGCAACACCACCTCTTTGACATGGTACATTGATGGGGAAGCAGCAAGCAGGTTTTCCCCATGCGCCCGGACCTGGCTCATCAGGTGTTCCAGGTTGGGCGCGGAGTGGTGCCCGGCAGGGGCCGACTTGCTGGCGAACTTGCTGGCAACAACCTGCACGGCAACCTGGGCCCAGGGGATGCCCGACGCTTTGGAGACAAAGGGCACGGTTCGACTGGCACGGGGGTTCACCTCCAGCACATATACCACGTTGTTTTTCATGGCATACTGAATGTTGATCAGCCCGACCACACCGAGGGCCCGCACCAGTCGGGCCGTGTAGTCGCGCATGGTTTCCACATGCTCCGGCGCGACCATGTAGGGGGGAATGACACAGGCACTATCGCCACTGTGGACACCCGCCAGCTCGATTTGCTCCATAATGCCCGCAACAACTGTATTTTCCCCATCACCCACCGCGTCCACATCCATCTCAAAGGCATCTTCGAGAAAGCGGTCAATCAGGACGGGGTGTTCTGGCGATGCGTCCACTGCCTCGCGCATGTAGCGTTCAAGCGCGGTGTTGTCGTAGACAATCGCCATCGCTCGCCCGCCAAGCACATAGGAGGGGCGCACGACTACCGGATAGCCAATGTCCCGTGCAACGCTGAGGGCCTCTTCAAGCGAGGATGCACTTCCGTGCTGCGGAGAGGGGATGTTCAGTTCATCCAGCAGCGCACCGAAACGGTCCCGATCTTCCGCCAGATCTATTGCTTCTGGTGAGGTGCCCCAGATGGGCACGCCCATGGCCTCAAGGGCCCGCGCCAGTTTGAGCGGGGTTTGCCCCCCAAACTGGATCAGCACCCCGTCCGGCTGCTCAATATCCACAATGTTGAGCACATCCTCCAGCGTCAGCGGCTCAAAGTAGAGCCGGTCGGAGGTATCGTAGTCGGTCGAGACGGTTTCCGGGTTGCAGTTGACCATGATGGTCTCATAACCCAGTTTGCGTAGCCCGAAAACAGCGTGGCAGCAGCAATAGTCAAATTCGATGCCCTGCCCGATGCGGTTGGGCCCGCTCCCCAGGATGATGACCTTCGGGCGGGTGCCGGGGTTGGCTTCGTCTTCGCTCTCGTAGGATGAGTAGAGGTAGGGAGTGTAGGCGGGAAATTCGGCAGCGCAGGTATCTACACAGTGGAAGGTCGGGAGAATGTTCTCCTGCTTGCGCTTCTGGCGGACGAGGAGTTCGGGGAGTGTGGCGGGGTCGAGTCGCTTTGCAGCCCGGCGGTCCGGTTGTCCTTCGGGTTGCGTTTCTTCTGGTGCTTCGGCCGTGGCACCCTGGGGCAAAACCTGCAACAGGTAGGCCAGTTGCGCGTCGCTATAGCCCATCCGCTTGGCCTGCCGGAGCAGGGGCGGGGGGATGGTATCGAGCGTAAATGCGCGGATACGTCCATCCATGTTGATGAGGCTCTCGAACTGGTGAATGAACCAGGGGTCAATGCTGGTGAGGGTGGAAACTTGCGCCACGCTCATACCGCTCTGGATGGCATAGCGGATGTAGAAATGGCGTTCGGGGTGGGGGGTGATGAGCCGCTCGCGGAGCCGCTCCGCTTCGATACGGTCTTTGCCATCGGCTCCCCACCCGTTGCGCCCCTGCTCAAGCGAACGCCACGCCTTCTGGTAGGCTTCGGCAAAGGTGCGCCCGATGGCCATCACCTCGCCCACGCTCCGCATCTGCGTTCCCAGGGTGGGGTCGGACTCGCTAAATTTCTCGAAGGTCCAGCGAGGAATCTTGACGACAACGTAATCGAGGGTTGGCTCGAAGCTGGCGGGGGTTTCACGGGTAATGTCGTTGGGCAGTTCATCGAGCGTATAGCCCACAGCAAGTTTGGCGGCAATCCGCGCAATGGGAAAGCCGGTTGCTTTGCTGGCCAACGCACTGCTGCGGCTCACCCGCGGGTTCATCTCGATAACGAGGATGCGGCCATCTTTCGGATGCACAGCAAACTGCACATTGCTCCCCCCTGTCTCCACTCCGACGGCCCGCAGCACGGCCAGCCCCATATCGCGCATCTGCTGGTATTCGCGGTCGGTCAGGGTCATGGCGGGCGCAACGGTCACGCTGTCGCCGGTATGCACCCCCATCGGGTCCACGTTTTCGATGCTGCAAATGATAACCCCGTTGTCGGCACAATCGCGCATCACCTCCAGCTCAAACTCTTTCCAGCCGAGCACGCTCTCTTCGACGAGCACCTGGGTGACGGGGGAAATATCCAGCGCGTGCTCAACAATGGTGCGAAACTCCTCGATGTTGTAGGCTGTGCCGCCCCCCTCTCCCCCAAGCGTAAATGATGGACGGATGATGGCGGGAAAGCCGGTTTGCTCAACAACATCACAGGCTTCTGTCAGGGTGTGGGCAATGCCGCTTTGAGCCACCTGCAAGCCTATTTCCTGCATCTTCTCTTTGAAAAGCTGGCGATCTTCGGCAATGTTGACCGCCTCGGCCGAGGCTCCAATCATCTCAACCCCGTAGCGTTGCAGCACGCCTGCATCGTGCAGCGCAACCGACAGGTTCAGGCCCGTCTGTCCCCCAACCGTTGGCAATAGTGCGTCGGGACGTTCCTTTGCAATGATGCGCTCCAGGCTCTCGACGGTCAATGGCTCAATGTAGGTTGCGTCGGCAAGTTCGGGGTCGGTCATAATTGTCGCGGGGTTGGAATTGACCAGCACCACGCGGTAGTTCTCTTCGCGCAGAGCTTTGCAGGCCTGCGCCCCCGAATAGTCAAACTCGCACGCCTGCCCGATAACGATGGGGCCGGAGCCAATAATCAAAATCGTTTGGAGATCATTTCTTTTTGGCATTGCCTTGTACTTCCCCTTAATTTCTTATTGAACGCTATTTCTTACCGCGTCGTTTTCTCCGCTTTGTTGCCTGTGGCCGCTGTGGTTTTGGTTTTGTTCCATTGTGTGGGGTACGGGTGGCGGGTTTTTGCTCTGGCTCTGGTTGTTGCTCCGATGCTGGCTCTGGCTGTTCCTGTTGCCAGGGCAGGCTTGCCAGTTCGCGGCGGCAGGACACCGTGGAGGGATGATCCGGGCCCAGTTTTTGCTCAAACCAGGCCAGGGCTTGCTCGTAGAGCGAGCGGGCCTCGGCGTATGCTCCCCGCTTGTGGTGCAGCGATGCTAGATTGGAGCAACAGACAGCGCGGGTTATATAATTGTCGTCAGTTGTCAGTGTCTCTTCATCAAGGTCATCAAACAGCGAGAGGCAGGCCTCAAAACATTCTTGGGCCGCGTCATCGTTTCTGGCTTCCTGTTCAATATGCCCAAGCAGGAAAAGGGAAACGGCTTCCTCTCGCTCCTGGTGGGCAATCCGAAAATGGAGCAGGGATGCCTGGGCATACTCGCGGGCCCGTGGCTGGTCCCCACACAGAAAGGCAATCCGTCCGAGCTGATAGTTGGCCCCGCCGATCATTGTGCTATCGTCGCGGAAAACCTGGAGTGCCTCTTCTAACCCCTCGCGCACCTCGCGATGGTATCCCCCTTCAATCAAGTATTGGGTCATCTGCTCAAGACACAACCGCAACATTTCGCGGTCGGCGCGGGCCTCGTGCCAGGTGATAAGGAGCTGCTGGACATTGTCAGGGTGTTGTTGCCACTGAAAGAACCGCCAGAACAACTCTGGTTTAAGAAGGGATGTGTGCCAGGCCGTGAGCCGCCGCCGTCCGTGGCGCACCTCGCCGTAGTGGTTCTTCTCAGCCTCGGCCCATGCACAGAGGAGCGCAGGGAGCACAAACCGTCCTCCTGTCACCTCGCTCAGAAGCCCGCGCTCAACCAGGTCGCGGAGGACGTGAGGATCGGCTGGTTCGGCCACTTCGATAGCCGTTTCCGCATCGAAGCTCAGTGGGTCGGGGGGGAGCGCGGTCAGGCGAATGATGTCGGCCTGCATCTGGCGCGGCAGGGTGCCCACGCTCAACTCCAGCATAATCCGGTGGTGTAGTGGCGTAATTTCCTGCGACCCGGACGATTTGCCGCGCAGGAGCGACAGTATCCCCCCGCCCTCGTGTCTCCGTTGGGCCTGCTCAATGGGAGAGGCAGGCAATCCCATGCGGGTTGCAGCCTGCTTGAGGTCCTCAAATGCTTGCTCAAACGTCCGGGTGCCCATCTGGGGCCAGCGTGCGCGAAGATACCGTCCCATCAGTTTGAGCAGCAGCGGCACGCCCCCGACAAGACCCGCCAGCATCTCCAGGGCTTCTCCCCCCTCCGAGGCGGGTATTTCTGCATAGGCACATAGCACAGCAACCGCATGCTCACGCGCAAGTGGCTCAATCTGGATACTGCTGGATACGTCCGCACCTTCTTCGAGCATAGCCTGGTGCTCACTCGTGAAGAGCATACTGAGGAGCTGGCTCTGCACCTGAAAGACAGCCACATCCTCCGCGCTCCACACATCGTCTATCACCCACAGGCAGGGAGTGCCTTGTTGCTCAATTGTTGCGGCAAGCCGGAGAACCTGCTCATGGGGGGAGAGCGTCGGGTCGGGAGCAAGGTCCGCCTGCGCTTCCCACTGTTGGAGCCAGGCCATAGCCGACTGTGGGCCGGGCGCAATAGCAAACACCCCGCCACTGAAATGCTCCCGAATGGCCGCATCAAAAAAGATGGTATGCGCCAGGTGCGATTTGCCTATGCCCGATGGCCCCACCAGGGCCAGCCGGACGGGTCCGGAGCAGAGTTGCTGGCGCACCGCCGCCAGCGTCTCCTCACGCCCGATGGGGGGCAGGGAGGGACGGACGAATGGGACGGGATGGGGAAAGAAACCAGGATTTTTGTTTTGTTTGCTATTATTCATTGGCTTTTTTCTGTGGGCTTGCAGAAAACTACTGGCCCACCTGTGCTCATGCGTGACCAATGAGAGTATAGCATACTCTCAGACATTGTCTACCCCCTATCATACGTATGCTATACTTCATATTGTCTGGTGTGTTCGTCTCGTTCCAGGTTGGGGACGGGTCGTACCCTCGGTGGGACCCCTCGATAAGAAGGAAATAAGCAAGAGAAAACCAGGAGATACAAAGGTATGCCAAAAGTACACCCGTTTGAAGAACATCTCGAAACCTACGAAGCGTGGTTTCAACAACACCACCTGGCCTATATGTCAGAAGTTCAGGCTATTCGTGAGCAAATGCCCGACACGACCAGCAAAGTTGAAATTGGGATCGGGAGCGGACTCTTTGCTCAGCCGCTCAGTGTGCCCGTCGGCATCGAGCCGTCGAGAGCCATGCGCCGCCTCGCACAGCAGCGCGATCTCAAGGTGGCGGGTGGCGTGGCCGAAGCCCTTCCCCTGCGCGATGCCAGTTTCGAGGTTGCCCTGATGGTGACAACAATCTGCTTTCTCGACGACACTGACACAGCCTTTCAGGAAGCCTACCGCATCATCAAGCCCGGTGGGGTGTTTGTCATCGGGTTTGTTGATGCCGAAAGTCCCATTGGAAAACTCTACCAGCAGCATAAAGAAGAAACTGTTTTCTACCGCGAAGCGACGTTCTTTTCGATCCAGCAGGTAGCCGACCATATGGAGCGAGCCGGGTTTGTCAACCTGCGTTGGAGCCAGACGCTCTTTACCCCGCTGGACAAACTGGAAGAAGTGGAGATACCCAGAGAAGGGTATGGCGAAGGCTCATTTGTTGTTGTGGCCGGGGAGAAGAACGCGACATAGGCGACCGGATCTGCCGATGGGGGGGGCGGGACGGATTGTGCAAATAGTTACAATCGAGTTACAAACCACTTTACATTCTGTACCCCTGTGTGGTATAATGAAACAAACAGCAAGGGAGTATAAGGGCCGGAGTTTCCTTTTCTCGCATTCCGCAGGTGGATGAGCCAGCATTGAATTAGCAGTCGGAAACTTCGGGTTGTTCTGGTAACAATGATGTTGCACGCTGTGAAAAGACAAAGGAGTCAGAACAGATGGTCACGAAAGTGCCTTCCAAGCCTGGCAAGGTCGCGGTCACTTTCTCAATGCCAGCATCAATCGGGGCAAAGATGTTTCATGTGGTCGGTGATTTTAACGATTGGAGCACAACCGCGACACCCCTGAACCTCAGCGAAGAGGGATGGTGTGTCTCGCTGGAGCTGGATGCAGGACGGTCGTATCAATACCGGTATCTGGTTGATGGCAGGTGGTTTAACGACTGGAAAGCCGATGGGTATGAGCCAAACGAACATGGGGGCGATAACTCTGTTGTGGTAACGGTGCCGCACTATGAGCGGGAGTCCTCTCTCCCGCCGCGCTCCCGGCGCGAACCCCGGTCGGGCAAGCCAGTTCTGGCCTATACCTGATACTTATTTACCCATAAAGTTGTTGCGTGATTTGTCATATGATTGAGAGCTTGAACGTAAGCAAGGCGTTCAAGCATCTCTTTTTTTCTGGATAATCTCAATGTCAATGAATGATAATAATATAGATACGGTCCTTGTTGTAGATTTTGGCTCGCAGACAGCGCAGCTCATTGTCCGCCGCGTGCGCGAACTGGGCATCTATAGCGAACTGCTGCCCTACGATGCCCTCGGAGATGCGGTTGAGAAGCTGAACCCCCGCGGCATCATTCTTTCTGGCGGGCCGGCCAGCGTCTACGAGCCGGGCGCGCCAGCCCTGCCTCCCTGGGTTCCCGAAGCGGGCGTGCCCCTGCTCGGCATCTGCTACGGGTTTCAGCTTTTGAGCCACGCCGTGGGAGGGAAGGTTGTCCCCGCCGAACACCGCGAATATGGGGCGGCAATGATTGAACGGCTCGATGACCAGGAGAACCGTCAGGATCATCAGGATCATGAGGGCCGTAGCCCGCTGCTGGCCGAAACCCCCCATGAGCAACCGGTCTGGATGAGCCACGGCGACCACATTGAAACGCTCCCGCCGGGCTTCCGTCCGCTGGGCCGCAGCCAGAACGCGCCCTTTGCTGCGGCGGGAGACGATACGCGCCGCTGGTATGGGGTGCAGTTTCACCCCGAAGTTATCCACACGGCCCACGGGCGCGACCTGCTGCAAAATTTTCTCTATGGCGTGTGTGGCTGTCGCAAAAGCTGGAAACCAGAGAACGTTGTGTCCCAGGCTGTGGAACGGGTGCGCCAGCAGGTCAACGAGGGGCGGGCGATCTGCGCCCTCTCCGGGGGGGTAGATTCCGCCGTGGCCGCGCTCATAGCCCACGCTGCGCTTGGTGAGCAGCTTACCTGTGTGTTTGTGGACAATGGCCTGCTCCGCCAGAACGAAGCCAGGCAGGTTGAGGAGACCTTCCGTGAACACCTGCATATTCCGCTTGTCGTGGTCAATGCTGCCGATGAGTTTCTCTCCGCCCTGGAAGGCGTGGCCGACCCGGAGCGCAAACGGCGGATTATCGGGGAAAAGTTCATCCGCATTTTCGAGCGCGAGGCCCGCAGTCTGGGCGAGGTGCGCTACCTGGTACAGGGCACGCTCTACCCCGACGTTATCGAGAGCAAGGCTCCCGACCGCTCCCGCGGGGCAACTATCAAGACCCACCACAACGTGGGAGGGCTACCCGCCGATATGCAGATAACCCTGGTTGAGCCGCTGCGCTACCTGTTCAAAGACGAGGTGCGAGCCGCGGGGCTTGAGCTAGGGCTGCCGGAGGCGTGGGTCTGGCGACATCCCTTCCCCGGACCGGGGTTGGCCGTGCGCGTGCTCGGGCCTATTACCCGCGAGCGGCTCGAAACGCTGCGGGCCGCCGATGCCATCTACCTGCACGAGTTGCGGGCCTCTGGCTTCTATCGCCAGACACAGCAGGCCTTTGCCGTGCTGCTACCAGTGCAGAGCGTGGGCGTTATGGGCGATGGGCGCACCTATGCCGATACCATCGCGCTCCGCGCCATCACCACAGAGGACTACATGACTGCCGACTGGGCCCGCCTTCCCTACGACCTGCTGGCTCACATCAGCAATCGCATTGTCAACGAGGTGCCGGGGGTCAACCGGGTGGTCTACGATATTTCCTCAAAGCCCCCCGCCACAATAGAATGGGAGTAGGGGGTATGGTAGAAACAAGTGCGCCCGGCAAACTCATTCTTTGCGGCGAGCATGCGGTTGTCTACCACCAGCCGGCTATTGCAGTGCCGCTGTCGGGGGTGCGAGCGTGGGCGCGGGTCGAAGCAACCCCGCCCGGTAGCGGTATCATCATCAATGCAGCAGATCTGGGGAAACAGTGGACTGTTGCCGATGCACCCGACAATCCGCTGAGTGAGTTGGCTCTCGCCACGTTCCGCAACCTGGAGATATCCCCCGCCGACCTGACCATCACGCTGACCTCGACCATCCCCATTGCCGGAGGGATGGGGAGCGGGGCCGCAGTGGCAACGGCCCTGGTGCGCGGATTGGTCGCCTGGGCCGGGCACCGCCTGCCCCCCGCCGAACTCTCGGCCCTTGTCTACCGCTGCGAACAACGCTACCACGGCACACCGAGCGGCATTGATAATACCGTGATTGCCTACGAGCGTCCCATCTGGTTTGTACACCAGCCAGCACGAAAAAAAATGCCTCTCCCTCCCACAATTGAGCCAATCTCGCTTGCCGAGCCGCTCACGCTTGTTATTGGCGATACGGGCAAACGCTGCGAGACGCGGCTCCCTGTGGGTGAGGTGCGCCGACGCTGGCAGGCCGACCCGCAACGCTACGAGCCAATTTTTGCCCAGGTGGGCCGCCTGGTGGAGCGGGTGCGCGATGTGCTGGCCGAGGGCGATATTGCCTGTCTTGGCCCAATGCTCAACACCAACCAGACATTGCTGGAGCAGATGGGCGTTTCCTCTCCAGAACTGGAGCACCTCATCGAAGCGGCCCGCGGAGCCGGAGCCACCGGAGCCAAACTCTCCGGCGGGGGGGGGGGCGGGGTAATGCTGTCCCTTGTCAACGACGCAACGAGCGACACGGTAGCTGAGGCACTGCGGCGTGCGGGGTCCGCGCAGGTATATACCACACGGGTAGAGCGCACGTAGTCACTCAATATGCACCGGCTCCAGGAATAGCGCATCGGGCCCATCGTCGGGCGTGCCTGACTGCGGGGGACCGTGCAGGGGCAAGCGGGCGAAATTGTCCGGGTGGTATAGCCCGATAGAGACAAAATACGAACCTGATGGTATGTCGGCGGGGACAGCCACGGGGTAGACCCGCCGGATATATCGCCCCGGCTGCCACCCCGCCGTTCCCGCCGGCTCGCGGCCCGCCGCAATGTCAATCTGCCCAACCCGCTCCCCCTCCTGGCCCATCACATGCACAAAGAGGTGATAGTTTTTGGCAATGGGGGCCTGCGGTTGCCATTGCAGTGTGAGCGAGAGCACGCCACTGCTCCGTATTGCCGACGTATCTACCGCGTAGCCCTTCAGCTTGATCAAGGGGCCAAACAATGCTTCCAGCATATGGGGCAGAGGCCGGGGCACCTGATAGACCCACGCATACTCTACCCCATGCAGGGTGACAGTATGAACGGGCGGCGCATGCCCATGAAACTGGCTATAGGGCCGCGAGAGGTGACGCTGCACATGGCTGAGGTAGACGACGACATAGCCAGCCCGGTCGGGCAACGCTCCCCCCTCATCGGGAGCCGCATAGGCCCCCTCGCGGAGGTAGGGATGTAGCACGGAGCGTAGCTCTGTCACCACGACAACGCCGGTCATGTCGGGCTGTGCATTGAGCCACGCGGCGACCTGCCCAAATCCCTCTCCCCACCCGGCCAGGAAGGTTTGCGCCCCGGCCCGCGCCCCCCCCAGAACCGGGTTGTAGGCAACCACGCCGTAGGGGTGCCACCACGCCGCATTGAGCACCGCAGCCAACCCGACAATGCCTACCGTTGCCCGTGTGAGTACGGCGGAGGGGAAGCGACGCACCACACGGCGGGCCAACCATCCCACACCCCACACGAGACCCGATGCGGCCAGAATATCTAGCGCGGGGAACACTGGCTCCAGGTAGCGGTTGTGCTTTTTGGGAAACAGGCTCATCACCACAACAAACAGCACCACAAACGCTGCCAGCACAGCGAGATCGCGGATTGCCGCGTTGTGCTCCCCTGACGAAACCTCTTTCTCAAATGCGCTTTTCCCGCCGCCCCATCGCAGGGCCAGCGGCAAGAACAATAGCCCGGCCAGCGTCCAGGGAGTTGTCCGCAACGCCAGAACCACCGGATAGAACGACGGGCCGGGCACATCAACCGCTCTCCCCAGAAAGAAGTTTCCCCACATATGCGGCTGTCCCCCCTCGGACTCGATTCCGTAGCGCAGCGCGTGGTATGCCTGCGTCGGCTCGGCCCACATCACAGGCCAGAGGGCCACAGTAGTTGCCGTTCCCACCAGCCCCCATGCCAGGAAGGGCCACAATCCCCGCCAGAACGGGATGCCACGGCGCAAACCCGCGGTGAGAGCAAGCCCGCCCACCACAGGCCCCAGAGCCAGCGCAGGCGATTTGCTGAGCACAGCCAACCCCAGGCATACTCCCGACACGATGAGCCAGACCCTTCCCCCCCCGTGGTTCCAGAAATAGCAGGCGGCCAGCACGCTCAGCGTGGCAAACGTTCCCATCAGCCCATCAACATGGATAATGCGGCTATAGGCCAGCACAAAGGGATCGGCGGCCCAGAGCAGCGCAGCAAGCAGCGCAAGCGCAGGGGAGAACATGCGGCGGAGCAATCCGTAGCCCAGGAGCACGCCCGCACTATGCACAAGGGCCAGTGGCAACCGATAGAATGCCAGCACCAGTCCATACGTTTCGTGGTGGAGCAGACGATGCTCAAACAGGAAGCGGCGCAGCGTATTGCCCGCTGCCCCAAGCCACATGGTTGTTACGCCTGGATGCCCCACAAGTGGGATGGCCGCGAAATCGCCCGCCAGCACCGCACGGAAAAACTGGTCGGAACGGGGAAGCCAGAATTTCGCCTCGTCTATGGTGACAAACCCGCCGAGATCGGCCAGGCGAAACACCAGCGCAACCAGCCCGACCAGGAAAACGGGGACAAACGACCCGCGCCATGTATCACTCATCATGTGGCATCATACCATGTTCGTCTGAACGCTTAAAAAAAGTAATCGTTCAGGGCCCCCACCTGTCCTCCCCCCGGCGGGGGGAGGGATTGGGAGGGGCACCCTATACCCTATACCCTGAACCCCGAACCCTGAACCCACTCAGATTGGGTATCACTTGCCCGAAGTGCCCGGTTGCGGTACAGTATCGAGATGTTTTTCACTGTACCCTGGAGGCATCAATACCGTTATGTTGTGGTTTTTTCTCGCCTTTTCGACCGCCACGTTTGAATCACTCAAAGATCTTGTTGGAAAACATACGCTACCCAGAGCCAATGAGTATCTCATTGCCTGGTCGTGGTCGCTGTTTGCGTTGCCCATATTGCTCCCCGTTGTCCTGCTGCAAGGCCCTCCACCCATCGGGAAACCGTTCTGGGTTGCATTGTTTTTCGCCACCATCACGGTCACTTCATCGTTCTCGCTCTATATGAAAGCAATCAAATCGTCTGATCTGTCGCTCACGATACCGATGATTGCCAGCACACCAGTCTTTATGCTTGTCACCTCTCCCATCATTGTGGGAGAATTCCCCCCGCCCCAGGGAGTCGTCGGCGTGCTGCTCATTGCCGTGGGGTCCTATGTGCTGAATATCAGGGAGCGGAAAAAGGGCTGGCTTGCCCCCTACAAAGCCTTGCTGAACGAGAAGGGCCCGCGGATTATGCTGCTCGTGGCGTTTATCTGGAGCATCGGAGGAAACCTGGACAAAATAGGAATCACAAACTCCTCACCGTTCTTCTGGATATTTTCCCTGCACCTGTGCGCATCGGTGGCAACCCTTCCACTGGTGCTATGGAAAACGCGCCACCTGCCCTCGTCCCTGCTACGAAACCTGCGCTACCTGGCTCCCATCGGGCTTTTTAGCGCAATATCCGGGATCACCCAGATGACCGCCGTTGCGATGACACTGGTTGCCTACGTTATCTCGGTCAAGCGGTTCAGCATCATTATGAGCGTGCTGCTCGGTTCGCTCCTCTTCCACGAAAAAGGGCTTCGAGAGCGGCTCACTGGCGTTGTCATTATGATAGCGGGGGTGCTCTTCATCACGCTGCTGGCGTAACCGGGTTCTGGCGTATCTTGATATAGCGCACAAGATCGCTCACCAGGGCAGGGGGCGAAGCCAGCAGCGGGTGTGTGCTCGTTTTGCCATCAAAGAGGGTCGAAACGTTGAGCGGTTCCCCGCGGGGGAGTGTGGTTGTCACCCCGCCCGCCGTGTGCAATATCGCCATCCCCGCCGCAATATCCCACAGGTTTGGTCTTCCGATAAGACCAGCAGGGGCACTGGCGCGGGCGATATAGCAAAAATGGGCCGCGTAGCTTCCAAACGAGCGCATTTTGCCCGGAAACGTGACATCATAATCAAGGTGCGTCTTTGAGTGGTTGATAAGCCAGTCGGTTGGCTGCAAACCGGTGGCATCGCTGACAGAAATGGGGTTGCCATTCCAGTAGGCTCCCGTTTCGTCGTTCCAGTAGCACTCGTCGGTGGCGGGCAGATAGACCACGCCGCGGTATGGTTCTTTGTTTTGCAAGAGTCCGATGGAGACGGCCCAGACGGGCAACCCGCACAAAAACGCCTCGGTGCCGTCGAGCGGGTCGAGACACCAGACAAACTCGCGCTCCACGTCTTGCATCCCCTCTTCCTCCCCCATAATGCCGTGGTCGGGGAACTGGGATGAAATAGCCTCTCGCAGCATCCGCTCAATGTCAACATCGGCCTGCGAGACGAGAGACTGGTCTGCCTTGCGTTGCCCCTTCACCGAATTGAAAAAGCCACGGGCTATCTCGCCCCCTTCTCGGGCCCATTCGCAAACCTTCTTCATATCTATGTCACTCATACATACACTCCCTCTTGGTTTTCTTGTAAAACCCTGCTCAGGTCATTGAGCCTGCCACAATCGGACTTTCGTATCGCGGCAACCAGAAACAAGTGTACGTCCATCGGGACTGAAGGCAACACTTGTTACTCCCCCGCCATGATCCTCAAGCGTGAGGAGGCAGGAACCGCCCTCAACCCGCCACAGCCGCACGGAATTATCAGCACTGCCCGAAGCAAGGAGTTTTCCATCGGGGCTGATGCTCAGGCCGTGGACCAGGTTGGCATGCCCGCGGAAAATATCGAGCTGGCGGCCATCGCTCACGCGCCACACACGGATACCCACGCCGCCGCCCCCCGAAACGAGCAACTGCCCATTGGGACTGAAGACCGTCCCCAGCACAAAATTGGTATGCCCTTCGAGTTTCTTTTGCAATTCGCCGCTTTCAAGATTCCACAAGCGGACGTTGGTATCGTAGCAACCGGCGGCCAGCATTTTTCCATCGGGGCTGAAGGCCAGACAATGCACAATCCCCGCCGCAAGCGTCCGCACTTCCATCAAGTCTCGGTCGCCGATTTCGAGCAGATAGACATCGTCGGCCCACCCTCCGACCGCCAGTGTTTTTCCATCGGGACTGAAGGCGACCCCTTCCAGGGCTTCGATTTCGGACTGGTGCGTTTCCACCCCGTCGCTCACATCCCAGAGACGCACGGTTTTATCTTCGCTGCCCGAAACGAGCCGTTTCCCATCGGGGCTAAAAGCGACACTGCGCACCGGCCCCTCGTGCCCTTCGAGGGTCTTCACCAGGCGGCCATCAACCAGATTCCACAATCCGATGGTGTGGTCCTCTCCCGCAGCGGCAATTGTCACCCCATCGGGATTGAAGGCAACCGACAGGATCGAACTCCCCGTGGTGAACGTCCGAATGAGCGTTCCTGGTGGCTCATCCGATACCAGCTTCTGGGTCGGCACCGATTCATCTCCGTTTTTCTCCTGGTCTTTACCCTCAGCCTGTGTCACCTGGATGTTTTGCGCGGTGACATGGAGGTTCTGGGCATAGATCGGGGTTTCTCCTGTTCCCTTGCGCCCTGTGTCGCCTTCGCCCCCGGCAGTGCCAGCAGCACCGTCCCCGCCACCAGCAACACCCGCACCGCGGCCACCATTGCTGCCCACCCCCACGCCTTGAGCGAGGGGTCGGGTACTCGACCCGATACGCTGGAGGGCCTTTCGCATCACGGTTGCACTGGCCGGGCGATTGTCGGGATTGAGCGAGAGGGTAGCATGGAGCACCGAAGAAACGGCTTCTGGAACATAGGGGTTCAGTTCGTGAGCCGAGCAGAGGGGGTCGCTCTGATTGTTGAGTAAACTGGCGGCGCGGGTAAGCGCATCGGGAGGCTTTTGTCCAGCCAGAAAGTGGTAGAGCGTGGCGGCCAGCGAGTAGAGATCGCTACGAACATCGGGCGGCGAACCACGAATTTGCTCCAGTGGGGCATAATTGGGCGTGTAGCCCTCCAGATTTCCGCGTGATGTCACGGTGGAAATATCGGCCAACCCGCCCCGCGCCAGACCAAAATCAAGCAAAATAATATCGGCCTGGCCGATCAGCTTCAAATTTTGCGGTTTAATGTCGCGGTGAATAGCAGGGGGCGACTGGGAATGCAGATACTCCAATGCTCCAAGCAACTGGTCAGCCCATCGCTGCACCCAGGGGAAGATTTCTTTTTCGGGGAATCGCCCGCCCCGACGCTCCATCAGCGTGGCCAGGTCATCACCGGGAATGAATTCCATGACGAGGAACTGCCCATTTCCT
Organism: Chloroflexaceae bacterium; assembly: GCA_034436975.1. Classification (GTDB taxonomy): domain Bacteria; phylum Chloroflexota; class Chloroflexia; order Chloroflexales; family Chloroflexaceae; genus JAAUSY01. The sequence continues at coordinate 32,553 of DAOTUE010000061.1, forward strand.
TCGGAAAAATAGTCAAACACCTTTGGCAGAACCGGATGGCGCAAGCGAGCGAGGAGTTTCGCCTCTCGCTCAAAGGCTTTCTGCATCGAATTATCAGCAAAGAGCGTCTCTTTGAGAGCGACCCTTGCATTTAACCTCCGGTCCAGGGCCTCGTAGACGGACCCCATTCCGCCCTGACCAATTCGGCGCACAATCTCATAACGGTTTTGTATCAATGTTTTGGGAGCAAGCATACACCTTTCCCCTCATTCCCTGGGGTAAGTTTTCCCTCGTGTTCTACGTCCAACTCTAACATCCATGATTTCAGTTCAGTATTGCGCTACCGGAGTAAATAATAAAAACCTGGTCCCCTATATATTATCACAGAATCCAGGGACAGGTCACACGGGAGAACCGGGGAAAACAGGAACGCTTGCTTGACAACTGCACGCAAAAAACCTACTATATGGGAACAGGAACAAGCAGAAGCACAATGACTGTCATTCTGCAAGAAAGAATCCCTTCTTATGAGCGAAAAAATCACAGGAGATCTCAACGATGTTCAGCGGCAGGCGGTGCAGGCTGGTGATGGCCCGGTGCTTGTGCTGGCCGGGCCAGGCAGCGGCAAAACCCGCGTCCTCACCCACCGCGTGACCCATCTCATCAACGAACGTGGCGTTGACCCCTTCACCATTCTTGCTGTCACCTTTACAAACAAAGCGGCCCGGGAGATGAAAGAACGACTGGCACAGATGGTGGGGCCCGAACAGGCAGCGGCCCTCACCGTGGGAACCTTCCATAGCATCTGTGCTCGCTTCTTGCGGCGCGATATTGTCCACCTGGGGCGTGAGCGCGATTTTGTCATCTACGATAGCGACGACCAGGAACGGCTTATGCGCCAGACCCTGCGGCAACTTGAGCTTGATGAAAAGAAACCCCCCCCGCGGGCTATCCTTAGTCGTATCTCCAACGCAAAAAACCGCCTTATTTCCCCCGAACAATTCGCCAGCGACCTGGCGGGCAGCCGGAGCTATCGGGACAAACTCGACACGATGTGCTATGAGCGATACCAGAGCCTCTTGCTCCAGAACAATGCGCTTGATTTTGATGACCTCCTGATGGAAACGGTGCGGTTGTTCAAGGAATATCCGAATGTTCTGGCGGCATATCATCATCGCTACACCCACATCCTCGTAGATGAATATCAGGACACCAACCACGCGCAGTATATTCTTGTGCAGCAGCTTGCGACAAAACACCGTCAGCTCTTTGTTGTGGGCGACGAAGACCAGTCTATCTATGGCTGGCGCGGAGCCGATAGGGAAAACATTCTCCGCTTTGAACACGACTACCCGGAGGCGCAGGTATTCTTGCTCGAACAGAACTACCGCAGCACGCAGGCCATTCTCGATACGGCCCGGGCGATTATCCGCGGAGAAGGGAAGAAGAAGCATATCAAAAACCTCTGGACAGAGAATGGGAGCGGGGAAACCGTTGTGTTGATAGAGGGCTACGATCCCAACGATGAAGCGTTCCGCGTGGCCGATGAGATTGTCCGTCTGATACAGAGCGGCGAGTATCGCGCCAGCGATTGCGCCGTGATGTATCGCACCAATGCACAGAGCCGCGCTCTTGAGGAAGCATTTGTTGGCTACGGGTTGCCCTATCAGATTGTCGGTGGCACTCGGTTCTATGATCGTAAGGAAGTTCGCGATGTGATGGCCTATCTTCGCCTTATCCTCAACCAGGCCGACAATGTCAACCTGGAGCGCATTATCAATGTGCCGCGGCGAAGTATCGGCGACCAGACCACGCGGGCCTTGCAGGCCTGGGCAAACGAGCAGTCCATTTCGATGTATCAGGCTGTGCAAAACCTGACAACAAACGGGGAAAGTTCGGGCTTCTTTACGACCAGGGCACGCAATGCCCTGCGGCGGTTTTTTACGATGATGGAGGGGTTCATTGCTTCGCGCAACCAGCTCGACCTGCCCGACTTGATTGACGAAGTATTGGAAACCATTGGCTTCCGCGACATGCTCATGCGGGAGTATGGCGAGGAGGAAGGCCTCGAACGCTGGCAAAACGTGCAAGAGTTGCGCCGCGTGGCGGGGGAATATACCTATCTCCCGAAGGAGGATCAGCTCCGCACCTTTCTCGAAGAAAGTGCCCTCTACGCCGACCTGGATCGCATGGATGCGCAGGCCGATGCCGTAACATGCATTACCCTGCACCAGGCAAAGGGGCTGGAGTTTCCGGTGGTGTTCCTTGTCGGGCTGGAGGAGAGGTTGATACCCCACGACCGCTCAATGGATGACCGCGAGAAGGTAGAGGAAGAACGCCGGCTCCTGTATGTCGGGGCGACGCGGGCCCGTCAGCGGCTCTATCTGCTCTATGCATTTCGCCGCGGTATGTATGGCGAAGAGACTATCTCCAAACCCTCGCGCTTCCTTTCGTCCATTCCGCCCCACATGATCGGGCGGGGCAACAAGAAAACCGCGAACAACGAAGGCAACAACGAAGGCAACAACGAAGGCAACAACGAAGGCAACAACGAAGG
>DAOTUE010000062.1:0-83984 GCA_034436975.1 Chloroflexaceae bacterium
TTGCAGAGAGTGCCTTGTACAACAGTCTAGCACACTCATTCAGTCGTGACAACCAGGAGAAAGGAGGATGGCGGCAATTCCCCACACCCGCTGAAGCGGGTGGTTCCCTTGCCGCTTTTTCCTATGGAAGAATTGTTAGAAACTGAAAGCAACAAGTAACTCAAGCGGAAGTAGACTTGCCCTGGTGTGTTGCTCCGAACACGCATGCCGAGAGCGGGGGAGGGGATGAAACACAGCAAAAAAACGCATCATTTGGGGAAAGGACGATGCAGCAACGCCACCCAGTCCCCCTCGCAGTGACGTTCGTGCAGGTGCAGGCCGGCAGCGGCAAAGGCCAGAGCCACGTCCTCTTCGCGCTCGTGCAAAATGCCGCTGCTGATGAGCGTCCCTCCTGCTGCCAGCACGCTGGACAGGTCGCCCACCAGTTTGATGAGCACATTGGCAATGATATTCGCGACAACGACATCGAAGGCGGGGGGAGCATCGGGGAGTGTGGGGGAAAGCGGCAAACTCCCCTCCGCAACATGAACAACACCCGCAACCTCATTGCGATCCACATTTTCGCGGGCCACGCTCACCGCCACCGTGTCGGTATCGAGCGCAACCACCCGCGCTGCCCCCAGTTTTGCCGCCGCAATGCTCAGGATACCGCTCCCACAGCCAAGATCGAGCACCTGCTGGCTCGGATGTCCCGCCTCTGCCGGCTGGATGACCCGCTCCAGGGTGCGGAGGCAAAGTTGCGTGGTCGGGTGTAGTCCAGTGCCAAAGGCCATACCCGGATCGAGGAAGAGCACGCAATCATCGGGAGCAGGGGAGTATTCTAGCCACGAGGGGACAATAATCGTGCGCTGGCCAATGCGCTGAATGCGGTAGTGCTGTTTCCAGGCCTGCTCCCAGTCCTGCTCCTCCAGGATGCGCGTATGGAGATTTCCGAGCGGGCGAATCTGACGCAGGTGCCAGAGTGCGTGCTCAACATGTTCGCGGGCTTCCTCCGTGCGGTTATCGAGGGGGAGGTAGGTCCGCAGAATGACGGGTAGCGCATGGCTCCCCTGGCAGGGGGATAGGCTTTCGGTCAGGAGTAGCTCGGTGTTCTCCACGTCGCCCGCTTCGGTGGGGTCAAGCGCAAGTTCAAAAGCCACCCCACCATTGTACCCATACTGCGAAAACACTTCCGAAACTGCTTCGGCGGATTCTTCGTCAACAGCAATACAGAGTTCAAGCCATGACATTCTTTTGTATTCTCCTGCCTTTGTGGTAAACGCTTCTCCTGAACCCGGTATCACCAATGCCAGCGCGTGCCCTGGGGGGTATCCTCCAGCACAACCCCCAGGTCGGTAAGCCTTTGCCGGATGGTATCGGCCAGTTCAAACTGTTTTGCCTTGCGGAGGGCGGTACGGGTTTCAACGAGCAGGTCCACAAAGGGGGCCGCTTCCTGGTTGCCCCGCTGTGGTTCGCGGAGGCGCAAGCCGAACACTCCAGCCAGTTCTCGGAGCGTGGCTTGAGCCTCTTTGAAGGGCACGCCCCCCACGCCGGCATCGCGGGCTGTGTTGATGGCCCGCACCAGCTCGAACAGCGCGGCAAGACCACTGGCGGTATTGAAATCGTTGTCCATTGCCTCGGTAAAGCTATCGCGGGCTTTGCTGCTGGCTTCGAGCAGGGCAACCACGGCCTCCCCGCTGACGGTATCGCCCGTGGGGGGCAGGAGTGCGCCACGCATCCGCTCCAGCTTGCGGCTATTTTCGGCTGCAATCTCCTCGTTGTAGGTCAGCGGGCTACGATAGTGGCTATTGAGGACAATCAGGCGGAATACGTCGGCATCGTAGCGGCTGAGAAAGTCGCTGATTGTCACCAGGTTTCCAAGCGATTTCGACATCTTCTCCGCGCCAGTCTGCGGGTTGACAAGCTGGAGCATGCCATTGTGTATCCAGTAGCGGGCAAAGGGTTTGCCCGTCAGTCCCTCGCTCTGGGCAATCTCGTTTTCGTGGTGGGGAAACACCAGGTCGTTCCCCCCTCCGTGAATGTCAATTTGCTCACCAAGATGCTTGAGGTTCATCGCGCTGCACTCGATATGCCAACCCGGACGGCCCTCCCCCCAGGGGCTAGACCAGGACGGCTCGCCGGGACGGGCCGCCTTCCAGAGGGCAAAGTCGGCGGGTGATTCTTTGCGCGAGTCAACCTCAAAGCGGGTACCGCTGATCATCTCATCCAGGCTACGCCCGGAGAGTTTGCCATAGTCGGCAAACTGCCTCACGCGGAAGTAGACATCTCCATCGGCAACATAGCCAAGCCCACGCTCAACAAGGTGCTGGATAAACTGGATAATTTCGGGCATTGTTTCGGTGGCCCGTGGGTAGCGCGTGGCGGGCAGGACATTCAGGGCCTCAAGTTGCTCAGAAAACTCACGGATGTAGTATTCGGCCAGGGCAACTGGCTCCTGGCCCGTCTCGTTGGCGCGGGCGATAATTTTGTCGTCAACATCGGTAAAGTTGCACACATGTTGCACACGGTAGCCGCACCACTCCAGGTAGCGGCGGATAATGTCAAACACAATGGCGGACATGGCGTGGCCAATGTGGGCATGGTCATAGACTGTCACGCCACAAACATACATCCGCACGACACCGGGTTCAATTGTCTCAAGCGGCTCTGTTTTGCGCGTGAGCGTATTATAGATCTGGATAGTCATCGCTGTATCTCTCGCTAGAAATTCTGTTATGCGTCATCCCTATATCCCCGACCCCTGCGAAAACTCTTCATCCGGGGCGCACGGCTTGCCAAAACCGTTTTCATCGAGAATGGCCCACAGGCTGGCTGAGAGGATCACGGGGTGTTCTGGATGGTGGCTGGCCGGCTGCTCAATATCATACACCCGCTGCTCCAGCTCAAGCACCTTGTCGCGCAGGCTGCGCAGCATTGCGCCCTCCGGGTCGGGCAGATATTCGATGCGCCGCGATTCGCCAGTCATCGGGTCGCGGGTAGCGACAATGCGTGCCGGCACCCCGACAGCGGTCGAGTGGGGGGGAACATCCTTTACAACGACAGCCCCGCCCCCGATGCGGGCTCCATCTCCCACCGTGACGGCTCCAAGCACGCTGGCCCCTACCCCGATAACCACGTTGTTCCCGATGGTCGGGTGGCGTTTGCCCGACTGCTTGCCCGTGCCGCCAAGCGTGACCCCTTGATAGAGCGTTACCGATGTGCCTATTTCGGTTGTTTCGCCAATGACAACGCCCATCCCGTGATCAATGCAAAACCCACTCCCGATACGTGCGCCAGGGTGAATCTCGATACCGGTGAGAAAGCGGGCTATCTGCGAGATGAGCCGCGGAACAAACGGAACTCCCCGACACCAGAGCGTGTGTGCCAGGCGATGCAGGATAATCGCATGCAATCCCTGATAGAGCAGCACTTCGGGCAGGCAACGAGCCGCCGGGTCGTTGCGAAAGATTGCGCGGATGTCATCGCGCACGGTCCGGAACAAGGTGGCTGTGGACATAGAAAAGCCTCGTGTATCCCCTTACCCTTCTTCTTACCCTTCTTCCTGCTCCAGCTCTGTTTCCAACACCGTCCGCACAACCTGGGGGTCGGCCTGGCCCTTCGTTGCCTTCATAATCTGCCCCACAAGAAACTGTATCGCGGTCTTTTTGCCATTGCGATACTCCCCGACGGGTTTGGGGTTGTTGGCGATAACCTCGCGGGCCAGCGTGACAATGGCCCCCTCGTCGCTAATCTGCTTCAGCCCTTTCGCTTCCACAATCTGCGCTGGCCGCTGGCCGCTGGAGTAGCTCTCTTCAAACACCTGCTTGGCCACCGTGCGGGTAATCGTTTTGCGGGCCAGCAGGTCAATTACTTCGGCTACATGCGCCGCTGGCATCCGCTCAGCCATCGTCTCAAATGGCTCGTTGTTGTCCTTTTGCAGGCGGAAGAGTTCGCCAACAATCCAGTTTGCCACTTCTTTTGCGCTTGCGCCCACGGCCTGCCCCGCCGCCACGGCCGTTTCGTAGTAATCGCCAACGGGTCGGTTCATTGTGAGCAATTCCGCGTCCTGCTCACTCAAGCCATACGCTGCAACAAAGCGGTCGCGTCGGACATCGGGGAGTTCGGGGAGTTCCGTTGTTCGCTCCGCAATCCAGGCCGCGTCAAGCACCAGCGGCGGGATGTCGGGGTCGGGGAAATAGCGGTAGTCGTGGGCAAATTCTTTGCTGCGCTGCCCGATGGTTATCTCCCGCTCATCGTCCCATCCGCGGGTTTCCTGATGGATAGTCCCCCCCCCTTCGAGAACATCAACCTGACGCTGCACCTCATAGAGCAGGGCCCGCTCAATGGCCCGAAACGAATTGAGGTTCTTGATCTCAACTTTGGCTCCGTAGGCTTCCTGGCCCGCCGGGCGGATGCTCACGTTGGCATCGCAGCGCATAGCCCCATCGGCCATATTGCCCGTATTGACCCCGATCCAGACCAGCGTTTTGTGCAGTTTTTCAAAGTAGAGGCGGGCTTCTTCGGGCGAGGACATATCCGGCTTGCTCACAATTTCCATGAGCGGCACCCCCGACCGGTTGTAGTCAACCAGTGTGGTCCCATCGTCCATATGGACATTGCGCCCCGTGTCCTCTTCAATATGCAGCCGTTCAATGCCAATGCGCCGCACCTCTCCCGCGGCAGTACGGATTTCGAGCCACCCCTCGCTGCACAGTGGCTGGTCATACTGAGTAATCTGGTAGCCCTTCGGAAGGTCGGGGTAGATATACGATTTGCGGGCAAAAACCGAATGAGGATTGATGGTACAGTTGATGGCCAGCCCCGACAGGGCCGCCAGCTCAATGGCCCGCCGATTGGTGACGGGGAGCGCGCCCGGCAGGCCCAGGCTAACCACGGAGACGTGGGTATTGGGGGGCGTATTGGCATATTCTGCCGGGCAGGGGTCAAACATCTTCGATGCTGTCAGCACCTGAGCATGAACCTCCAGACCAATCGTTGTCCTGTACTCTGGCATACCGCTTCCTGCTCACTTTCTTCATAAAATGCTCTTTTCGATTTTTTGACATTTGCATTGTACCACATCTACCCGCATCTCCCCACGCTACTACGCTACTACCACGGACCAGTCAGGAAGCAGGCAGAAACCAGGGGATATTCTGTGCTACAATGGCTGTAATAACAATGTCAAATGTCAGGAGGGGAGCATATGCCCAACAATCGGAGCCAGTTCCAGAGCGAGATCCATCAGGCCCGCTTTCTGGGTGAGCCGGGGCCGCATGGTGCGGAGCACAAACCAGAGGCAAAGGAAGAACCTCAACAGTCTGATGGACGGAAGCGAGCAAACGAATTAGACGGCAAGACCTGGACAAAGTATCTATGAGATATTTACCAATCGGCAGGATCACACAGTGTTTGATCCCTTTGTCGGGGTAGGGAGCACGGTTGTTGCGGCAAAACAGATGGGCAAACACGGTGTAGGCGTGGAACTCTCCCCCAACTATGTCCAGGTTGCACGAATGCGCTGTGAGCAACCCACGATGTTTCAAGATAGCACGGGGCAGGCGACAATCCATCAGGCCAATGCATACCAGTTGCTTGACCATGTGGAGAAGCAATCGGTAGACCTCGTGGTTACATCGCCTCCCTATTGGGATATTCTCAACCGCAAGCGAACGGCTGATTACAAGGATACGCGCCACTATGGGAACGCCGAGGGGGATCTCGGCACGATCAGTGATTACCAGGAGTTTCTCGCACAGCTCAAGGATGTATTCGCGCTGGTGTACCAGGTGTTGCGAAACGGAGCATACTGCTGCATCATTGTTATGGATATTCGCAAAAAGAACAAATTTTACCCGTTTCACAGCGACATTGCAACGTTTATGCAGGAGATAGGGTTCATCTACGACGATATAATCATCTGGGATCGTCGGCACGAGTATAACAATATGCGTCCACTTGGTTATCCGGGGGTGTTTCGCGTCAACAAGGCGCACGAGTTTATCCTGATTTTCCAGAAGCACGGAGGACGAGGGACGCGGGGGGAGGGGGAGTATCTTTGCGCCGGCCCGCTTTCCGTGGTATCTTTTCTCCCAGAACCTTGTCAACCATAGACAAGTAAGATCAAATGAAATTACCCGAAAAGGGGGGGCGATGAGCGACAAAACAACCGAAGAAGTGCTTGAACTGGCCCGGCAGCGCATTATGGAACGCCGCGAGCAGGAACAGTCCGGATACGCCTATCACGATGCCATCCGCCAGGAAAAAGACCGCCCGTGGCGATATGCCTTTTTAGCCGTTCTCGTCGGGTTTGTGCTGTTTCTGGTGCTCATACCAGGGCTGCCACTCGACCAGAAGATGCACGCCTTTCTGCACGGGCTATGCTCACAGCAGCACAATATCATCCTGGGTGGAGTGCATTTCCCCATCTGTGCCCGCTGTAGTGGTATCTATATTAGCACCATTATCACCCTGCTCTACCTGTGGGCCATCGGACGCGGGCGGGCCGGGCGTATCCCACCCATTCCCATCACGATAGCCCTGGTTGGACTGGTCGGGTTTATGGCGGTAGATGGCATCAACTCGATGCTGGAGGGGTTGGGCCATTCGTGGCAACTCTACCCCTCGCTCAACGTGCTGCGCACCCTCAGTGGCCTGGGCACCGGCGTTGGGATGGCGGTGTTGCTGCTGCTGATGCTCAATCTCTCGCTCCGCAGCAATGTTGACGATGAGCAACCGATTTTTGCCACCTGGCGAGAACTGGGAGGCGTGTTGCTGCTCAATATGCTGGTGTTGTTGGCCATCTATGGCAACCTCTCTCTCCTGGCCTGGCCGCTGGCGTTTCTGGCTTTTTTTGGTATGATCGGGGTTATCTTTGCGGTAAATATGATTCTGGTCAGTATGTTTATGGGCTACGATGGCTCGGTGACAAGCCTGACCCAGCTTGCCAAGCCAGCAACCGTAGCTGTTATCCCCACGGGCATAATGATTGCTGCATTCACCCTGACCCGTTTCTGGCTTGAAGGCCAGGGGTTGATGCAATAGCAGCGTAATCGTTCAGCCCCCCACCTGGCCTCCCCCCACTGGGGGATGGATTGGGATGGGGGATACCGTCCATATCGGGGCAAGCGAGACGCTTGCGCTCCCAGGGACTGGGGATTGCCCAAACCCAGTGAACGCTTACATAGTAGCGTTTCAAATAGAGATGAGTACATTAGCAAGTAAGGAGTACGGACAAATCATGGCTTCTGCCCTTGTGATTGGGGCTGGCATTGGTGGGCTGGCAACAGCCGCTCGCCTGGCACACGCCGGCTATCAGGTGACTGTTGTGGAGCAGAGTGGCCGCCCCGGCGGGCGAACCAATCTGTTGCAATCCGATGGATTCCGCTTCGATACGGGACCGACCCTGTTTTTGATGCCCGATGTGTTTCGGGAAACGTTCGCCGACCTGGGCGAAAAAATGGAAGACCACCTCGACCTGGTCCGTCTCGACCCGACCTACCAGGTCCATTTTCACGATGGCTCAACGCTCAAGCTGACCGCGGACCTCAAGGAGATGCGCCAGCAACTCAACGCCATTGAGCCGGACTCGTTCGAGGCCTACCTGCGCTTTCTGAGCGAGGGCTACCGCCACTACTACATCTCGCTTGATCGGTTTGTCGGGCGCAATTTCTATGCCATTACCGACTACCTCAGCCCGGCCAATATCCCCTTGATTGTCCAGCTCAAGGCCCTGAAAAAACACTATGCCAATGTCTCCAGCTATTTCCGCGACCAGCGGCTCCGTGCGGCCTTCACCTTTCAAAATATGTACCTGGGGGTTAGCCCCTACGATGCGCTGGCGACCTACTCGCTGCTGCAATATACCGAACTGGCCGAGGGGGTCTGGTTCCCGCGGGGGGGGATGTACCGCGTTATCGAGAGCCTGGCGGCCATCGGGGAGCAGAAGGGGGTCACATTCCGCTACCACGCACCGGTTGCCAGCATTGTCATTGAGAACAACCGTGCAAGCGGCGTGGTGCTGGAAGATGGCGAGCGGATTTCTGCCGATGTGGTTGTGGCCAATGCCGACCTTCCCTATGTCTACCGCCACCTCCTACCCGACGATGCAGCTACCGCGAAGCGGCTTGAAAACCTGCGCTACACCTCGTCGGCGTTGATGTTTTACTGGGGGGTGAAGGGGGATGTGGAGCCGCTGATGCCTCACAACGTGTTTCTGGCCGACCACCGCTACCGCGAATCGTTCGCCAGCATTTTCGAGGACCTCACTCTGCCCGACCCGCCCTCAATCTATGTCCATGTGCCGTCGAAGATTGACCCCAACACAGCCCCCGCTGGCAGCAACGGACTGATGGTCCTTGTCCCGGTGGGGCACATCAACGAGCGCAACCCGCAAGACTGGCCCGCCCTCCAGCAGAAGGCGCGTCAGGCCACCCTCGACACGCTCGAACGGCTCGGCGTGCGCGATCTCTCCACACGCATTGTCACCGAAGAAACGCTCGGACCGCTCGACTACCAGGCCATGAACCTGACAAAGGGTTCAGCTTTTGGCTTGAGCCACAATTTTATGCAGGTGGGGTATCTGCGTCCGCAAAACCGCCACGCCCGCTACAAAAACCTCTACTTTGCCGGAGCCAGCACCCACCCCGGCACGGGCCTGCCCATTGTGCTGCTTTCGGCAAAGCTGGCCGTTGAGCGCATTGTGCAGCAGCGGTAGGATGCGACAAAAAAACCGCAAAGGACGCTGCGTCCTCACGGTGCAGTGTTCTTTGCGGCTCAAAAACCATCTTGAGGGAACCTGTTTTGTGGTCCGGCGAGATGCCCCAGGGAGCAGTCGTCAATCGTCTCGGACGGCAAAGAGCAACCCGCCCTCGCAGACAGTTTTCCCCTCCACACTGGCCACAGCACGCCCCTTTCCAACCCCCCGCCGGATCTTGTCCAATGTGACTTCCGTTCGTAGCGTGTCGCCGGGGCGCACCGGCTGGCGAAACCGTACCTCATCTACTCCGGCAAAAAAAGCCATTTTGTCCTTGTATTCGGGCAGGCTCAAGACAGCAATGGCTCCCGTCTGGGCCAGTGCTTCGATAATCAGGACCCCCGGCATAATCGGGTTGTCGGGGAAATGCCCCTGGAAAAAAGGCTCGTTGATTGTCACCAGCTTTTCTCCCACAGCGTGCTGGCCCGCCTCAAGTTCCAGGATACGGTCTAGCAAAATGAAGGGGTAGCGATGGGGCAAAATCTGCATAATCTCTCGTATAGTGAGCATAGAAACCTCTTGTCTGGATATTTGCTTTTCTCAGGGGTTATTGTATCACATCAGCAAGCAGCAGTTGCCGCTGACTGCTGGCATCAGGAGAGGTCTTTTCGCATATAGATCCAGTCTCGTTGCCCAAATATCATACGCATGAGCCACGAACGGCGAACCCGCACCCGCTTGAACCCGACCTTTTCGTAGAGCGTGCGGGCCCCGCTGTTTGCCCCGCTCACATACAGGCCGAGATAGGTTTTTTGCTGCGAGCGAGCCTCCTTCTCGCAGTATTGCAACAGCAACCGCGCCACACCCTGCCGACGAAACCTGTCCATAACGGCAACATCGGTAATAAACCCTTCCTCTTTCTTGATATGGTGACTGAGCAGCGAAAGGGCAAAGATAGAGCGAACCGCTCCCCACAGGCCAAGCACCTGTTGAAAGACGACCTCGGTTGTCACGGGGTAGTTCTGCTCCATCCCATCGGTGCGGAGCATGACCGTTCCAATGACGTTTCCTTGCCATTCGGCAACAACCATTCCCTGCAACGAGGTGTGCCCCTGACGATACCACAGGGTCGCCAGAGCCTGCACCCCGCGCCCGATGCCCCCGCTGCCAAATGCTCCAATAAACTTATCGGCAAAAATTTCGCTATGCAGGGCAAGAATGGCGTTGACATCGTGCATCCGGGCCGGACGAATTGTAACCCCTGTGCTTACCAGCGTCGGTGCAAAAGGCGTTGTTCTGCTCGCGGCCCTTTCCCATGTCTCATTCATGCATGTATGGACCTTTATGATCCTGCGTCGGAACTCTGTTGCTCCACCAGTTTCCGGTCAAGGCGCATCGAAATATCGCGGTAGGTGTCGCCGCGCATCCGCGCCGACTGAAGCTGCTGACGCAAATCTTTAACCCATACGATCAAGCCAACAACAAGAAGTACAAGGACAAAGACCAGTTTTTTCATGACTCCTCTTCTTTTTCCTATTTTCCACTATTTTGCTGGTGTTTCCGCTGGTGTTCTCTCTCACGTTGTCGCCATACCTGGTAGAGTACAATGCTCCCTGCAACAGCAACGTTGAGCGAGGCCAGGTGCCCGCGCATTGGTAGGCGGACAAGCATATCGCACCGTTCCCGCGTGAGGCGGGCCAGCCCCGGCCCCTCGGCCCCCACCACCAGGGCGAGCGGCTCTGTTGCTGCAAGGGTATCAAATGCGCTGGCCCGCTCATCATCTTCAACTCCGACAACCAGAACCCCCTCCTGTTGCAGAAGCCGTATTGTCTGGTCGAGATTGCTTACCAGGACAATCGTCAGGTGTTCGGTGGCTCCGCTGCTTGCATTGACCACGGCGGGGGTGATGCCCACGGCCCGGCGGTGCGGAATGATGACCCCGTGTATGCCGACAACTTCGGCGGTGCGGAGCAGGGTCCCGACATTTTGCGGGTCCTGCACATGGTCCAGCAGCAGGAGCAGGGCTGGCTCCCCCCGCTGGCCTGCCAGAGCCAGGCAATCGTCAATCTCCCCATAGGGATAGGTACTGGCTTCGGCAATGACCCCCTGATGATTTCGCTGATTTCGCTGGTCTCGCTGGTTTCGCTGGTCTCGCTGGTCTCCCCTGCGGATGTGTTGCTCAAGCACCCGCAGCTCGACCCGCTCGACCGTGAGACCGTGCTGACGGGCCAGGCTCTCGATGGCTCGGATGTCGTCTGTTTCGCGCACCTGTTGGGAGATGTAGAGGTGGCGAAACGTGCGCCGCCCGGCCCGCAACGATTCGCGGACCGCGTTTCTCCCATAGAGCCATTCATACGCTCGCATTGTCCCCCCTGCCGCTGGCTATCCGCTGGCTTATAGCCCTAGCGCATCTTTGAGCCGGCCAAAAAAACCTTCCTCGCGCTCGGCAGCCGGGTGCTCCCGCTCCATCGTTTGGGCCAATTCCTGAAAAAGCTCGCGCTGTCGCTCGGTCAGCTTTTCGGGAATAACCACCCGCGCTACAACAATCTGGTCGCCGCGCCCGCCGTGGCGGGGAATGGGCACCCCCTTGCCGCGCAGCCGGAACACCTGCCGGTTCTGCGTTCCGGGCGGCACATGAAAATTCTCCTCCCCATCCACTGTGGGGATGACAATGGTATCTCCCAGAGCCGCCTGAGCAACATTGAGCCGCAGTTCGAGAACGATGTTGTATTCGTCGCGGATAAAAAAGGGATGAGGTTCAACGTCAATGACAATGTAGAGATTGCCAAAGGGTCCGCCCTGCACTCCTGGTTCGCCCTCGCCACTGATACGAATTTTTGAATTGGTATCTACCCCGGCGGGGATCTTCACAGTCAGCCGGCGCATCTGGTGGACGCGCCCATCGCCCTGACACGTCCGGCAGGGAATGGGAACAACAACGCCTGCTCCCCCGCATTGATCACAGGGGGTAACTGTAACCATGTTGAACAGCGGCGAACGCTGGCGGATTTCGCCGGTGCCGTTGCAACGGGGACAGCGAACCGGGTCGGTACCTGGTTCTGCCCCATTCCCCCCACACGAAGGGCAGGTATCCAGACGGCGAAACTCAATTTCCTTCTCGCAGCCGAAAACGGCCTCTTCAAAGGAGATGCGCAAGTTGTAGCGCAGGTCGGCCCCGCGGTGGGGGACACGGCCCGTGCGCCCCCCGCCCCCACCACCAAAGAATGTCTCAAAGATGGTACTGAACGGGTCGCCTCCAAACGAGTCAAACGGGTCGTAGCCCATCCCCCCGCCTGTGGGGATATTGTGCCCAAAGCGGTCATACATTGCCCGCTTCTGGTCGTTGGAGAGCACCTCGTAGGCTTCGTTGATCTCCTTGAACTTATCGGATGCATCATGCTCTTTATTCACATCGGGATGATACTGACGGGCCAGGCGACGAAACGCTTTTTTTATCTCATCTTGCGATGCGTTGCGCTGCACCCCCAGAACATCATAGTAATCTCGCTTCATTCCTGCTGCCATCCATCAATCCTTCTGATTTTCATTTATTCTGGTCAGTTTCTTTCCTGTCTTGCCCATCTTGCCCATCTTGCCCATCTTGCTCATCAGACGTAGGGGTATTCTTTTCTCTGTCGTTATCGTTCCCTGTATGGGATTCTTTTCTCTGTTTCTGCTGGCTTTCGTCTTTGTTCTCGCTCTTTCCCTCGGTCTTTCCCTCGTTATGGGATGCGATCTGCCCGTGGATCTGCTGTATAAGAGCCGAAAGCTCTGCCGTTCTCGACTGAATGACGGCCTTATCGTCCCCGTCGAGCACCATTCGCAGGTCCACCATTTTCTGCTCAACCTCGCTGCGGGTGTCCAGCGACAGGTGCTCTCCTGCTTCGCGAAGGGCGCGCTCGGCCAGGTAGAGCACACTATCTCCCGCATTTTGCGCCTGGATATGCTCCTGCCGCTGGCGGTCGTCGTCGGCGTGGGCCCGCGCATCTTCAATCATGCGCTCAATTTCTTCTTTCGATAGCCCGGACGATGGCGTAATGACAATCCGCTGCTCCTTGCCGGTGGTTTTGTCTCGTGCGGAAACGCTGGTCATGCCGTTTGCATCAATATCAAACATGACTTCAATCTGGGTGGAGCCGCGGGGAGCGGGGGGCAGCCCGGAGAGTTCAAAACGTCCGAGGCTTTTGTTGTGGCGCGATTCGGCCCGCTCTCCCTGGAGTACATGGATCTCGACGCAGGTCTGGTTGTCGCTCACGGTCGAGAAGGTGCGCTCTCGCCTGGTGGGTATGGTGGTGTTGCGCTCCAGCAAGGGGGTCATCACGCCCCCCAGTGTCTCGATGCCAAGCGTGAGCGGGGTGACATCCAGCAGGAGCAAATCTTTCACCTCGCCTCCCAGGATGCCGGCCTGGATGGCCGCGCCCATTGCAACGACTTCGTCGGGGTTGACGCTTTTGCTCGGTTCGCGCCCGAAGAATGTGCGGACAGCTTCCTGTATGGCGGGCATGCGTGTTTGCCCCCCCACCAGGAGCACTGCGTCTATCTGGTCGGGGCGCAGGCCGGCATCGTCCAGGGCCTGCCGCACGGGGGCCATACTCCGCTCGATGAGGTCGGCGGTCAGTTGCTCCAGCCGTGCCCGGGTCAGGGTGGTATTCAGGTGCTTGGGTCCTTCGACATCTGCCGTAATGAAGGGGAGATTGATCTCGCTTCGCAGGAGGCTGCTCAATTCCATCTTGGCTTTTTCGGCGGCCTCTTTGAGCCGCTGAAGGGCCGTGCGGTCCTCGCGGAGATCAATCTGGTGCTCCTTCTGAAATTTATCCGCCAGCCAGTCTATAACGCACTGGTCAAAATCATCTCCCCCCAGGTGGGTATCTCCGCTGGTTGCCCGCACCTCAACAACGCTTTCGGTCAATTCAAGCAGCGAAATGTCGAAGGTGCCGCCTCCCATATCGTACACAGCAACAACTTGATTTTGCTCCGAGCGTTCCAGTCCATAGGAGAGCGCGCTGGCCGTTGGCTCGTTGATAATCCGCAACACCTCCAGCCCGGCAATTTTGCCCGCGTCCTTTGTGGCCTGCCGCTGGTTGTCGTTGAAATAGGCTGGCACGGTGATAACCGCACGGCTTACCTCGTCGCCGAGGTAGGCTTCGGCATCGGCTTTGAGCTTTTGTAAAATCATGGCGGATATTTCGGGAGGCGCATACTCGCGCCCCCCCATCAAAACCCGCACATCATTGTTGGGGGCCGAGGTCAGGGTGTAGGGAACCATCTCGCGGTCGGTTTGCACTTCTGGCTCGTTGATTTTGCGCCCCATAAACCGCTTGATGGAAAAGATGGTATTGTCGGGGTTCATCACGGCCTGGCGGCGGGCCACCTGCCCCACCATCCGCTCCCCCGCCCGGTTGACTGCGACGACCGAAGGGGTGACGCGCTCCCCCTCGGCATTGGGGATAACCACGGCATCGCCCCCTTCGATAACGGCAATGACCGAGTTGGTTGTTCCAAGGTCAATGCCAATGGTTTTTGGCATAGCACCAATGCTCCTTCAATCGTAAGCGTTCACTGTGTTCGGACAATTCCTGGGAGCGCAAGCGTCTTGCTTGCCCCGATGCGTCCCCTCCTCCCAATCCATCCCCCCACCGGGGGGAGGACAGGTGGGGGGCCCTGTCTAAACAGTTACCGCTGGCATCACCGCTGGGGTTCTGGACTCTTGCCCACGCGGACCATGGCCGGACGCAACACCTGATCGTGCAGGAGATAGCCTTTTTGCAGCACAGAGACAACCTCGTTGTCGCGCCCTTCGGCCTCTTCGTAGCTTATGGCATGGTGCCTGTTGGGATCGAATTGTTCACCCTCGGCCACAATCGGGTGGACTCCCTCGCTCTCCAGGAGCATGCGGAGTTTCTGCGATACCAGCGTCATCCCCTCCCACCAGGTGGAGGCGGCAATGTCTTTGGGCACGTTTTCGGCGGCTCGCTCAATATCGTCGAGCACCGGCAGCAGTTTCAAGATCAGGTCTGCGTGGGCATTTTTTCTCAGTTCTTCTCGTTCGGCTTCCGAACGTCGCTTATAATTCTTAAAATCGGCAACGGTCCGGAGCCACTGGTCCTTAAATTCGGCCGCTTGCTTTTCTGCTTCTCGGAGTCGTTCGATAACGTCTGCTCCTGCTCCTGCTCCTGGCTCTTCAGTCACAACTTCTCCCTCTGCCACAGCTTCTCCTGTTTCTGTCACAACTTCTCCTTCAATAACCTGTTCTTGAACCTGTTCTTGCTCCTGCCCGTTGCCACTGGTCTGATACTGACTGGCACCGACAGGAGATGAAGGGGCAGATGTCGTCTGCTCCGCGTGATCAACTGTATGTTCAATATCCTCTTCTTGTAGCTTTTGCTCTTCTTCTCGTATCATTTCTTTTTTCCTTCCTCCTCTACTGCTTGTGAGGAATCCTGTGAGATCCCTATTGATCGAACCTCGCCTCCGTAGAGGCCACCCAGAAACTCACTCATCACCAGCGAGAGATACTGGACCGTTGAGATAGAGCGCGGGTATAGCATCCGCGTTGGTCCGACAACCCCAAGCACCCCCGCAATGGAGTCCTCGACTCCATACCGCGAGAGAATAACGCTATACCGCTGCATTTCTTCGCGGGTATGTTCGGCTCCGATGATAACCTGCACCCCATCGCTGGCCAGCGCGTGGAGAATGAGCGAGCCAAGCATTTTGTTGCTGGAAAGCAGCTCCAGCGTTTGCCGCATGCGCTCAAGCCCGCGGTCGGGGTCTTCTTCTTTCATCAGGGCCGGCAAAAACTCCGGCTGACTGAGCATCTCAACCAGTCCATCGCTATATATCTGTTCATTCACCTGTTCTTCAACCTGGAGCATTGAGCGCACAACCAGATGTAATACTTGCCGTTCCAGCTCATCAACAGGGGTTTCGCGGTGTTCTTTTTCCGAAGCCTGCTGCTGCGCTCGTTCGAGCAATTCTTTGATGCTGGTGACGGGGAGGTTTGCGCATTGTTCGCTGAGGACCGCCGATACCTGGCGCAACGTTTCCTGGCTGTAGATCTTGTCCAGGGGAATCATGTGCTGCATAACGGTTGTGTCGTGGAGCACCAGCACCAGCAGGGCCAGCGTATCGTGGATAGAAACCAGCTCCAGGTGTTTGAAACGGGCCTGGTAGGCTCGCGGCGGCGTAACCACCGAGACACTCCGTGCTGTCCGCGCCAGGATTGAGGCTGCAACCTGGACCCACTGATCAAAGTCGCCATCTACCTGCGCGAACTGGTGGCGAATGGTGCGTTGTTCTTCGGCATTGAGCGGCGCAGAGTCCATCAAATTTTCGACAAAGAAGCGGTAGCCGGCATCGGTGGGCAGGCGGCCCGCAGATGTATGCAAATGGGTGAGATACCCCAGTTCTTCCAATATTGCCAGGTCATTTCGCACCGTCGCCGGGGAAACAGCCAGGTCATACTTGCGGACCAGGGTTTCCGACGCTACCGGCACAGCTCGCTCAATGAATTCCTGAATAACCAGCTTTAAGAGTAGTTGCCGACGTTCGGTGAGCACTGCTCCCATACCAGGTAGCCCCCTTTCCTCAGCCCCCCTTTCCAGGAAACCTTGTTACACCACAAACCAGAAACAGTCCCCCAGACGGGGGACCTTACGTCCGAAGGCCATGCTAGAGCCTATATACAAGCAATTGTACCACATGTAGGGAATGTTTGCCCTGCTTCCCTCTATGTACCCATAGCTTTTGCAAAAATGGTTTCAATAGATGATATATTATGTTTCAAGGAGCCATCCCCTTTGCAGCAGCCACCGGTTCATCCCAGTCTCAATGCCCTATTCCCCACACACCTGCGCCAGAAGCACCTTTGATACCCCCGAATCTGAACAGGTACAGGAGGGGCACTTTTGCTCCCTGTGGCTCCTGATGGTACACTGGAGGTAGAGGTGGGCAGACAGACGGTATGCAAGGGGCAGGAAGGATGATGTGTTGCTATGAATAGTCAAGAACAGATAAAACAGGCCATACAACAACAGGCTCTTCGCCTGCGAGAAGAATTTCCGGACCTGGAGGAGATCCGTCCCTGGGTCTCTCCCAACTTCGATCAGGCAGCGCAGCGAGCCGAGATTGTGTTTCAGGGGCCGGGTGGCACAGGGCGTTTCTGGTGGGAAGAGCAGGAGCAAATCTGGAAAATTAGCGATCCGGATGAGTTTATCACGCTTGCTCAGGCAGGAAAGCTCCGCGAGATGTTGCGCCGGGTCTTTCAAGACATGCAGGAACGGCTTGTCGCAAAGGAGATGCAGCAGCAGATTCTCTACCTGCGCGATGAGTTTGGTGGCGTGGAGGAGATCGAATCATGGGCCAGGCCTATCTACAACTATGAGGAAAAGCATCCGGAGGTTCGGTTTGATACTTCGGCGGGGCTGTGCCGCTTCTGGCGCACAAAGACGCAGTGGGATGTGCGGCTCCCCGATGGCTCGTTGACCCATGCTCCCATCGGTGGACTGCGCGATTACATTGTGCAGGTGCGCAAATTTTTGCGAAAAGGGGTTCTCTGACCGGATCCGGAGAATTGCGCTCATCCGACCGGTTGTGGCGTGTCCTGGCTTATCGTGAGGTTGGCGTGTGCTGCACCCGCCGGGCAAACCAGCGAATCTCCTGCCGTAGCGCACGCCACGCCCCCTGCACCAGAAACCAGAGGGGCGAGGTTCCGCCAAATGCTCCTGCAATGGCATAGACGGTTCGCCAGGAGATATGCGGCTCCGTGGTCATTGCATAGATTGGCTCCCACCACTGCGGCATGAATTTTGCTTTGTAGGCATCCAGCCCATCGAAGTTGTAGAAGCGTTGCCCGTGGGCCCGCGCCCAATCGAGCAACACCCGGAGCCAGGGCGGGTGGGGGTGGGGGGCAATGGTAGCGCGGGTGGAGAAGGGCGATAGCCCCAGAGTGACAAAGGTTGCGCCAGAGGCGGCAATATCGTGCATTGCCGTATCAAGGAGCAGTTCGGTGGTACCGTTTGGCGCGCCGCGCCCGCGGATGTTTTGCTCAATGAGCCAGCCATTGCGAGCGGGCACTGGCGAGGCAACGAGAAACCCGACAACCCCCCCATTGCGCGAGGCAACATAGGTGCGCCGCTCCTCAAGGCGAGCAAGTGTTTGCGGCTCGGTGAGGAAGTGCAGGGGCGGGAGTCCCCGCGTCTGGAGCCACTCCGTGAGACAGCGCACCAGCTCCGGGTGGCTCGTGGCGTGGGCGGGGGGCCAGCGGCCCACAAGAACCTGCTTGTTGCGGGCCCGCGCCACCTGCGAACGGACCGAGGCTTGCGCGGCCAGCACCGCTGGCCAGGTGTGCGGGTCCCAGGCCGGCTGTGCGCCCAGCAGCAGCAAGGGTGCCATGCTCCGTAGGCTCCGTATCTGGACCAGCCGATCTTGCACCCCGACATAGCATACCTGCTTTCCCTCGCGGCGGGCTTCGGCTTCAAACGCGGTCATCACCGCACCGAGCCGCTCCCTGGGGCAGATGGGCCCCCCTGCCACCACACGAAAGCCAGCGTTGGTGACATAGCCCACCACCGCATCGCCAGCGGACGAAAACCAGCGGTTCAGGCCCGGATTGACAATCTGGTAGGCCGTTGCGTTGCACCCATAGCGGAAAACGAGGTCGCGGGCCTGGCTGATCTGCTCGTTCTGGGTATCTTCCTGTTTACGGCTATTGCGGTTTCCAGTCGGGGTATTTGTCGCCTTTGACATGGTCTGTTACTCGTGTCTGCTCTGTACCGTTGACATTCATCACGTAAATTTCATGGTTCCGGTCGCGGTCGGTGTCAAACGCTATCAGTGTGCCGTCGGAGGACCACGAGGGGTGGTCATCGTTGGCGGGATGGCGCGTCAGGTTGATCTGGTTGCTCCCGTCGGCATTCATGCGATAAATTTCTTTGTTTTCGTTGCGCGTCGAGCGAAAAACAATTTGCGTGCCATCGGACGACCAGGAGGGAAACGCATCGGTTGCGCTGTTGCTGGTGAGCCGCACAGGCTCGCCCGTCCCCTCAATGTCTGTGACATAGATTTCAAAATTGCCATCACGATTGGAAACAAAGGCAAATCGTTTCCCATCGGGCGACCAGGCAATGTTTCCATCATCAGATGGATGGTTCGTCAGGTTGACCAGGTCGGTGCCATCGGTGTTGATGCGATAAACCTCCCAGTTTCCATCGCGGTCTGTCTCAAAGCCAATCGTCTGACCATCGGGAGACCAGTCGGGGTGCATGTCGGCTCCGCTGCTGGTGGTCAACTGTCGCAACCCCGACCCGTCACTATTCATCAGGTAGATGTCGTTGTTGCCGGCCTGGTCCGAGGAGAAGGCCAGACGTGAGCCATCGGGCGACCAGTCCGGGTGGCTATACCAGGCGGTATCGCCGGTCAGGCTGGCGAGACTTGTCCCATTGCGATTGACCGCATAGAGCGAAAAAAACCGCCCTTCTCTGTCCGAAGCAAAGACGAGTCGCTTGAGGGTCTGGGGCAGGGGCACCCACCGTGGGTTGCTGTCGGCTGCGCTATGGTCGGTCAGGTTGACAAGAGCCGAGCCGTTGGTATTCATCAGGTAGATTTCTGCGTTGCCATCGCGCTCGGAAACAAAGAGTATCCGTGTGCCATCGGCAGACCAGGCCGGCTGCCAGTCGGCGGCGGGGTGGTCGGTCAGTCGCTTTTGCTTGGAGCCGTTGGCCTGCATGATATAGATTTCTTCGTTGCCTGCGCGGTCCGAGGTAAAAGCAATCTGGGTGCCATCGGGCGACCAGGCCGGCTGCGTATCGTTTGCTCCTTCGCGGTTCGAGAGATTGATCAGCCCGGAGCCGTCCGGATTGGCAAGGTAGATCTCGCTCTTTGTTGTCTGTGTGGTGTGGGCGGAGAAGGCCAGGCGGGAGCCATCGGGCGACCAGACCGGCGTGGCAATGTTGACCAGCGTGCGTTGCAAATTGACCGGCTGCCGGCCTGAGCCATCTGCTTGCACCAACACAATCTGGTGGTGTGCTCCGCCCTGCTCCCCGTTGCCATCACCCTCCTCGGTCGAGAGAAACACCAGCATACTCCCATCGCGTGACCAGGAGGGGGAGGTATCGGCGGTTTCGCTGCTGGTCAGGTTGGTCACTTCGGAGCCGTCGGCATTCATCACAAAAATATCGTAGTGTCTATCGCGCCAGGAGACGAAGGCAATTTTGCTGCGGTCGGGCGACCAGACCGGCTGAATGTCGGGGGCGGGGTTTCTCGTAAGGCTTTGTAGTTCCGAGCCTTCGGCCCGCATCAGGTAAATGTCTTCATCCCCTTCTCGGTCGGAGACAAACGTAATGAAATCAGCTACGCTGGTTGTCGCGTCCTGTGGCGTGGTGATTGGTGTTTGCTGATCGAAGGGGGAAGGCGCATCGCTGGATGGCCCGCCTTCTTGCTCTCCCGTTGCAGCACCATTCGCGGCAGGGTCGGTTGCCGATGTTAGCCCCGTGCCGGGAATGCTCCCCCCGCAAGCCACAACAAAGCCGCTGGCAGCAACGAGAAGCACAAGGGCCACTATCATACCAACCCGGTTTTTGAACCGCAGAAAACACAGAGGCCTGCTATCATTGTTCTTCATGGGGCTTCTCCTCCCTGGTATAGATCGTTCGGATGGGGAAGGGAATCTCAATGCCTTCCTCTTTGTACCTCCGGTGCAGCCGCTTGATAAACTCGTGCTTGATGAGATACTGGCTAACAAACTCCTGCCCCCGCAGAATAACGGTAAAATTGATGCTGAAATCCTGAAAGGCATTATAGCGGATAAATGGCTCGTTGTCGGGCACGGCCCCCTCAATTTCCTGCATAATTTCCTTTGCAACGGCAATGGTCACTTCTTCAACTCTTTCCAGGTCGCTCTCGTAGCTGACCCCCACATCCAGCAGGATAGACAATTCCTTTGCCGGGTCGTCGTAGTTGGTCAGAATGGCCGAGGTGAGCATGGAGTTGGGGATGATGACCATATTGTTGGCAAGCTGGCGGATTTTCGTCGTGCGCCAGTTGATGTCGGCCACGTAGCCCTCTTCGCCCGAACTCAGCCGCACGTAGTTACCGGGCAAAATCTGGTTGGAAAGGATAATCTGGATACCAGAAAAGAGGTTGGTCAGGGTATCTTGCAGGGCCAGCGAGACAGCAAGCCCGCTCACACCCACAGCCGCCAGTAGCGGCGTAATCTCGACCCCAAACAGCTTGAGCACAGAGAGGGCCCCAATGATAAAGATGATGATACGAATGATGTTGTTGAAGATGGAGAGGGCCGAATTGGATGCGGTATCTTTGGAAAGGAAGAAAAACCCGATAATCAATCGTGAGATGACCACACTGACCGATAGAATAAAGACAACAAGCAGAACGCGATAGAGCAAGTCGGTGTCTCTGGAACTCAGGTTCAGCCCTTCGATGGTCCAGTAGATGCCAAACTGCTCGGAGCGGAGATCGATCCCAACAACCGAGACATAGATCCCGACGAGCACCAACCAGAGCGTGGTCATCCCCCCGCGAAGAACGTTGATAAGCAGGTCGTCCCTCCCCCAGGGCGTTCGACGGACCAGCTTTGCGAGGAGCGGGAACACAACCTGCTCAATAAACAAGCCAATGAGAACCGCAATGATGATGATAATGGCGGTTGTGGATAGTTGTTGAACGACAAGAAGGATCGGGTTGACCGATTCGTAGGCCTCTATCATCGTTGTGCTATTGCTCCTCTCCGATAGCCCCGATGGCCAGGAGTCGCTCGCGCAGTCGCTCGACGGTGGCCCGCGCCCCCGCCAGTCCATCGCGCTCCTTCTGGATCACCTGCTCCGGGGCTTTCTCAAGGAAGCTCTGGTTGGCCAGTCGCTGCTCGCGCCGGGCAATGTCGGCCTGTGCTTCTTCCAGTTCTTTTGTCAGGCGGCTTTGCTCTTCCGCCAGGTCCACCAGGCCGGCCAGTGGAAGGAATACCTCAATTTCGCCAGAGACCAGCGTTGCGGCCTGGTGTGGTTTCTGGGGCAGGCTGGCAACCACAGTGAGCTGGTCGGCATCTATCCGCGCCAGCCGCGAGAGCAGCAACGACTCGCGTTCAAGCAGGGAGGTATGGGGTCCGCCCACCGCCGTTGCGCTAATCCAGCGGGCCGGCTCCACGCGATACTCAGTCCGCACATTTCGCACCCCCACCACGAGATCGCGCAACAACCCGAAGTCGCGCTCGGTCTGCTCGTCGAGAAATGCTTTGTTTGCTGTGGGGTAGGGGGCATACATCAGCGTTTCGGTGCGCTTCCCGGTGCTCGTGTGTGTTTCGCCCTCCAGCAACAATTGCCAGGCCGCCTCGGTGACAAAGGGCATATAGGGGTGGAGCATCCGCAATCCCCCATCCAGCACCGTCATAAGCACAGCAAGCGTCTGTTGCTGCACCTGCTCGCCCGCTTCTAGCTGGATTTTTGCCGCTTCGATGTACCAGTCGGCAAACTCGCTCCAGAGGAAATCGTGGATCTGCCGCCCGGCTTCGCCAAAGTTGTACCCTTCGAGCAGACGATCAACGGTGGCAGCAAGACGATGGGAGCGGGAAAGTATCCAGCGGTTGGCCAGGGGCGCATCGTGGGGGAGCGGCTCAACGATGGCGGCTCCCGCCGGGTGCTCCACGCGCTCACGCACGCTCACAACAAACCGCGTCATATTCCAGATTTTGTTGGCAAAGTTGCGGGCCGCCTCGATGCGCTGCGGGTTCAGGTTGAGATCCTGGCCCGGCGTGCCGCTGGTGGCCTGGGTGAAGCGCAGCGCGTCGGTGCCGTGGGTGTCCATCACGGTAAGTGGGTTGACCACATTTCCAGCCGTTTTGGACATTTTGCGCCCGTGCTCATCGCGTATCAACCCGTGCAGGTAGACGGTGTGGAACGGCTCAACGTCGGTGAGGTAGCACCCCATCATCATCATGCGGGCCACCCAGAAAAAGAGGATGTCGTAGGCCGTTTCCATGACGCTGGTGGGATAGAAGGTCCGCAGGTCGTCGGTATTGTCGGGCCAGCCGAGCGTGCTGAAGGGCCACAGCCCGCTGCTAAACCAGGTATCCAGGACATCGGGGTCCTGGGTGGTCCCTTCGGGTGGCGGTTCGTCCGGGTCGGGAACAACCATTTGTCCGTCGGGGAAGTGCCACACGGGGATACGGTGGCCCCACCAGAGCTGACGGCTAATGCACCAGTCGCGGATGTTTTCGAGCCAGTGGATATAGACGCGCTCGAAGTGTTCGGGCACAATGCGGGTGCGCCCTTCCTGAACAGCGGCCAGGGCCTTCGCGGCCAGCGGCTCAACCCGCACAAACCATTGTTCGCTCAAGAGTGGCTCAATCACCTCGCCTCCGCGCTGGCTGACCCCCACGCTGGAGGTGTGCGGCTCAACCTTGACCAGCAACCCCTCGCGCTCCAGGTCGGACACCAGGGCCTTGCGCCCCTCGAAGCGGTCCCGGCCCGCGTAGGGGCCGGCTTCGTTGTTCAGGGTTGCGTCCCTGTTCATAATAGAAATCATGGGGAGATTGTGCCGCTTGCCTACCTCGTAGTCGTTCGGGTCGTGGGCCGGGGTAATCTTGACGGCCCCCGTGCCAAATTCTTTGTCCACATATTCATCGGCAATAATGGGAATGCGCCGGCCAATGGCCGGGAGCACAACAGAGCGTCCAATCAGATGGGTATACCGCTCATCTTCCGGGTTGACGGCAACCGCCGTATCGCCCAGGATGGTCTCCGGGCGGGTCGTGGCAACAGTGATATAGTCGTTTGCGCCCCAGTCCCATTGGCCGCTGCCCCAGGGCTGCGTGGGGCCCGCGCCGGGCGCATCGCTGCCATTGCCGGGGGGGAGCAGGGGGTAGCGCACATACCAGAGCGACCCCTGCCGGGTTTGATATTCAACCTCAAGGTCGCTGACGGCCGTTTGCAGGTTTGGCGACCAGTTGACGAGGTAGGTGCCGCGATAGATCAGGCCGTCGTCGTAGAGCCGCTTGAAGGCCGTGTGGACAGCACGGCTCAGCCCCTCGTCGAGCGTAAACCGCTCGCGGTTCCAGTCGCAGCTTGCCCCCAGACGGCGGAGCTGGTTGGTAATGACCCCATCGTATTTTTCTTTCCATTCCCAGGTGCGCCGCAAAAATTCCTCGCGCCCCACCTGCTGGCGGCTGGTGCCTTCGCTGGCCAGCAGCTTTTCTACCTGGAGCTGCGTGGCGATGCCGGCGTGGTCGGTGCCGGGCACCCACAGTGTTTTGTAGCCCTGCATCCGCCGCCAGCGGATCATCAGGTCTTCAATGGCAACGCACATCGCATGGCCAAGGTGCAGTTCTCCCGTCACGTTGGGCGGGGGGATGCTGATGACGAAGGGGGGGCGGGGGGCATCGGGCGCAGGAGCAAAGAAGCCGCGCTGCTCCCACCAGGCATACAGCGGTTGCTCAACCTGCTTCGGGTCATACGGTTTGCTCAAATCCACTTCTTCCAGGAATGGTAAACGATTCACGCTGTCAGTTCTCCACAGTTGCAATACAAGAGATTTTTGTTCGGTTCATGGTTTTACTGGTTCCAGGCCCTATGATAGCACAAGACAGAAAACAGTTTTCCATAT
This sequence comes from Chloroflexaceae bacterium, assembly GCA_034436975.1. Classification (GTDB taxonomy): domain Bacteria; phylum Chloroflexota; class Chloroflexia; order Chloroflexales; family Chloroflexaceae; genus JAAUSY01. The sequence goes on from DAOTUE010000062.1 coordinate 24,287, forward strand.
TTCTTCCTCTCAAATCTCCATTGCTCTCAGCCTCGCCGCAGCACGCGCATCAGCCCTGCCCCCGTGATGCGACCGGAGTAAAACCCGTTGACGCTTCCGCTGAACAGACCAATGACGGCACGGGAAGGAGAGCGGGCGGTTTGTTGTTCAGGTCCCATGCGTTCTTCAGGGTATCCAGACGGTTCGATCTTTCCACTCTTCACACGTTGAAGCTCCCCATATGAGATAGAGCGATTCGACAATTTCTGACAAGGGTCTTTCGAGGCGAATTTGCAGGATGCCCCAGTGATGACGGCCTGCTGCAAAATGCCTGGCAACGTGACCGGGCATACTTTTGCGATTGTTTGTTACCAGGATACGCGGTGTACGCTCCGTGTAGTCCAGGATTTTCGGGTCGGAAGTTCCCAATGGTGGTGCGCCTTCATCACCAACGCGAATGACATCTATTGTAGAATCGTGTCGCAACAATAGCGTCTTTATCCTGGGCCAGAGGTTTTCATCAAGGAGAAATCGTATCGTCATAAGTGATGCATGTTCAACTGGCGAATGCGATGGATGGGCGAAGTCGGATCTTCAAGTGATTGCTGGTATTGCTCCTCTTTCCAGGCCTCGCCTTCGGCAATATACCGCTCTATCTCATCCCGTTTGTGCAGATAGTACGTGATGGTGGCATAGATTTTTTCCAGGCTCAGTCCGGGGTAGTGTTGGGCAACTTGTTCGGGGCTAAACCCTTCACGGTAGAGATTGATAACGTGCTCTATGCCTATCCGATGCCCTTTGATACGGATGTCTCCTGATTCAAGAAAATCAAAATAGTCTTCCAGTTGCATTGTTCGTCCTCTCAGATCTCATCCATTGCTCTCAGCCTCGCCGCAGCACGCGCATCAGCCCCGCCCCCGTGATGAGGCCATAGAGTATCCCCCCGGCTCCCCCGCCGAGTATTCCTCCGACAGCCGTTGTGTTCGTATATCCCATACCAATGACCTCGATCCCAACAAAGTATACCAGGACAGCGGTAATGACAATGGCAGCAAACCCGATGGTTCCTCCCAAAAGGCTGACGATGATCCACCAGGCGGGCCAGCGGTGTTTCCGTCGCATTGCAAACCATTGGGAAAAGCCGATAGCGAAGCCGGCAACCAGACCACTCACAACGCTGATCATTAGTATTGTTGCCAGGGTAGCGAGAAGACTATCAATGCTGACAACATCAGCCACTAGAGAAATCATAATACCACTGATAATGCTGCTTGATGGGATAGCCAGGATGCCCCCCAGGATGCTGGCCGAAAGCCAGGCCAGCGATGCTTTCAATGGGCGCAGGTAGTGTCGGAGGACAAGCCACTGAACAAACCCCGTGCCAAGCCCGAAGAATAGCCCGGAACCGATGAGCCAGCCAGCCGTAGGGACACCTGGTATGGTGATTGCCCCGATGATCGCTTCTATCCGGATTGGGAGAAAGAGCACTTCCGGGAGCCAGGACCAGCTCCAACACACGGTCCAGGCCAGCGTATTGGCCATCGTCCAGAGCACGATGACGAGTGGGGAAACCCGCCGGGCGATTCTTTGCTGTTGTCGCTGTTGTTGTTGGTGTTGTTGGGGTCGTGGGGGAATGCCCGCCTGCGGTATAACGGGAGGCGGGAGCGGTTGAACCTTTCCGCCGGCAGGCCGCGAAGAAGCTCCAGCCTGACCCTGTGCCTGAGCTGCTTCGGGGCGCAGGTGTTCCGAATGGGGTTTCTGCTGCTGTGGCGGTGGTGCGGGGCGTGATGGTGAGGGCTGTGGCGACGGGGCGGAAGTCCCCCCCTCTATCAGAGTTTCGCCTGTCGCTGGCTGTTGCGGACCCATCGGACCCATCGGGCCGGTGGTGCGGCGATGGCGGGCTGCCTCTCGGAGCGCGTTTCGCATAGCGGCTGCGTCCGGCGGACGATCCCGCGAACGGAGAGCCATTGCCCACTGGATGACCCGGCTAACTTCCGGCGGGACACCGGGGGCGAAGGTGTGTGCCAGCGGTTGGGGGTCGGGTTCGCTATTGATGAAGGAGACCGATCGGGTCAGCGCAGCTACGGGCGCACGCGCAGTAAACAGGTGGTAGAGCGTGGCTCCGAGCGAGTAGAGGTCGGTGCGATGGTCCGTCCCGGTGCCCTGAATTTGCTCCAGGGGGGCGTAGGTGGGGGTGTAGGCCATAACGCTTCCGCCGCTGGTTACACGGGTTTGCGGGTGGGCTGTCCCTTTTGCCAACCCGAAATCAAGGAGCATCAGACGGCCATCGTGCAACACTTTGGCGTTCTGTGGCTTGATGTCGCGGTGGATAATCGGCGGGTTGTGGGTATGCAGATAGATCAGCGCATCGAGCCACTGGTCGGCCCAGCGCAGCACGGCCCCCACAGGAAACGGTTTTTGCATCTCTTGCAAGAGCATTCCCAGATCTTTTCCAGGGACAAAATCCATGACAAGAAACTGTCCCGCGGTATCAATGAAATGGTCAATGACCCTGGGGAGTGAGGGGTGGCGCAGCGCGGCCAGCAAGCGGGCCTCGCGTTCAAACGCCTTCTTCAGATGGTCTTCTGTCACCAGCGTTTGCTTGAGGGCAACGGTTGTCCCGAGTCGCTCATCCATTGCTTCATAAACGGCTCCCATCCCCCCCTGCCCGATATTGCGAACAACGCGGTAGCGGCTGTGTATCATTGTGCCATTTTGCAACATAGCAGTGCTCCCTTTATCGTGCTCTCGTGACACTCCGCACGTGCTCAAGCGCGGCGGCTTCTTGCATGCGCTCCCCACGGGAGTCCGCACAATAAGCCACTTGCCCCGTGCCCAGGGGACTACGCAGAACCCGTACCTGGTACGGGATACGATACATTGTTCTTCCTGTGGGTCTGATACGCCCAGGCATACCATATTGATGCACCGACAGGATATTATTTACCGCTCCCACCCCATCACGATGTCCGCTGAAACCACACGGGCCACAGACATATCTTCTGCCGCATGGTTTGTGCCGACTTCCACAGGATGGGCACGTCTGACTGGTGTACCGTTCGCTCACCAGTTCCGTTTTAATTCCTTCTGCTTCGGCCTTGTATTCCACATAGTGCCGTACCTTGCCGTGCGAGCAGTTCGACACCTTTACCGGCTTCAGTATAGCATAGTTTCGCAGGAAAACGGAGAGGATGAGTAACTGTTCAGACTCGATGTAATCGTTCAGTCCTCCCACTGGAGCATGAGGGAGAACAGGTGGGGGTCTGAGCTTACACGAAGTGGCCGGTTGCTACTCGCCTTGTGCTTGCACTCTCTCCACCCCCCGCAAAAACACCGCCGTGAGCCGGTCGGCTATCCGCACCGGGTCGGGGTCGCCCGCTTTGCTAAAATGCCCGGTATTCAACGCATGCAGAATGGCGTAGAACGTCCGGACAAAGGTCGCCAGATCGAGATCGTCGGACACCTCCCCCTGGACAATGGCTGCCTCAGCCAGCGACACAATTCGCTCGTCAATCCGGTCAAGCATTGCGCTTGACGTTTCGTGGTGGCACAGAAATTGAAACAGTTCCGGTTTCCAGGGACGTATGGTTGTTGAATGTTCATCAACCTGGAATGTTATTGTTTTGTGGAGAACCAGCGACAACCGCTTCAGTGGGGAGAGACCATTGTCCCCAGCTTCAAGCACCGTAACAATCTGTTCCATTTTTTGCATTGCCACAGTGAGCACAAGTTCTTCTTTTGTGGCAAAATGGCTGTAGAGCGTGGGCTTGGAAATGCCAGCATGGGCCGCCACTTCATCCATCCCCATCATCTCGTGCCCCTTCTCGCCCATCAATTCTCTGGCGGCTTCGATGATTTCCTCCCGCAGCAGTTGCCGACGACGTTCGCGTAGTGAGCCTGTTGTCATGCCATATCCTTAGTAGACTATACCATACCCATAATTATTTTGTATTCCTGGGGGATGATGTCCCTTGCAAATGCCAAAATTCCCCGTCAGGAGCCACCTACTCAAGAGTAAAGGAAATTTACCCCCTTGTCAAGGAAAGTGGCTTGCTGTATAATAGCAAAGGAATGTGTGCATAGCAAGTTTGAGGTGTTCTCTACAAGGTTCGTACCGGCCAGAAGGCGAGAACAGGGCGAACCTTTTCTATGGCAACCAGATCAAACCGGAATCAAACCGGAATCAATGTGCGCTCGCAGAAGAAGAGCAATGATTGGGAGTTCTCATCCCCCCTTCCGCCCTGTCGGAAGAAATGGAGAGGCATCTCTGCATTGCTTTTTTTACGATGATAACCCGCAAATGAGAAAGGAGAACAAGGTGCCTGGAGAATGATCATTTCCTTCCCTGGCACGACTGCCTATTATGAGCAAACCGAGAAAATATCCAGAACTTGAAGGTGTTGCCATTTCCGACACGTCTATCCGGCAGCCGGTCTTTATCACAATGGTCATGCTGCTGTTTATCGTGCTCGGTCTGCTTTCCTATTTCCGGATGCCCGTCAACCTCTACCCCGACTTTGAGATACCGGTCGTGGGGGTGCAGCTTCTCTACCCTGGGGCCAGCCCCGACAGCGTGGCCGAGCAGGTCTCGGAGCCAGTCGAAGACGCGCTCGTTTCCATCAGCGGGGTAAAAGACATTACCTCCAGCTCCTATGAGGGCGCGGCAATGATCGTGATAGAGTTTGAAAGTGGCGTGAGCATAGACGTGGCCGAACAGGATGTCCGCGGCAAAGTGAATGCCGCTATGCCGCGGCTCCCGATGGAAGTGGAAGACCCGCTTTTCTTCAAATTCGATCCGGGCGAAATCCCCGTCATCTCGCTGGCCGTCTTTAGCAAAGGCGACCGCTCATCGGTCGAACTGCGCCGGGTGGTGGAGGATGATATTGTCCCCTTCATCCAGCGTATTCAGGGGGTGGGGTCGGTGTCAGTGTCGGGAGGGCAACAGCGGCAGATCAACGTCTTGCTTGACCTGAACAAAATGCAGACGCGGCAAATTCTCCCATCCCTGATCAGCCATTCCATCCGCAGTGCCAATATCAACCTCGGTCTGGGCGACATCAACGCCGGGGAACTCGATGTCAACTTGCGGGCACCAAGTATGCTCAATACGCCGCAGGACATCACCCGCATCCAGATTGCGGGAACGCAATATCGCATTGGCGACGTGGCGACGATTGAGGACGGCATCGCCGAAGTGACAACCTATGCCCGGCTCAACGGTGAGGATGCCATCAACGTCAGCATCATCAAACGCCCCGACGCAAACGTTGTCGAGGTGGCGCACGAGGTCAAGCACGAACTCGAAGAAGTCTTCGGGCAGTATTCCGACCTGGAATACTTCATCCCGCTCGACACCTCCACCTTTGTTGAAGAATCGGTGCATGGCGCAATAGAAGAGCTGTTTGTCGCCTCAATTGCAGCAATGATTGTCGTTTTTATCTTTTTCCGCAGCATCCGCAATACGTTGGTGACAATTATTGGTCTGCCCGTCATTCTTATCGGGACGTTCGCGGCCATCTCCCTCTTCGGGTTGACAATCAACGTCATTACGCTGATGGCCCTCTCCCTCTCGGTGGGGCTAGTCATTGACGATGCTATTGTGGTGCGCGAAAATATCTTTCGCCATACCGAAATGGGCGAGCACCCCATTCGCGCCTCCAGCCTGGGAACCGCCGAAGTCTCGCTCTCTGTCGTTGCCATGACCCTCACGGTGATTGCAGTGTTCTTGCCTGTCACCTTCACCACGGGCATCACGGGCATTATCTTCAAATCGTTCGGTATTACCGTGGCCTGCGCAATGGCGATTTCCCTGGTTGAGGCGTTCACGCTTGCGCCTATGACCTCGGCCCACCTCTTCCAGCAGAAAAAGCCAACGGCGAAAAAAGGCAACGGGAATGGCGAAGAGACCTACCAGCCAGCAGCAACCACGGAATCAACGGACAATGACAAAAACGATACCCAGGATACCCAGAGTGAGCAAGGCCAGGATGAGCTTGAGCACGCTTCGCCGAAACACCACAAGGAAGAGGAAGAAATTGGCTGGATGGGGCGTTTCTATGGTTTGTTGCTGCGCTGGAGTTTGCGCCATCGCTTCGTTGTTGTTGTGCTGGCCATCGCTATCTTCGTGCTCAGCGTCTATGTGGCAGCCGGTCTGAAGTTCGCCTTCTTTCCAGCGACCGACCAGGGCGAGTTTTACGTTGGCTTTGAACTCCCACCCGGTACGCCGCTTGAGAAAACAAACGACCTTTCGCTCAGGGCAGAAGCTCTCCTGATGGAAGATTCCGCTGTTGACTCCATTCTGGCGACGGTCGGGAGCGGCGGGGGGAGCGGTGTTGGCGGCGGCGGCGGAACGCCAGAGAGCGGGCAGATCTTTGTCAAACTCAAAGACGAAGCCCCCCCCACCGAAGCGGTCATCGAGCGGTTGCGCACGCAGCTTGACTTTTTGCCAACGCTTGCCTTCGGGCAAGAAGGGCACGGGAGCAACAGTTCTCAGGTCACGGGGCGCGAAATCCAGCTAGAAGTCAACACCAACCGCCCGTTTGAGGAGATTATTCCCTTTCTGCTGACACTCCGCGAAGCGGCAAAACAGATAGATGGGGTGGTTGACGTAGACTCGACCTACAAACCGGGCAAGCCAGAGTTGCATATTATCGTTGACCCTTCTAAAATTGGCGATATTGGCATTACCAACGACGATCTTGCAAACTCGGTGCGAACGCTCATCAATGGGAGCAAGGCCGGCGTTTTTCGCAAAGATGGCGAGGATGTTGACATTAACGTGCGGCTTCGCCCCGGCGACCGCGCCAGCATCGAAGACATTCGCAATATCAACATTCCGACGATGAGCGGCAGTGTGCCCATCGGGTCGCTTGTTCAGATCAAGTTTGAGCTGGGCCCGACGACCATCCGGCGACAAAACCGCGTCAACCAGGTCATCATCGGGGCCAACGTGACCGGGCGAAACACCAACGAAGTGCTGATGGAAATGCAGCAAGGGGTGAAAAATATCGAGGTGCCCCAGGGAGTGAAACTCAACTTCGGTGGCGATACCGAGGAGCAAGCCGAAGGGTTTGTCACCATGCTCATTGCGATGGCCCTTTCGGTGCTGTTTGTCTATATGGTGCTTGCCTCGCAATTTGGTTCGTTCCTCCAACCATTCGTCATCATGCTGGCCATGCCCTTTAGCTTTCTCGGCTCGTTCCTGGCCCTCCGGCTCGTAGAAAGACCACTCGATATGATTAGCATGATTGGTCTGGTCATGCTGATGGGCCTGGTGGTGAAAAACTCGATCCTGCTCATTGACTTTACCAACCGTCTGCGAGACGATGGGCTGAGCAAGCACGAAGCCCTGGAGAAAGCCGGGATGATCCGTCTGCGTCCCATTCTGATGACCTCAATTGCGCTGATTGCTGGCGCAACCCCCGTGGCCATCGGCATAGGCGAAGGGGCAGAGATTCGGCAGGGCCTCTCGACCGTGGTCATCGGCGGGATGATTACCTCGACCATGCTGACCCTGCTGGTTGTCCCGACAGCCTACAGCATTCTCGAAGGCATTGTGGATACGGTCAAACGGATATTGCGCTGGCGGCCCTTCCGCAGGAAGCCGGCTGAACCCGCCCCCCACGCTCCGGCCCCGGCGACACCGGAGCCGCGAGACCAGCGAGCCGCAGCAGCAAAAGGAAAAAAAGGGGATCGAGAGCGCAGCGGGGAGGGCGCGACCGTGGCCTATGCCACAACTGATGAATCGTGAGGAGGGAACATCTATGAGAAGAGAAGAACCGATAAACGAGAGTAAAAATCATTGGAAACCAGAACGTAACAGAAAGAGGCAAAAAGGAAAGGAAGGAGTAATCGAGAGATGATAAAGCGGAGCATCATATCTCTTAGCCTGTTTATCGGGCTATTCATTATTGGTGGGGTCGGGTTGATGGGCTGTAGCGCACCTGGACAGCAAGAAGGGAGTGCAGCGGGCCCGCCGGGAGAGCCAGCAACGACAGCAACCGTGCCAGGAGGAGCAACCCGCACTCCCCCAACCCCGGTCCCCACCAGCGATATTGCCGGGATGTTTCAGCCCACTGGCTCCCCCGCCGTCAATCTCTCTGAGGGGGTCAGCGGTATCGGTTCGGTTGAGGCCGAGAAGGAAGCTGGCCTGGTGTTTACCCTCCAGGGAACTGTCCAGCATGTGTATGTAGAGGATGGCGACGTTGTGACCGATGGGCAGGTACTCGCCATTCTGGATGTGCGAACCTTTGACCATCAGGTCAAGCAGGCCGAGGCCGGGTTGGTGATGGCGCAGGCACAGAAAGACCAGTTGAGCGAATCGCCGCGTGCTGCCGACCTGCGAGCCGCCAACGCGCAGATACGCCAGGCGCAAGCATCGCTCAATCGCCTTCTGGAACCGCCAGAAGAAATAGATGTCCGCGCCGCCGAAGCATCGCTCGCGCTGGCCCAAACCAACCTGCAAGCCACCCGCGACCAGCTCTCCCACGCCAAGACTCAGGCCGGCTACCAGGTGAGCCAGGCGGCCTACCAGCTTACGCAGGCCCAATGGAACTACGCGCTGGCCCAACGCTACTGGGAGCACGCCGACGACGAAAACACCGATCCGGTCGTGCCCGTCACACGGAACCCGATGACCGGCTCGCCGCAAGAAAACTTCATCAGCGAGGGACAGGAATCCCAGTATCGCGTCCAGTATGAGCAGGCGAAGGTTGCAATGGAGCAGGCCGAAGCAGCAGTGCAGCAGGCTGTCGTTGCCGCCGAAGGGGCCCGCCGTTCGGAAGTGACTGGCGTGCAGGCGGCTGAGCAGCAGGTAGTCCAGGCCCAGATTGCGCTCGAACGGGTGCATGAACCGGCCAATGAGAATGATGTCGCAGCGGCGCAGGCGGGGGTTGATGCGGCGGTGGCCGGGCGGGACCGTCTCTACCCCGACCCGACAGACTCGCAGTTTCTCATTGCCGATGCCCAGGTTGCCCAGGCCCAATCTGCCCTTGAACTGGCTCGCCTCAATCGGGAATATGCCGAACTCCGCGCCCCCTTCGAGGGGGTTATCTTCGAGGTCAACATTGATCCAGGCGACCCGGCTATGTCTGGCAGCGATGCGGCCATCAAAATTGTTGATCTCAGCCAGATGCATGTGAGCGTGGACATTAGCGACGTGGACATCTCAAGCATCAGGCTCGACCAGAGTGCGCGGGTCTATGCCGATGCGTTGGCAGGTCAGGTATTCACCGGCAAGGTAAGCTATATTGCCCCGATGGCCGACGTGAGCGGAAACATCCGTACCTACGAGGTGAAAATTAAACTCGATAAGATGCAGGGATTGCGTCCGGGGATGAGCGTGCGGGTCGAAATTGAAACCGAAGCCCCGTAACCCGTAAGTGAGCGTTCAGGGGTAATCGTTCAGCCCCCCCACCTGTCCTCCCCCCTTTAGGGGCGGACAGGTTTCGATTTTATGGCTTTGGAATGAGGCAGAAATGATGTACCAGCAGGTTGGTGTGTTCCGCTTGCCAATGGCATATAAAGCCCAACTCGACAATAAACTGCCCGCCCCTGTCCTCCCCTCATACCAAATCCGGGCAATCCCTCACACTATCATTATGCCAACAACGGCCACCAGTAGTACAGGGTGCGAGGGTGCGGGAACGCATGGCCTCTCGTTGGGTGCGGATGTGCATACAATGCTTCTCCTGGGCTTTCACCAGGGCTTCTATCGTGTCAAAACAATGGAATAAATCCAGTTGGAGCAATAGGGGGTCATCTGGGAAATGGTTTTGACCTGGTGTCCCTGGGCATGTAACCAGATAACGTGCCAGTGGGCCCGTTCAATGGGATCATCCGTTTGTCGCTGACGTTGTTCCAATTCCTCAACCGACAAATGTTGGATTATGTGCAATTGTCTCATACTACCATTATACACCCGAATTTGGTATGATACCAAACCGGTTTCTGAACTGTGGCCCTGAGATACAAGGACTTTACAGAATGAGAAACAGGATAGCAGGAGCATGAGACTCGTTGTGGTATGATACAGGCCAGGAAGAACAGAGGGATGCCGAGTGTGCCATACTGTCGCATAAAGATTGAAGATGAGAAGGGATGCCAATGACCGATACGCCACTTCCGATATGGGTGCTCTACTACGAAGGCTGCCCCTCGCACGAGATAGCCCTGGAAGACCTCCGCCAGGTGCTAAACGAAGAGGGGATAGCAGCTGAGATTATGCTGGAAAAGGTCGAGACCGAGGAACAGGCCCGACGCTTGCGTTTCCCTGGCTCTCCGACTATACTGATCAAAGGACGCGATATTGATCCGCCATCGCCCGACACTCGCTTTGCTCTCACATGTCGCGCATATCGGATGGAGGATGGGCGCGTTTCTCCGCTGCCTTCCACCGCAATGCTCCGCAACGCCCTGCGTGCGGCGCAGGAAACCGGAAAAATCTTCTCGAAAGAACGGGAGTAAGAACAATGTCCAGGATAAAACTTGGTGACAGTGTGGCCCCTTTTACCCTGCCAGGAATAGATGACCGCAAACATACCCTCTCGGACTATGCCGACAAAGCCGCCATCGTCATTATCTTTAGCTGCAACCACTGCCCCTATGTGCAGGCCTGGGAAGATCGCATGGTTGCCATCCAGACCGACTATGGAGATAAAGGGGTCCAGCTTATCGCTATCAATGCGAACGACACAAAAAAATACCCGGACGACGATTTTCCGAAGATGAAAGAGCGAGCCAGAGAAAAAGGGTTCAACTTCGTCTACTTGCAAGATGAGACGCAGGAGGTTGCCCAGGTCTATGGGGCCGAGCGCACGCCCGAAGTGTTTCTCTTCGACAAAGATGGGCTACTCCGCTACCACGGCTCGATAGATGACAATTTTCGGGATGCCAAGCAGATCAAGCATCACTATTTGCGCGATGCGCTGGACGCGGTGCTGGCCGGCAAGTCTCCCCCGATGGCAGAAACCCGTCTTGTCGGGTGTACTATCAAATGGAAATCGTGAGGAAAGCATGAACGGGGTTTGTTTCTGGAAGCGAGCCGCATCCCCCCTCGGCCACGCGGCCCGCTGGGGTCTCGCGAGCATTGCTCTCTTGCTGCTGAGCGGTTGCCTGACCCAGCGAATGAGCACCACCATTGAGCCGGATGGGAGCGGGGTCAATGAGACGATTATCGGGCTGAGCAAAGAGTTTCTCGCCCTGATGGACCCTGAGGACGATCCCTTTGCCGGTATTGAAGACGATGTTGCCCGGATGCCGGCCGAGTGGCGAGCAACCGTTGAGCCGTGGGAGGACGAAACCTACCGCGGGCGCAAAGCTACGGCCCACTTCAGCACGCCGGAGATGATGGCAACGCAGCTCAACACCTTCTGGGGCGAAGCACGCGATGATGGGGTGAAGCCGTTCGCTGTTCGGCAGGCCGTGCAGCAGAATGGGCAGATGCTCGTTATCACGGGCCACATTGTGCAGAAGGGGGAGGGGTCGGGCGACGATCCCCCGATGCCGCAGGAGTTTCTCGATAGCTTTCAGATGTCCTGGAGCGTCGAAATGCCGACGATTGACTATTTCACGGAGCAGGACATCGCAACCCGCGAGGGCCAGCGGGTGACGTGGCGGTTTCCCTTTGGCCAGGAGCGCACCTACAATATCGAGGTGGGCGGGCCGCTCTCCGGCTCCCACGCAACCACGCCCCCCACCCCGACACCTGCGCCGGGCGAAACAGCCCAATCTCCCCCGCGCTGTTTTGAGGAAACGGGCCATTGCATTGACGGACGCATCCGCGAGTATTGGGAGCAGAACGGCGGGCTGTCCGTCTTCGGCTATCCCATCACGGAGCAACGGGCAGAAACCATCGAAAACACTCCCATCCAGGTTCAGTGGTTCGAGCGCAACCGCCTCGAACTGCACCCGGAGAACGAGCCGCCCTACGATGTGTTGTTGGGCCGCCTGGGCGTGGATGTGTTGGAGCAGCAGGGGCGCGACTGGCAAACCTTCCCTCGGCAGGAACCCCAGGAGGGTTGCCGCTACTTTGAGGAGACGCAGCAAAATGTGTGTGGGAGCATCCTGGCGGCCTGGCGGGCCAGTGGTCTGGATCTTGATGGGGAGCCTGACATCTCGGAAGCGGAGCGTCTGTCCCTGTTTGGGTTGCCCATCAGCCCCCTGCAAGAAGAGCTGATTAACGGACAAACCTACCAGGTGCAATGGTTTGAGCGGGCCCGCTTCGAGCTGCACCCGGAAAATGAGCCTCCCTTTGATGTGCTGCTGGGGTTGTTGGGGCGGGAGGGCAAACCCTGGCTCCCCACCCCCTGACCCCTGATCCCTGATCCCTATCTGCATTGGTATGACACACTTTCTTGCTTTCCTACGGTTTGGCTGGCGGCTCCTGCTGGCGTTTGTCCAGGTGGGGGTGCTGCTGGTGCTGGTCCTGCTGCTCGTCAGCGGGTGGCTCTACTATCACTACGGACGCGGCCTGCCCGACCCGCGGGCCATTGCCCACTACCACGCCCCCGAAACGACACGCATCTATGCCCGCGATGGCCACACCCTGCTCTATGAACTGGTGGACCCGCACGGGGGCCGCCGCACCGTCGTTGCCTCCGAACAGATCCCGACCATCCTCAAAGAGGCGACAATTGCCGTTGAGGATGCCAATTTCTACGAACATCCCGGCGTGGACATCCGTGGCATCCTTCGGGCAATGTGGCTCAACTATCGCCACCAGGAGATTGTGAGCGGGGGCAGCACGATTACCCAACAACTGGTGCGGGCCATCCTGCTCCCCCGCCAGCAGGGTTACAGCGCACCCCCTCAGCGATATGAAGACAAACTGCGTGAGGCTATTCTGTCCTACCGCGTGAGCCAGGAATATAGCAAAGAGGAGATTCTCAATCTCTATCTGAACGAAGTCCCCTATGGCGCACAGGCCTATGGGGTTGAGGCCGCCGCGCAAACCTACTTCAACAAGCATGTATGGCAACTGAGCGAGCCAGAGGCGACGCTGCTGGCCGGACTGCCCCAGCTCCCCTCGTGCTACAACCCGCGGGAGAACCTGTCGGCGGCCCGTGCCCGCCAGCGTATCACGCTCAATCTGATGGCGAAATATGGCTACCTGAGCAGTCGCCGCGCCGATGAGATTTTCGCGCAGCCGATAACGCTGGTAACGCCCACCGTGGCCATTACTGCTCCCCACGCTGTTTTTTACGTGCGCGACATCCTCGAACACCGCTACCCACAGCGGGTACTCTACGGTGGGGGATTGCGCGTCATCACCAGCATTGACCCCCACTGGCAGCAGGAGGCGCAGCGCATCGCCCACCAGCATATTGCAGAGCTGCGCCCGCGCAATGCCCACAATGCCGCTGTGGTGATACTCTCGCCGCGGGGGGAGATCCTGGCGATGGTGGGGAGTGTGGACTACAACGACGCAACGATTGGCGGGCAGGTAAATGTCGCCCTTGCGCCGCGCCAGCCCGGCTCCGCGCTCAAGCCGATTGTCTATGCTGCTGCGCTTCAGCGTGGCTGGACCCCCGCCACAATTATCTGGGATGTCCCCACACAGTTTGACCAGGGGAGCGCGGGGGGCTATGCCCCACAGAACTATGATAACCAGTGGCACGGGCCGCAGCGGCTCCGCATGGCCCTGGCCAACTCGCTGAACATTCCGGCGGTCAAGGCCCTGGAATTTGTGGGGATCGAGCAGTTTGTGGGCCTGGCCACGCGCATGGGCATTACCACGTTTGACGATCCCTCGCGCTACGGGCTTTCGATGGCCCTCGGCAGCAACGAAGTGCGGTTGCTTGACCTGACCGCGGCCTACAACACCCTTCGCAATGGGGGACACTACCAGAAGCCGGTGGCTATCCTCCAGGTGGAGAACAACCGCGGAGAACTCCTCGAACGCCATCCGCCGCAACTGGAACCGCAGGTTATCGGGCCCCACGGCGAGCCGATAGCCTACCTCATCAGCGATATATTGAGCGACAACCAGGCCCGCTGGTATATGTTCGGGCAGGGAAATGTGATGGAACTCCCCGACGGCCGCCTGGCGGCGGTCAAGACGGGCACGAGCAACGACTGGCGCGACTCCTGGGCCGTGGGCTACACGCCCGACGTGACTATCGGGGTGTGGGTGGGCAACAACGACAACGCCCCCATGCACGAGATCGCCGGGGCAAATGGGGCCGGTCTCATCTGGCGCGACCTGATGACCCGCTACCACGAGGACCACCCCCATCGTTCCTTCCCCCGCCCGGAAGGTATCGTTGAGCAGACCGTGTGTGCCGGCACAGGCACGCTTCCCGACCCCTCCTGCCCCCACACCATCCGTGAACTGTTTGTCGCTGGCATGGGCCCGCCCCCGCCCGACATTGAATACAAGACGGTGCGGGTGGCCGGCGACGGCTTCTGTCTGGCCGCCTCCTACTCGCCATCGCAGGAGGTGCGCGAGGTGCAGTTTGCCATCTACCCGCCGGAGTTCCGCGAGTGGGCCGCGCAGAGCGGCATTCCACAGCCCCCCACGCACCCCTGCCCGCAGCCCGGCTCGCTCGACGAAGTGGTAGCAATGTTTCAGCCTGTGGGGGATGAGGGAATTGTACGGGGCAGTCAGGCGTTTATCAAGGGGATTGCCCGCCATGCCTACGTGCTCGACGTTGGGAGCGGAGAGGAACCGCAACGTTGGCAGGTCATCAATCGGGGCACATCCGGCGTGGTGCAAGGGTTGCTCGGTGTCTGGCACCTGGAGGGCCAACCGCCGGGCCGCTACACGCTCCGTCTCCGCGTCACCATGCCCGATGGCCTGGTGGTTGAGGCCCGGCACATTGTCCAGTATGAGGGACTGAAAGGGCAATAACGGCAAACGACAGCGAATGATGCGTCAGGAGTGCTTCTGTTGCCTGAGCACCGCCGCAAACCCCGCCTGCAAACTGCCCCGCGTCTGGATACCGCTCAGGTCCACGCCGAGATGCACCAGGGTCTGGGCAATCTGGGGTTGAATACCGGTCAACATCACGCTTGCTCCTAGCAGTTTAACCGCCTGTGCTGCCTGGATCAAAGCATTGGCAACCTGGCTATCTACCGTCTGGACACCGGTAATATCAATCATTGCAATATGGGCCCGATAGTGGGCCACTCCTTCAAGCAGCACGTCCATAATCATCCGGGCTCGCTGGCTATCTATGGAGCCAATCAGCGGCATAATCACCACATGATCGGAGATGGGGATGAGTGGGGTCGAAAGTTCACGCAAAACAGCTTCCTGGTTGCTGTTCAACCGCTCAACTTCTTGACGGGCCCGCACCTGTTCACTCACCTCGACCACCAGATGCAATATGCCATCTACCTCACCCTGCACATTGCGAATAGGTTGGTAGACCAGGTTGAACCAACCCTGCTCCAGCGTATCGCTACCACCTCGCTCAATGAGGGCGGGAAATTCCTGTTGTACCAACCCCTCGCCGCTATTGCGAATAGTGTCGAGAACCTCAAAATAGCCCTGGCCCTCCAGTTCGGGAAAGACCTCGCGCACCGGTTTGCCAATCACATCAGTTTTTTGCACCATCTTCAGGTAGGCCGGGTTGGCAAGTTCATAGATATGGTTTTCGCCTCGCAGCAGGAAAATCGGGGCGGGCGACTGCATCAACACCTCGTGCATTTGCTGATATGCCAGTCGCGCCTCATCACGCTCTTTCTCCAGCGTTGCCACACGTTGTTGCAATCGCTCATTTTCTATCTGCAAGGCCTCTATCTTCTGGGTATCACTGCTCATTCAGGAAACTCCATGTTGTTGCTCTAACATCTCAAACAATCATCCATCATCCATCCCAGACAATGCGCCGGATATTGTGCTTCTGCGTAACTGCGCCTGTTCGAGACATTCACGGTTGATGGCGTTAAGAATAACACAGGTATGTGGTTTTGCAAAAGCGATTTTCTCCTGCTCTCCGAACCATCCCATTGACCCGGTTTTTTCCCTGAAGTGGTATAATAGCCGGTGTCAGTCAGAGGTGCATAATGTAAGGAAAGCGCATGGAAACAAGCCATCGGAGCAGTACGATTATTTCTACCGAACAGCGATACGAGACGGGAATTTATCCGAAACGGCAGATAGCCATTGTACGGGGCGAGGGAGCGCGTGTGTGGGATGCCGAAGGCCAGGTTTTTCTAGATTGTGTGGCCGGGCAGGGCGCGGCAAACCTGGGGCATAGCCACCCGGCCATCGTTGCTGCCATCCAGCAGCAAGCCACGCAGATTGTGAGCTGTCCTGAGATATTCCACAATGATCAGCGTGCGGCCTACCTGGAGGAACTGGCCGCGGCCATCCCCTTTCCCGCGAGAATATTTCTCTGCAACAGCGGAGCAGAGTCCATTGAGGCAAGCCTGAAGTTCGCCCGTATGATCAGCGGACGCTCGCGCATTGTGGCGACAAAACGCAGTTTTCATGGGCGCACCTTCGGGGCCCTCAGCGCAACCTGGGAGCCAAAGTATCGCGAACCCTTTGCCCCCCTCCTCCCCGATGTTGTCCATGTAGCCTACAACGACCTCGAAGCCCTGGATGCAACCGTAGACAACGAGACCGCCGCCGTGCTGCTTGAGCCTGTCCAGGGCGAGGGGGGGGTACGCCCTCCTGCCCCCGACTATCTGCCCGGCGCACGCGAAATCTGCGACCGGCGCGGGGCCCTGCTCCTGATAGACGAAGTGCAAACCGGCTTCGGGCGTACAGGCAAACTCTTCTCTATTGAGCATAGTGAGGTTGTTCCTGATACGCTGGCCCTGGCCAAGAGCATTGCGGGGGGGCTTCCGATGGGGGCGGTTGCCGTTCACGAGCGACATTGCCCCTTTCGCATCGGCGTTCATGGCACCACGTTCGGGGGCAACCCGCTTGTCTGTGCGGCGGCGCGGGCCGTGCTCCGCGTGATGCAAGAGGAAAACCTGGCGCAACAGGCGGCTGAGAAAGGCGCGTGGCTCCTGCAAAAGTTGCAAGACCTGCACGCCCCCCCTGTACGCGAGGGGCGCGGCCTGGGCTTGCTCATCGGGCTGGAGCTACGCGAACGGGTGCAGCCCCACCTTGCCGCGTTGATGGAGCGTGGCATCCTGGCCCTGCCGGCGGGCCCGACGGTGCTCCGACTTCTCCCCCCCCTCATCATCAGCTACGCAGAGATGGAAACCGTCCTCGAACAAGTTGCCGCCGTATTGCAAGAAGGGAAAAGAGCCAGCTAGTGCAGGATAGCCGACGAATTGGGATTATTGACCTGGGATCGAATACCTCGCGCCTTATTGTTATCGCCTACGTGCCAGACCGCTCCTTTAGACTTGTTGACGAAGTGAGCGCGACGGTACGTCTGGCCGAAGGGATGGGCGAAACGCTGACACTCCAACCGCAGCCCATGTATCGTGCAATTGAAACACTCAAGATGTTTCACAATTTCTGCCGTGCTACCAACGTGCAGCATATTATCGCAGTGGGAACCAGTGCCGTCCGCGAGGCCACAAACCAGGAAGAATTTCTGGAGCAACTCCGACGCAGAGCCGGGCTTGAACTGCGCGTATTGAGCGGAGATGAGGAAGCCTACTATGGCTACCTGGGGGTGGTCAACTCGTTGACTATGACCGATGGCTATGTCATTGATATTGGCGGGGGGAGCACCGAAGTAACCGAAGTGTATGGGCGACTCTTTAGCCGCTCATCCTCGCAGCAGGCCGGCGTGGTGCGTTTCTCCGAACGCTTTATCCATTCCGACCCGGTGAGCAAGCAGGATTTTCGTCAGCTTGAGCAGGGCGTGGCCAGGATGTTTACCGAGCTTGACTGGCTCAAAGAAACCCCCGGCTCAATGCTGGTTGGTCTTGGGGGCACCATCCGCAACCTTGCTCGCATTGACCAGAAACGCTGCCGTCACCCCCTGGAGCGCATTCACCACTATATCCTCACCAACAAAGCTCTCGATAGCATCATTTCGATGTTGCGAAAATCATCCCACGAACAACGCGAGAATATCCCCGGCCTCAACCGCGACCGCACCGATGTCATTCTGCCCGGAGCTGTCATCTTGCGCCAGTTGATGCGCCGGGGGACCTTTTCGCAGGTGGTGGTGAGTGGGGCCGGCCTGCGCGAGGGGTTGTTCTACGAGCATTTTCTCTCCCCCTCCAATCGCCCCCCCCTCTTTCCCGATGTTCGAGACTTCAGTATCCAGAATCTTGCTTACCTCAACGAGTATGAGGCACCCCACGCACACAAAGTGCAGGAACTAAGCCGCTCGCTCTTCGATCAGCTCCGCTCCTTGCATGGGTATGGGGCGTGGGAGCGCGAATTGCTCGGTCATGCGGCTCTGCTGCACGACATTGGCGTACAGGTGGGCTACTACGATCACCATAAACACTCGGCCTACCTGGTTGTCAATTCAATGATCAATGGCTTTTCCCACCGCGAAATTGCGATGCTCGCCCTGCTCGTTCGGGCCCATCGCAAAGGGAGCATAGATACCCGCGAGTATCGGGCTGTGTTGGAGGATAATGACGAAATGCGCGTCTCTCGTCTTGGGTCCCTCCTGCGGATTGCTGAATACCTTGAGCGTAGCAAAAGTCAGGTCGTTGAGGATGTGCGTGTCTCCCTTGAGGATGGGCAGATTCGGATTGCGGCCAGGACAACGGGTGATGCTACCGTAGAAATCTGGGATGCCAACCGCCGCGCCAAACTGTTTCAGCAGACATTCGGGCTTGATGTTGCCATCGTCAGAGCAGAAGAAGATTGAACGTGTTGGGTGCTGGTCGGAAAAGGCAAAAAACCATCTGGTATGGGCAAAATATCCATTGATAGCACGACAAAATGTAGGTACACTGGAAAGGGACGTGTTCACGGTTGAGGGAAAACCCTGGGAGCGCAAGCCACCCGCTGAAGCGGGTGGTCATTGACTGATAGTGCGACAAAATGTAGGTACACTGGAAAGTAGCATTGGTAATTCAATAAGTAAGGTAGTAGACTGTTATGAGTAGTGGCAACCGCAATTCGATCCTGTTGTTTCTTATTATCGTCGTTATCATTATCCCTCTTTTACTTATTGGGGTTGGCAAATATGAGCCGGTAAAGCTGGGGATAGCCCACGAGCAGATCCTGGGGTTGATGAAGGGAGGGGCAACCCCGACCCAGGAAGAGGTGTTGGTAGATGGGTGCGCCCGTATCCCGAATTCGGATAAATACTGGGCCGTCCGCCGAATCAAACAAACCACCTGGTTTGCCGATGGCTCCTTGCTCACCATGACCTATAGTGAGCCACCGGAACCAACGAATACAAGTTGCCCGTAGCTGGCCGCAAAGGTCAGGACATTCAATCTGAGTAAGCGGGCCGATGCTCACTCAATGAGGAGGTGAGCACCCCTGTAGAGCGTAGAGCAAGGTTCTTTCCTCTTTTTTCCACAAGATGAGGAGATGTGGAAGTATATACCAGAAACCAACTACCCCCTGTCGTTTGGAATGTGGGTTTGAGGATGTGAGATGTCGTCCTACGATGATACGATAGCCGCTATTGCCACTGCGCCCGGCGAGGGCGGCATTGGCATTGTGCGGGTCAGCGGAAACGACGCGCTCCCCATTGCGAAGCGGATTTTCCGTCCCCACACCTCCGGCCCCTACCACCCCTACCGATTGCGCTACGGACAAGTGGTAGAGCCAGACACCAGAACGGTCATAGATGAGGCCCTGCTGGCGTTTATGCAGGCTCCGCGGAGTTTTACCCGCGAAGATGTCATTGAGCTGTCGGTGCATGGTGGTATGCTCGTGGTGCAGCGCACGCTCGACCTGGCTCTGGCTGCGGGCGCACGGCTGGCCAACCCCGGCGAGTTTACCTTGCGGGCCTTCCTCAATGGGCGCATTGATCTCAGCCAGGCCGAGGCAACTCTCGATGTTATCCGCGCTCAGACCAGCGCAGGGCTGGCCCTGGCCCAGGAACAACTGGGGGGGTGGCTGGCGCAGGAGGTGCGGCGCATTCGCGGCCGCCTCCTCGAAGCCCTGGCCTATGTCACAGTTCTGGTGGATTTTCCTGAAGATGAGATTGAGCGTCAGGATATTTTGCTGACGCTACGAGAAGAGCAGCAAGCAGTTGATCAGTTGCTCGCCACGGCCGACTATGGGGTTATCTATCGGCAGGGGGCACGGGTTGTGCTGGTGGGGCGGCCCAATGTGGGCAAGTCGAGTTTGCTCAATAGCCTGCTCCGCAGCAACCGTGCCATTGTCACCCCTATCCCCGGCACCACCCGCGACACGCTTGAAGAGATGGCCAACCTTGCAGGTATTCCTGTGGTGCTGACCGACACTGCTGGCATTACCGAAAGTGTTGACCCGGTGGAGCAAATCGGTGTGGAGCGCAGCCACGCGGCCCTGGCCCAGGCCGACCTGGTCCTGCTGGTGTTCGACCACCACGAGCCACTGACCGCGGAAGACCAGCGCATAGCTGCCATAACGGTTGATAAGCCGACGCTGCTGGTGTGGAACAAAGCCGACCTGCCCCCTCCCCCTGCGGGCCACCTCCCCCTGCCCTTTGCCCACCCGCACATTGTGGGCCAGGTGGAAACCTCGGTTGTGACGGGGGCGGGCATAGCAGAACTGGCCAACGAGGTGGGGCGTGCGTTGCTTGGGGGGGAGGTGGCTCCGGGCGGGGCCCACCTTGTGACAAACCCGCGCCACCGCGACGCGCTCCGCCGCGCCACCGAGAGTCTGGAAGCCGCCATCGAGAGCCAGGAAGCCGATTTGCCGACCGATCTGGTGGCGGGCGAATTGACCACAGCCCTGAATGCGCTGGGGGAAATTATCGGTGCAACGATAGGCGATGATCTGCTCGACACAATTTTTAGCCGCTTCTGCATTGGCAAGTAGCAACCTGTCTGAGGAGAGGTAGTTTCACCACAGAGGCACGGAGAACACAAAGATGAGGGGATTTGAATATCCCTCTGTGCCCTTTGTGTCTTTGTGGTTTTCCAAACCCTATTCGGGCGAATGTGGTGCGAGGAATCGCATGATGGCGGTGGAAACACTGGCAGACCGCTCTAGTAGGGCCATGTGCCCCGCGCCCGGCAACACAATAAGCCGCGCCCCCCGGATGCCCGCGTGCAACGTGTGGCTAAACTTGGGCGGGGTCACGCGGTCATCATCGCCACAGAGCACAAGCGTGGGACAACGGATTTCTGCAAGCCGCTCCTGGCTATTGTAGCCCGCGCATGCCTGCAAATCGCTATAGAGCACCTGGGGATCGGTTTTGAGAAAGGCATCCTCTCCCGCGGCACGGAGTGCGGGCGCGGCTCCCCTCCCGTAGGCCCGCTCAACAATCAATCGTACTGCTTCGGCAGTGCGGCCCTGCTCCAGGTGCTCGAAGAGGGCCAGCAGCACGGGCAGACGAGCACCAGTGCTGACCAGCACAAGCCTCGCGACCCGTTTGGGGAACTCCAGGGCGGTCCAGAGTGCGATAGCCCCGCCCATTGAATGGCCGGCCAGAACGACCTGTTCGAGACCCAGACTATCGAGAGCGGCCACAAGCACCTGGCAATAGGCCGCCACACTGCTGCGCCCCGGCCCCGCCGAACGTCCATGCCCCGGCAGATCCAGCGCAATGAGGGAGCGGGCCTGGCTCAGACTCCGAAACTGGTTGCCCCAATGCTGGTGGGTGCCGCCGGCTCCATGCACACAGACCAGCGCACCCCCTGCCCCCGGCTCCGCAGGGCCGCGCCGGACATAGAAAAGTTCTCCTTCGTGTGTCTGACAATATGGCATCGCAATTTCTCCCCTATCTCTCCCGATTTGCTACTTGTGCTTTACTCCCCTCTATTTTATCATTGCCGGTGTCGGTAGCAGACGTGAACCGGCAAAGAATTTGCATAAATGCACTCCCTATGGCAGGATACGGTAGGATCATAATTGCATCCTTGCCGAGTTGTTGAAAGAACAGGCAAAGATATGGAAAAAAAAGAACATCTCCTGCAACGCGAAAATCGCCAGTTGAAAGAGCATATTGCCGACCTTGAGAAAACGGTTGACCAGCTTCGCCGTCAATTGGAAGAGAACACCCCCGCCCCCCATATTGTCTCCAGAGAAGATGCAAATGTGCGCTTGATCATTGAGCGCAACGCTGATGCTATTATCGTGACGTGCCGGGGGATTGTCTGTTTTGCCAACCCTGCAGCAGAAGAACTATTTGGCCGCCCACGCGAGGATCTTCTGGGCAATGATATTGGCATCCCCTTCACTGCTGGAAACCTCGCCGAAGTGGATATACGCGACCAGCAAGGGGTTCAGCGAACGGCAGAGATGCGCGTTGTTGAGATAGCCTGGGATGGGGAGCAGGCCTACCTCGTTTCGTTTCGAGATATTACCCCCCACAAGCAACTGGAGCAAGAGCTGGAACTTCGTGTTGAGGAACGCACCCGCCAGCTTGCCGCCGAACTCAACGAACGCAGAAAGACTGAACAGGCCATCTTGCGCCGCGACAATATCCTGGAGGCGGTTGAGTTTGCGGCCCGCCGCTTTCTCGAAGCCAGCAGCATAGAAGAGGTCATCCCCGCCGTGCTGGAGCACCTGGGCACCGCCACCGGCGTGAGCCGCGTCGCGCTCTACATGCTTGAACAGGGCGACAGGGGAATGGAGCACCTGTCGCTTCATCAGGCCTGGTACAACAACAAACTCGATCCCGCCAATTGTTTTGTCGCCCTCAATACCATGCCCCTCTTCCCCCGCTGGAAGGAACGGATGAGCAAGGGGCTATCGGTTCATGGAGATGTTCACTCATTTCCTCCCAACGAACAGGAAGTCTTTGCCAACCAGGATATTCGCTCGCTCATTGCCGCGCCCATTCTCGTTTCCCAGAAGCTCTGGGGGGTTATTGAATGTGATGAGTGCCACAATGACCGGAGCTGGTCTATGGTCGAGGGCGAATCGCTCAAAGCTGCCACGAACATTATGGGAGCGACTATCGAGCGGGAGCACATACAAAAGGCCCTGCGCGAGAGCGAAGAACGGTTCCGCACCATTGCCGAATTTACCTACGATTGGGAATGCTGGCGCAGTACCGATGGCTCCTACCTCTATATTTCCCCCTCGTGCGAACGAATAACCGGCTACCGCCCGGAAGAGTTTCTGGCAAACCCACAGCTCATCCAGGATATTGTCCACCCCGACGACCGACCTCGCTTTGTGCAGACCATCCAGGATATGGACAATATCGCGTCTTCCCATGCCCACGGCACAACCTCGCTTGACTTTCGCATTATTACCCGCAGCGGAGAGGAACGCTGGATAAACCAGGTAGGGCAGCGTGTGTATGATACCAGCGGCAACCTGCGCGGCAAACGCATTAGCAACCGCGATGTCACCGAGCGAGTGCAGGCCGAAGAGGCCTATCGCACCCTGGTTGAACATTCGCTCCAGGGGTTGGTTATTCTCCAGAACCGGCGGATTGTGTTTGCCAATTCGACGATGGCCCTGATTACTGGCTATTCAATCCGCGAGTTGCTGGCCTTTTCGCCACGAACCCTGAGCCAGCTTATCTTCCCTGATGATCGCCCGCAGGTGCGCCACTATGAGACCCGGCGACTGGCCGGCAGAGAGGCTCCCCCCCGCTACAAACATCGCATCATCCGCAAGAGTGGTGAGGTCTGCTGGCTCGAAGTGTATGCCACGCCAACATCCTACCGCGGAAAACCCGCCGACCAGATGACCTATATTGACATTACCGACCCCGAACGCACACGGGAAGCCCTGCGCGAGAGCGAGGAGCGGTTCCGCGTGTTTGTGGAAGAGACCGATGATCTTGTGATACAGGTCAATGCATCCCTTCGTTTTACTTATGCCAATCACACAGCACGGAAAATTTTCGGGCTTGCCGCCGAGGAGTGCATTGACCGTTCCTATTTTGATTTTGTCTACCACGATGACCAGAAGCGCACCCGCTCTGCCCTGGAGGGGTGGATCAGGCGGCAGGCCACACGGACAACCTTTGAAAACCGTCAGGTCAACACCTCCGGCGGTATCCACCATATGCTCTGGACCATTACCCTCATGTATGACGATGGGGGGAACCTGACAACGATCAATGCCATCGGACGCGACATCACCCAGTACAAGCGCGTGGAAGAAGCTCTTCGCGAAAACGAAGCACGATACCACGCCATCTCCGACCTTATCTCCGATTTTGCCTACGCCATGCGCGTTGAGCCAGATGGCATCGTGATAATGGAATGGGTGACAGAGTCTTTTACTCGCGCTGTTGGCTACACGCTGGAGGAGATGAACCAGGAGGGAGGGTGGCGAAGTTTTACCCATCCGGATGATGTAATGATTGTCAAGCAGCACCATCAATGGTTGCTGAACGGGCAACATTCGGCGGTCAGCGAGTTTCGCATTCGCACCCGCCAGGGGAAAACCCGCTGGCTCCGCAACCACAGCCGCCCGGTGTGGGACAAAGCTCTGGGACGCATTGCCCGCATCTATGGGGCCGCCCAGGATGTCACCGAGCGCAAGCAGGCCGATGAGACACTCCGACAGGCCCGCGAAACCGCCGAAGCCGCCACCCGCACCAAATCTGAATTTCTGGCCAATATGAGCCACGAGATCCGTACTCCGCTCAACGCTATCATCGGAATGACCACGCTGCTGTTCGACACGGGCCTGACCTGGGAACAGCAAAACTTCATTGAGACGATACGCACCAGCAGCACCGCACTGCTCACGCTGATCAACGATGTGCTTGATTTCACAAAGATTGAAGCGGGCAAGCTGGTTCTGGAAAAAGCTCCCTTCGATTTGCTGGCGTGTGTGGAGGAATCGCTGGACCTGCTGGCGACAGATGCCGCCGAACGACACCTCGACCTGTCCTACGTTCTCGATGAGCCGGTGCCGCTTTCTCTTGTTGGCGATGCTACACGGGTGCGGCAAATCCTGGTTAATCTCCTGAGCAACGGGGTAAAGTTCACCAGCGAGGGCGAGGTTGTGGTGGAGATTCGCACGGTGGACGAACCCGCCGCAAGGCCGGAGGACCATCCTCCCCCCCCCGATACAACAGCAGTCTTCATTGATCTGGTTGTGCGCGATACCGGCATCGGCATATCGCAACACGCCATAGATCGTCTCTTCCAATCGTTCGGGCAGATAGATACCTCAACCACGCGCAAATATGGAGGGACGGGCCTGGGGTTGGCCATCAGCCATCGCCTCGCGGCCATGATGGACGGGACCTTGTGGGTCAAAAGTGAAGAAGGCAAGGGATCGGCCTTCCATGTCACCTTCCGGGCAACGCTTGCTCCACAGCAGCCACACCCCTTCCTTGCTCCCACCCCCCCCCACCTGAGAAAAAAGCGTGTCCTGCTGATGGACACCACAACGGCCAGCCGGGCCTTGCTTGTGCGCTGGTGCGAGCGATGGGGGATGCAGGTGCAACAGACGGCTTCCGAAGAGGTTATGCTGGCCTGGCTCCAGCAGGCAAACGTGTTTGATATTATCATCTTCAATGTGCTTCAGAGCCATTCGGACGGGCAACCATTGGTCAAGAAGATCCGCTCAATACCGACCGCAGCACATATCCCGATTATCCTCTTTGTGTCGGTGAAAAACTGGGGGACAATGATGCAACAGGATGGTACTGGCTTCCTTTCGCTTGAATATGGGCGGGTGCTAGCGCGGCCCATCAAACTCTCCCTGCTCTACGATGCGCTCAGCTCGCTTCTCTCGGAGCACACCACGGAGCAACAAGAAACTGCTTCATCCCCATCGCCACAGTTCGACGCTTCGATGGGGCAAGAATACCCGCTGCGTCTCCTGCTGGCAGAGGATAATGGGATCAATCGCAAAGTTGCGCTGCTGATGCTCGAACGAATGGGGTATGAGGCCGACGTGGCAACAAACGGGATAGAGGTGCTCTATGCGCTGAGGCGCGGGACGTATGATGTTATCTTGATGGATGTGCAGATGCCAGAGATGGATGGGATAGAAGCAACCCGCTATATCCGCGAAAACTGGCCCGACGCACAACAACCCTGGATTGTTGCTATGACCGCGCACGCAATGGCAGGCGACCGCGAATGGTGTCTTTCCGCCGGTATGGATGATTACGTGAGCAAGCCTATTCAGGTTGAGCACCTGGCCGCGGCTCTCCGCACGGCCAGCAACCGCACCCGCAGCGCGGAGCCGGCAGGCCGCGATTAGCCGGCTATCTCATACCAAATTCGGATAGGTAGTTTTACCACAAAGGTACGGAGTACACAAAGAAAAATCCTTTCACAAAGCCTTTGTGCCCTTTGTGTTTTTTTCCAGGCGTTCAGCCGAACATGGTATCATCAAGGTCGGGCCCAGGATCGTCCAGATTATCTTCGGCTCTGGGGATGGAGAGATCAACGACCACGCCGGGGCCGGGCGTGCGATTCGTCATCAGGTAGTGCCCGCCCACATTCCAGAGCAACGACGCAACCATCGCCAACCCCAGCCCCATACCGGGAATCTGCCCGCTGAACTTCTTTTCGGCCTGGTAGTAGGGGACCCATACCTGCGCCAGTTGCTCTGGCGTGAGCGTAATCCCGTCATCACTGACCACAATATGCACATTCTGGCCATCGGGAGCAGTGACAGCAACTTCGACCGAGGGGGTTTTTGTTGGATGAAACTTGACCGCGTTTCCGACCACTTCGCGCAAGATCAGGTCAATAGACTGTTCGGAGAGCGCGACATACGTATCGGCCAGCGCATCTACGCCTGTGAGCGCGAGCGCGTGCAAGCCTGTTTCGGTGCGGATACGTTCAATGAGGGGGGAAATCCGCCCGATCTTGCACTCCTCGCCGGGCAGAGCCAGGCCAGGCGTGTTGAGGTATTGGCGGACATTCTGAATCTGGTTGTGGAGACTCTGGGCACTTTCAAAAGAAATCTCAACAAACTCCTGCTCTTCCTGCGAAAGTGTCTTGCTTGTTTTCAAGAGGTGTAGACTGCTGATGAGGCAGGTCAGAGGGGTTCCGAATTTGTGCGAGATGAGCGAATGGAAGGTCCACACCTGGCGCAAGTTCAACATATGCTCGGTCACATCGCGCAGCCGGATAAGCTGCCCTTCCTGCGATTCCAGCGGAAGATCGAGGCTATCAACCTTGAGCCACAACGCACTGGAGGTTGAGGTTTCGGGCCAGACAAGGTAGCGGACAAACGTATCGCTTTGCTCGTCTGCTTTGTGTCCTTCCCCCGCCTCGTCCCCTTGCCCTGCCACGCCCTTTTCGCCCTGCTCAGGCAATTGCTGGACGGTCCGGGTTGGTTCGTTGCTCTCCTGGTCATCACTCTGGCCCCCATTCCAGCGTTGCCAGGCAACCTCTGGCTCGCAACGATACCGTTTTTTTGCCAGCAAGAGAAACGGTTCTGTTGAGAGAACTTCGGTTTCATCTTCATCGGGGGACGCATCGGGAAGATCAAGGTAGTGTCGGGCCTGCCGGTTTGCGTAGCGTATCAACCCCTGGGAATTGACCATGACAAACCCATCGTTGGCCTGCTCTACAACCCACTTGAAGCGGACGCGCTCTTCCTGGAGGCGGCGGTAGCGGTTGAGCCGCGTGATAGTCCGCACGCGGGTGCGTAGCTCAACCCGATCAAAGGGCTTGGAGATAAACTCATCGGCTCCGGCTTCTATCCCTTCCATGCGAGCATCGCGGTCATCAAGAGATGTCACCATAACAATGGGAACCTCGCGGAGCGATGGGGTCGCCCGCAGCTTCCGGCACACCTCAAACCCGTCCATTCCTGGCATCATCACATCGAGCAAAACGAGGTCGGGAGTGTGTTGGGAGGCCTGCTCCAACGCATTTCTTCCCGTCCCCGCGAATACCAGGCGATACCCCTGGTTCATCAACAACGATTCCAATGCCTGGCGGCTGGTGGGTTCATCATCTACGATCAGGATTGTGCTTGTCATATGCTCCCCCTTATGAACTGGCCTGTTTCACTCTCCCCTAATAATACGACAAAAAGTGCAATTTCGGAAATCTTTTTTTGGGGGACCTGGTGGAAATCCGGGGATTTTTTATTGGTTGCCTGGTTATGGTTTCTGTGTTTTTTCTGAGAAAGCAATACAGGGCAGCGAAGTTGCACTGCTCAAAGTAACATGGTATAATTGATATATAAATACGTTTTATTTCAAAACGTGGGTTATAGAGAGCAAACCCGTCTTCCCTTAAACTGTTTGTTTGCCTTTCAATTGTATCGTTGACAATCTGGCCTGCCCGCGTTGGCACCCCGGTTTCTGCAGTCTCAGTGCAACGGCCTGATCATGGGGCATCCTCGGCCAAAAAAGCCGGGCGGCCCGCATGATCTCCCTGCGTGTCGTTCACCATGACAGAAGCCGTGGTATACTTGGGCACAGGTTGTCCAGTCTTTTCTTATTCGCTTTCTCTTTTTATCTTGCCTTATTACAACCGCATCTTTGCAGCAAAAAACGCAGCAAAAAACGAGCATCTCTCTGCAATGCCAGAGTGGAGGAACTCTATGCAATCTCTTTCAAAGGATGTGCTGGTTATCGGGGGCGGCATCACCGGGATGCAAGCGGCCCTCGACCTGGCCGACAAGGGCTATCAGGTTGTCGTGGTAGACAAAGAAGCCAGCATCGGTGGCGTGATGGTCAAACTCGATAAGACCTTTCCTACAAACGACTGTTCTATCTGTACCGCCGCACCCAAAATGGTTGAAGTTTCACGCCACCCGAACATTGATCTTTTCACCTATTCGAGTGTGGAGCAAGTGCTGGGGTCCGAAGGAAACTTCCATGTGTCTGTCTGGCGGCAGACAAACTATGTTGATCCCACAAAGTGTACCGGTTGCGGCGACTGCGAACAGGCCTGCCCCATCGAAGTCACCAGCACGTTTGATGAGAAGCTCGCGCAGCGCAAAGCTATCTACATCCAGTTTCCCCAGGCCGTCCCATCCATCTACACAATAGACTACGAGCACTGCATTGGTTGTGGCGCGTGCGAGCGGGCTTGCGAGGCGGGCGCAATCTCCTTTCTCAAGCAATCGCAAGAAGTCAACGTGGATGTGGGAAGTATCATTGTGGCGACGGGCTTCGACGTGCTCGAACCGCTCGAACTCCGCAAAGAATATGGCTACGGGAAGTATCCCAATGTCATTACCGCGCTCCAATATGAGCGGCTTCTGGCTTCGTCCGGCCCGACCACGGGCAAGGTGCTACGCCCCTCCGACGGCAAAAAACCCCGCAAAATTGGCTGGATACAATGCGTTGGTTCGCGCAGCAAACAGCATGGCTACCCCTATTGCTCACGCATCTGCTGCATGTATGCCACAAAAGAAGCATCCATTACCATTGAGAACAACCCCGACATTGAGACGACGATCTTCTATATGGACCTCCGCGCCTATGGCAAGGATTTTCAGCAGTATTACCAGAAAGCGGAAAAAATGGGCGTGCAATATGTTCGGAGCCGCCCCTCGCATATCTACGAAAACCCCGACAAAAGCATTACCATTGTCTACGAGGAGACGATGACGGGCAAGACCGAAGAGGAAACGGTTGATCTGCTCGTGCTCTCCACGGCAGTGGTTCCCTCGTCCGAAAACCGGCGACTCGCGCAGGTTCTGGGGGTCGAGGTAGACGAACATGGCTTCTTCAAGCAGCAGGACATCTTGCTTGAACCGATGAAATCCTCGCGCAATGGGATTTTTCTGGCGGGCTGTGCCCAGGGGCCAAAGGACATCCCCGACTCGGTGGCCCAGGCCAGCGGTGCTGCCTGCAAAGCTGTCATCCCTCTGCGAGGGCGAGAGCGGGCTGCCCGACCGGAACGGCAGACCAACGGGGAAAACCACACCAACGAGCGGCCCCGCATCGGCGTGTTTGTCTGCAACTGTGGCAAAAACATTGGCGGCTACCTTGATGTCAATCAGGTGGCAGAGCACGCCAGCACCCACCCGAACGTTGTCTTTGCCGAGCAGGATCTCTTTGCGTGCTCCGAGGACACCCAGAAACGCATAAAAGAAGCCATCCAGCAGCATGGTCTCAACCGTATTGTTGTAGCGGCCTGTTCCCCCATTACTCACAGCATGCTCTTTCAGCAGACGTGTGAAGAGGCTGGCCTCAACCGCTACCTCTTTGAAATGGCCAACATTCGCAACCAGTGCTCGTGGGTGCATTCGGAAAATCGCGAACTCGCTACCAGCAAGGCGATAGATCTGGTTGATATGTCCATTGCGAAATCGGCCCGCCTCCGCCCCCTGACTAGCCAGAAAGTTGACGTGACTCGGAGCTGTCTGGTTATTGGCGGGGGAATTGCCGGCATCAAAGCGTCCCTCAACCTGGCCGATATGGGGATACCGGTCTACCTCGTTGAGCGGGAGAAAACTCTCGGCGGCAAGCTGCGCCATCTGCACACGCTCTTCCCCTCGGACCGGCCCGCCAGCGAGATACTGCGTCCGCTATTGCACGCTCTGGAGCACAATCCCAATATCACCGTCTTTCTCGACACGGAGATAGCGGAGATAGATGGCTACGTGGGCAACTTCAATGTTGAGATGACCACACGCACGACGGGGATTGAACGCCACGTCACCGCAGGCACGATTATTGTTGCCACGGGCTTCCAGGAAATAGACCTGACGGGCAACTATGGCTATGGTTCCCACGACAACATCATCACCCAGAGCGAGCTGGAGCAGCGGCTAAAAGACGATACGCTTGGAAAACCCCGCACTGTTGTCATGATCAACTGCGCGGGAGCGATGGATGAGGAACGCCCCTACTGCTGCCGCATCGGGTGTGGCGTGTCGGTAAAAAACGCCAAACTCATCAAAGAACGAGTGCCGACATCGCGCCTCTTCCTGCTCTACCAGGATCTTCGCATGTTTGGTAAGTATGAGGAAGAGTATTTCTCCGAGGTGCTGGAGCAGGTCAACCCGACAATGGTGCGCTACACGCAGGAACATCCGCCGGTTGTCAGTATCCGCAACGGACGCATTTATACCACGGTGTTTGACCCGATGTTGCACGAGAATATCGAAATTGAAACCGATTTGCTGGTGCTGACGGCGCAAACCCAGGGCGACATCCACACCTCGAAGCTGAAGAAAATGCTGAAAGTATCGTCCGCATCGGGCGATTTCTACAGCGAGGCCCACGCCAAAATACGCCCACTGGACTTCGCCACCGATGGGGTCTACCTCTGCGGGTCGGCCCACTTTCCAAAAAACCTGCCCGATGCCATCGCGCAGGCCGAAGGTGCCGCATCGCGGGCGGCCATCCCATTGATGGTCGGCCAGGTGGAGACGGAGCCAACCATTGCCGAAATCAACCAGAACCTCTGCGTCGGGTGTGGCCTGTGCGTCTCGATATGCCCCTACAACGCGATAGCCCTTGACCCGGAGCGAGGCGTAGCGCAAATTACCGATGTGTTGTGCAAGGGGTGCGGGGCGTGCGTGGCGGCCTGCCCGTCGGGAGCCTCGCAGCAACGCAACTTTACCGATGACCAGATTTTCTCCATGATTGGCTCCGCCTGGGGGAAACGGTAGGGGATAGGGGACAGGGCATAGGGGACAGGGGAGGTAGCATATGAGGAAACAGGACTATGACAGATCACGAGTTTGAACCAAGAATAATGGGGTTTCTCTGTAGCTGGTGCTCCTACACCGGAGCCGATATGGCCGGCGTGGGGCGGATGCAATACCCGGCAAACATTCGTGTTGTGCGGGTGATGTGCAGTGGCCGTATGAACCCGCTCTTTGTCGTCAAAGCGTTTGAGGCCGGAGCCGATGGCGTGCTCATCTCCGGCTGTCATCCGGGCGACTGCCACTACACCACCGGCAACTACTACACGCGGCGGCGGTTTGTCGCCATGCGACGGTTGCTCGACTTCTTTGGCATCGCAAGCGAGCGGCTCAAAGTAACCTGGGTTTCTGGCTCCGAAGGGGCGCGGTTTGCCCAGATTGCCCGCGAATTTACCCGCGAACTGCGCGAACTGGGCCCGCTCACCTTGAATGGCGGGCAAGCGGCTACCCCGCTGGTCCGGAAGCTGGAGCATACCCGGCTGGTAGAAAAACAGACCTGAGAGATCTGGATTGAATCCGAATATGAGATATTGCGGTACAATAGGGAGACACCAGCAAAGGTGGCAAGCCATGCACAACTTCTGTCAGGAGAAGGTCCTGCCTATGTACACAATAGAACAGTTTCGGAGCGATAGTATCACCTATCGGGAAAACTATCCGGGGCGGCCCCGCCTTGTTGGTGCGCTCAGTTTTCGCACAGAGATACCAGGCGTTGGATTGGACCAGGAGATCTACGAGATCATTGGCAAAACCGGGCTTTCCATTACGCCCACTGCTCTGAGAACAGTGATCTTTGAAATCAACCCGGAGACAATTCGAGATTTTGACCACCTGATGGAACTATGTCACCTGGCAGAAGTCAACATTCATATTGCAACGTTTCGTCGGGGAGCCTTGAAAACTGGTGCCGAAAGACTATCAGAAAGTAGTTAGGTTTATGACTGTACTGGACAAAACCCGCCACATACGAAGCCGCGTCCGTGAGCTGCTCAGCAGCGGCGAAGTTGGCTTCTTTATTGGCTATGAGGCCGGGCACGACACCTTGCATATCGCTCCTGCTTTTGTGTACGAGGAGGACGAAGCCGAGACCCTGGTCTGGAATCAGCTTTGCATCAACAACCTGGCCTCCTACCTCAAACGCTATCGCAAGGAAAAGGGCAAGATCGGGCTGCTGATCAAGGGGTGCGACTCCCGTTCGATTATCGAGTTGCTCAAACTGCACCAGATCCAGCGAGAGCAGATCTATCTCATCGGGGTGCCCTGCGATGGCATTCTCGACCCCAAAAAAGTCGCCAGCGTCTGCCCCCCGGAGACCATAACCGATCTCTATGAAGAAGAAGGGCGCATTATCATTGAGCGGGGGGAGCAGGGGCGGGAAGCTGCTCTTGATATAGACAAAGACGCGCTACTGTTTGAGAAATGTCGTACCTGTGCCTACCCCAACCCGCTCATCTCCGATGAACTGGTGGGCGAGCCAGTGCCGGTGCGTCCTGCCGCCGCGGGCAACCACAAGTTTGAAGATGTCGAAGGGTTGGAAAAACTGACCCCCGGCGACCGGCTGGAATTCTGGAACGAGCACCTGAGCAAGTGCATCCGCTGCTACGCCTGCAAAAACGTCTGCCCGATGTGTTTTTGCACCGAGTGTCTCTGGGAGAAGCGTGATCCGCAATGGGTCACAAAGCATCACAACCCCGACGACCTCTTCACATTCCATATGATACGGGCCTACCACATGGTTGGACGATGCACCGGCTGTCTGGAATGTGAGCGGGTCTGCCCGGTTGATATTCCCCTCAGCGCACTCTTCAAGAAAATCGAGAAGGACACGCTGGAACTCTTCGACTATCAGCCCGGTGTGGAGATAGACGTTGTTCCGCCGCTGAATACCTACGACGAAAGCGACCAGGTCCACGAGGATCTTTTGCGATAGGGGGGAACCGATGCCAGAGAACACAGGGGAAAGCTATGAGTGATATGGTAGATAAAACAATTGCCAAACACCGGGTAGCAGAGTTCATCCGCGACCTGATGCAAGAATCGGATGTCATTGCTCCCACGGTTGCCGATGCCGGGCAAAGCGCGTTTCGTCCAGTTACGCTGGCAGAAGATGTCGTCTGGGATGGGGGCCATACCACGGTTCCCCCCACGTCCTTCCTGCTGCCCCAGTCGGAGACAATGTTCCGCTATGAGCAACGTGGCTCCGATGTCAGTTTGATGTATCAGCTTGATGAAACCCGCCGAACGATTGTCGGTATCAAGCCGTGTGATGTTCACAGCATCCGAATGCTCGACGATGTCTTCACGGGGCAATATGCCGACCCCTACTACCTGTCGCGGCGCAAAAATACGACACTCATTGCGCTGATGTGCCGGGAGCCAGAAGCAAGCTGTTTTTGTAGCTCGTTTGGCACGGGCCCCGACCTGGACGCAGACTCCGGCGCAGACCTGCTGCTGGCCGACCTGGGCGACATCTACTATGTGCGGGTCTTCTCCGAGCGGGGGCAGGAGTGCATCAACCGCTCCGGGGCAATCTTTGCCGACGCAACCGAGGCCGACCGCAAGGCTGTGGCGGAGGCTTCGGCAGCAGCAGAGCGCAAAATATCGCGACACCTTGATATGGAGGGGTTGCCCGAAGCTCTGGGGGCTATGTTTGATTCGCCCTACTGGAAGAAAATCGCGCAGAAGTGTTTGTCGTGCGGGGCCTGCACCTACCTCTGCCCGGTCTGCTACTGCTTCGATGTGGCCGACACCTGCACCGCGGCAAACGGGGAACGGACCCGTTGTTGGGATGCCTGCACCTTCAAATCGTTTGCGATGCTCTCCGGGGGGCACAACCCGCGCCCCTCGATTGCCGAAGGGTATCGCCAGAAAATGTATCACAAGTTTAGCTTTGCGCCGGAACGCCACGGCTACGCGCTCTGTGTGGGGTGTGGGCGGTGTCTCGATGCGTGCCCGGTGAATATGGACATTGTGCGGGTGCTGACCGATGCAAAAGCCGAAGCACAGGCAAAAGGGGTGGTATGATATGCAGCAAGCAGAAACCATGACCAGGGAGACCAATGAGAAAGAACCGATCCAGCTTCTCAACCCGTTTCTGCCGAACATCACGAGAGTTGTTGGTATTCGGCAGGAGACAAGCGACATCCGCACCGTAGCACTGGAATTTACCGATAAAACATTGGATTTCGACTTTGTGCCGGGGCAGTTTGTCGAAGTGTCGCTCTTTGGCTCCGGCGAGGTGCCGCTCGGCCTGGCCTCCTCCCCCACCCGCCGCGAAACTATCGAAGTGAGCGTCAAACGGATGGGCCGCGTCACCGGGCAGATCCACCAGCTTCTCATTGGCGATACCATTGGCGTGCGCGGGCCCTATGGCAATGGCTGGCCCGTTGGGCGACTGGCGGGCAAAAACGTGCTCATTGTGGGGGGCGGTATCGGGCTGTCGCCGCTGCGCTCCCTGATAGACTATATGCTCGACAAGCGCGACGAGTTTGGCGCAATCAAGATCCTCTATGGAGCACGAACCCAGGGCGACCTTGTGTACAAGAACCTGCTGGAATCGTGGGGCACCGCACCACAAACCGAGGTTCTCTGTACGGTTGATATTGGCACGCCCGGATGGGAAGGCAACGTTGGCGTAGTAACAGCACTCTTTGAGCAGGCCGACATTTCAACAGACAACACACTGGTTGTTACCTGCGGCCCCCCGATTATGATCAAATTTGTCACGATGGCTCTGGAGCGCATCGGGTTTGCCGACGACGACATCATTACCTCAATGGAAAAACATATGAAGTGTGGGATTGGCAAATGTGGCCACTGCAATCTGGGCAGCAAGTATGTCTGTATTGATGGCCCGGTCTTTACCCATCGTGAACTGAAACACTTGCCAAAAGAGCTATGAGGAGGGGAGAGGGGACATGATAAAAATTTCGAGCCGACAGACCGACGGGGAATTGCTCGAACAGGTTGAGGAACTCAGCGAACAGCATATCTATGCGTGCTACCAGTGCGGCACCTGCTCGTCGGGGTGTCCGTTCCTATCGTCAATGGACATCCACCCCCATATGGTGTTGCGCTACCTGATGTTTGGCTTGACCGACAGGGTATTGCAGAGCCGGACCATCTGGGTATGCGCATCCTGCTTTATGTGTGCCGAACGCTGCCCACGAGATATTGATATGGCCCGCATTATGGAAGCCTTGCGCCAGACAACGCTCCGCCGCAACATTGACCATACGCACCTCTCCCAATTGACACCGCAAGAACTCGAAAGCGTCCCACAAATTGCGCTGGTTTCGCATTTTCGCAAGAATACAGGGTAAAAAATATGAATCTGACCTACTATCCGGGGTGTACGATCAAGACCTCGGCCCGCAACTACGAGGCTTCAGCCATCGCGGCCCTGCGCTGGCTCCAGGCCGAATTGAGCGAACTACAAGACTGGAACTGCTGCGGGGTGGTCCACACGCTGAGCAGCGATGATCTGCTGCGCCAGCTTGCGCCAGTGCAGGTGCTCGCCCAGGCCCAGGAAGAAGCGCACACAGAAGTTGTCACCCTGTGCGACATGTGCTACAACACGCTCTCGCAGGCCAACCACCTCGTCCGCCGCAACGAAGACAAGCGACAAACAGTCAATACCTTTCTTGAGCGAGAACAAAACTACAACGGGTCGGTTGAAGTTGTCCACCTGCTCCAGGTATTGCGTGATACCATTGGCTTCGAGACGATTAAAAAGCGGGTGAAACACCCGTTGCGGGGGGTGCGCGTCTTTCCCTACTATGGATGTATGCTGCTGCGCCCCGGCGAAGTGGGCATTGACGATGCTGAGGACCCCACCGTTATTGAGGATCTTATGCGGGCCCTGGGTGCCGAAGTCGTTGATGATCCCGTGAAAATCGAGTGCTGCGGGTCGCATCACACCGTCACCAATCAGCATATCGTCCTTGACCGCGTTGAAAAAATTGTCGGCAAGGCGAAGGAGAAGGGGGCCAATGCTATTGTCCTTTCGTGTCCGCTCTGTCGCTTCAACCTGGACACGCGCCAGAAAGAAGACCGCGAGATTGCCGACCCGCTGCCGGTCTTCTACTACACGCAGTTGATGTGTGTTGCCTTCGGGCTTGGCGATGAGGTGCTCGGACTACAGGATCACCGCGTCAACCCGCTGCCGCTGCTGGACGAATTGCGCCAGCACAACGGTCGTCCGGCATAACCCCTAAGAGCAGAATTATGAAACCAGCA
Organism: Chloroflexaceae bacterium; assembly: GCA_034436975.1. Taxonomy (GTDB): domain Bacteria; phylum Chloroflexota; class Chloroflexia; order Chloroflexales; family Chloroflexaceae; genus JAAUSY01. The sequence continues at coordinate 61,047 of DAOTUE010000062.1, forward strand.
AACACGAGAGAACAACTTGAGACAAAGGGTGAGACAAAGGGTGAGACAAAGGGTGAGCAGGCCGGGGAATGGGCCAGCAACGGGCCGGGTACTCCCCCTGTGCAGGGGGAGCGGCCAGGAGCATGGAGCGAAACAGACTACTTCTGGTTGAGTGAGGGAACCAATCGCCTTGTCGAACTCGCGCAGGGGGATGTAGCATTTTTGCCTATGCCAACGCGGACACACCAGGTCATTGTCCTGTTTCTCTACCGGGTGCTCTACGAGTTTATTGCAAGCCGCTCTCTGGGGACGCTCCTTGTCGCGCCGATGCGGGTACGTCTGGAAAAAGGTACGTTCCGCGAACCCGATCTTGTGTTTATGCTGGCGGAACATGCCGACCGGGAGCACGACGCATATTTTGAGGGGGCGGATCTGGTCATTGAGGTGGTAAGCGTGGGCCATGCCGATCACGATGTCACAACCAAACGCGGGGAATATGCACAGGCGGGTATCCCGGAATACTGGATTGTCAACCCGAAAACAGCAACGATTACAGTGCTGGTGCTGGAAGGGGAGAGCTACCGCGAGCATGGCATCTTCGGGCGTGGCGAGATGGCAACCTCGGTGTTGCTGGCGGGGTTGCAGGTGCCGGTTGATGAGGTATTCGCCAGCGGCGAACCACAGAGCGGGCGAACGCAGGAATAAACGAGATGGCAAATTATCAAGCCAGCAAAAAAACCGCAAAGAGCGAGAAAAATACAAGGGATTCAATCCGCGAGTGTTGCGAGTGCGTCATCCTCATTCACGGGTACGCAAACCACCCCGTTTCAATGAGTGACCTGGCCCGCAGCCTGTACCAGCGGGGCTACGCTGTCATCAACTGGTGCTACGCGAGTATGGCGCAGAGCATCACCGCGTCGGCGCAGCAGTTGAGCGAGGTCTATGCCCTCAATGCGCCATTCTACGAGAAGGTGCATGTTGTCACGCATAGCATGGGGGGGCTGGTGTTGCGACGGTTGCTGAAACTCTCTTCACCCGATGCCCTCGACAGACTGGGGAACATTGTCATGCTTGCCCCGCCAAACAATGGCGTGAGCATCGCCCGGATGATCAGCAATGGCCCGCTACGCCCTCTGCTCACCACAGAAGCGGTGCGACGGTTCTTCGGGCCGTCAGCGTGGGAACTGCAAGATGCGGCCCACATCCGTGAGATATGCGCCATTCCCGAAACCAACGTGATGGTTATTGCCGGCACGCTCCCGTTTCATCCCTGGTCGCTGCTCTCGTTTGTCGGGGTACGTCTCCTGCAACCGCCACACGATGGGACGCTCACGCTTGAGGAGACCCGCCTACCCACGGCAACACGAGCAATCACCGTGCCGACTGCCCATGACCTGATCCCCTCGCACCCGCGCACGGTTGCGGAAACCCTGCGCTTTCTTGGCAACGAAGCCAGCGACAGAGAGACAACGGGAGAGGGCCCACGGGTTCGCTACAGAAAATCATTGCTCAATGTGCTTGGGATAACGGCGCGGGAGTGGCCGCTACTGCATACCCTGCCGGCCCTGCCTATGCCGCCGATACCCCGCCCGGAGCCTCCGCTCCTCTGGTACGATGTTGCCAGCGTGCGAGGGTGGCGGCTCCAGCGGCATCTATTCGCCGGCTGCTACCGCCTACTCGACCCGGACAATGTCGGGCGGGTCTGGGGTGGCAAAGAGTCCATGCTCCAGACATTCCGTGAGCGGGTGGGAGCCGGGGGATACGGGGGACAGACTGAATCACGCGAAGCAGGGGCAATAGCAACACGCTGAGCCGCAAAGATAAAGGAACGCGGGTAAAAAAGCTGATTGATAACACACCTCTGGAGGATTGGATATGGAACATAAAGGAAGTGGGACCGCTCATCGGCATAGCGGGCATGGCGAGCACGGCGGGCATGGCGAGCATAGTGAACACGGCCCGGAGGGACAGGAAAAAGCACCAGATGTACGGATCTACCTGATGGGCAAGGAATATCATGTCCCGAAGGTACTGACGATTATGACGGCTATTGAGTATGCCGGGTACAAGCTGGTGCGTGGTTGCGGCTGCCGGGCGGGGTTTTGCGGAGCTTGTTCAACCGTGTATCGCAAAGCCAGTGACTACAAGCTCCACTCGGCCCTCGCCTGCCAGACGCTTGTTGAGGACGGGATGTACCTGGTGCAGATTCCCTTTGTGCCGGCGGTCAAGAGCATCTACGATATGAGCGAAATCACACTGACAGACAACGTTATCCTGCGCTACTATCCCGAAATTGCCCGCTGTGTTTCCTGCAACACCTGCACCAAATCGTGCCCGCAGAATATCCGCGTGATGGATTATATCCAGGCGGCATTGCGCGGGAACATTGCGCGGGCCGCGCAGCTTTCGTTTGATTGCATCCAGTGCGGCTTGTGTTCGAGCCGTTGCCCTGCCGACATCAAACATTACCATGTGGGGCAACTGGTGCGCCGCGTCTACGAAACACGCATTGCCCCGAAGTCGCCACACCTGGCCACACGGCTTGAGGAAATGTCGTCCGGTGTCTACAATGAGGAACTCGACATCCTGACGAACCTTTCGGTAGACGACCTGAAACGCCGCTACGAGCAGCGCACGATTGAACCAGCCGTGGAAGGGTAGGGGGAAGCAACAGCAGCAAGATAGTCAGCCAGATGGCTGGATAGTAAGGACAGAAGTATGAAAATAATCCGAGGGTATCCAGACTACATGCGTGAGAGCATTGAGCGCGTTGAGCAGACCCGCGACCAGCGGCTCCGCCAGAGCTACCCGCCGATGAGCCTGGAAGAACGGCGTGTTTTGCTCGACAAGTTTCACCCCGACTACAAGCAGGAGAAGAAACGTCCGCTTTCGTTCGGGCCAAGCAAGGGAATGCAGGTCAACCACGAACTGGCCGACCTGATAGAGGCCCATCCGCTTGTTTCCTCCGATCTCGACCTCTCGCAGGTGGAGTATAACGTGGATGTGCTGGTCATCGGGGGGGGCGGGGCCGGCACCGTGGCGGCTATCTGGGCCGTCAAAGAGGGTATCCACCCGGATAATGTTCTCATTGCAACAAAGCTGCGCCACGGCGACTCAAACTCGACCATGGCCCAGGGGGGCATTCAGGCCGCCGACCGCGAAAACGACTCCCCCCCTATCCACTATCTCGATGCCATTGGCGGCGGGCATTTTACCAACAACCCCGACCTGGTGCGCGCCCTTGTGAACGACGCACCCCAGATTATCAAGTGGCACGAGGAACTGGGGGTGATGTATGACAAAGATGAGAACGGGAATTTTGTGGAAAACCCCGGTGGCGGCACCTCGCGCAAACGGCTACACTCTTCCAAAGACTATACCGGGCTGGAGATTATGCGCGTCATCCGCGACGAGGCCCGCAACCTCTCGATCCCCGTTGTCGAATTTGCCCCGGCCATCGAACTATTGACCGACGACCGCGGGCAGGTGGCGGGGGCGGTTCTCATCAATATGGAGACCAGAGAATACCTCATTGTGCGGGCAAAGGCGACGATCCTGGCCACGGGCGGGTGGGGCCGCATCCATGTGCAGGGATTTCCCACAACCAACCACTATGGCGCAACAGCAGATGGCCTTGTGCTGGCCTATCGCGTCGGGGCAAAGCTGGTTGACCTTGACGCGGTGCAATACCACCCGACGGGCGCGGCTTTCCCCCCCCAGATTGCCGGTCTCCTGATTACCGAGAAAGTTCGCGGTATGGGCGCGGCTCCCATCAACGCAGAAGGCGAATTGTTTGTCTATCCGCTGGAACCGCGTGATGTCGAGTCGGCGGCGTTTATCCGCGAGTGCTACGAGCGCGAAAAGGGGGTTGTCACCCCGATGGGCATGCGCGGGGTGTGGCTCGATTCGCCAATGGTTGATATGATCCACGGGGAGGGGAGCATCAAAGCGGCCCTGCCTGCCATGTGGCTGATGTACCAGCGGTTTGGCATTGATATGACCCGCGACCCTATCCTCGTCTTTCCAACCCTGCACTACCAGAATGGCGGTGTAGTCATTGACACCAACGGCGCAACGACTGTGCCGGGGTTGTTTGCCGGCGGCGAGGTGGGGGGCGGCATCCACGGCAAAAACCGACTGATGGGCAACTCGCTTCTCGATTACAACGTCTTCGGGCGGCGCGCCGGCATTGCGGCGGCCCGCCACGCTATGAGCACCGAACACAGCGGCCCCCTCTCGTTGGCCCATGTGGACCGCTACGAAACGATGCTGAAAGAAACGGGACTGAAGCAGGAGCGGACCGCGCCGGTTCTCCTGCCAGACTACCGCGGCAAAGCAGCCATCGAACGGCAACTTGACATCCTCATATAAGATGAGAGAGAAGCAAGCAAAAGCACGGGGACGGGAACAGGAATAGAAACAGGAAGAAAGCAAAGGGACGCTATGGTTGAAGTAAAAGACGACTGGTGTAAAGGCTGCAACCTGTGTATTATCAATTGCCCCAGGGGGGCATTGACCATATCGAAGCGGTTTAACAAGCGAGGCATCCACCCGCCGGAGATGGCCGAGAACAACTCCTGCAACAACTGCCGGATGTGTGAGCTGGTGTGTCCCGATTTCGCTATTACGGTGTTGGAAGAGCGAGAAAAAAACGTGGTTGTGTTGCAGGTGTAGCGAATATGGATAATGTCCAAAACATTCAGGAGTCAGGAAAGCAATGGATAACACCCTTGTAAGAAAAGTCCTGGGGAACAAAGTCCAGTTTATCCACGGCGATATGGCGTGTGTGTATGGCGCGTTGCTGGCGGGCTGCAACTTCTTTGCCGGCTACCCCATCACCCCCGCCACAGAAATTGCCGAAGGGATGTCGGACCTGCTGCCGCGGCTCGGTGGCCGCTATATCCAGATGGAAGATGAAATCGCCAGTATGGGCGCGATTATCGGGGCAAGCTGGACCGGAGCAAAGGCAATGACGGCAACATCGGGCCCCGGCTTCTCGCTGATGCAGGAAAATATCGGCTACGCCGTGATGAGCGAGGCTCCCTGTGTTGTCGCCAACGTGCAACGTTCGGGCCCCTCCACCGGCCAACCGACGCTGCCGGCCCAGGGCGATATGATGCAGGCGCGGTGGGGCACCCACGGCGACCACGAAATCATCACGCTCTATCCCAATTCGGTGCAGGAAACAATGGAAATGACGATTACTGCTTTCAATCTGGCCGAAATCTACCGCGTTCCCGTCTTTGTCTTCATAGATGCCGAACTGGGCCATATGCAGGAAAAAATCGTCATTCCCGAAGATGATGAGTTTGAGGTGGTGTCGCGGACGCTCGTTTCTGTCAGCAAAGAGGAGTATGTCCCCTTTGCTGTTGGTACGCCAGAAAGTCCAGAAAGCCTGGTCCCCCCCTTCGCTCCCTTCGGCTCCGGCTACCGCACCTATGTCACGGGCCTGACCCACAACGAAGCCGGGCTGCCACGCACGAATAGCGGGGAGATCCACGATAAACTGGTGCGGCGGCTCTGCGACAAAATTCAGGTCAACCGGGACAAGATGTTCTTTTACAAAGAGCACTACGCCGACGATTGCGACATTGCCATTGTGGCCTATGGCATTACGGCCCGCACCTGCGAAGACGCGGTTGAGATGGCGCGGCAGGAGGGGCTGAAGGTGGGAATGCTACGGCTCATTACGATGTGGCCCTTCCCCGATGAACTGATTGTGCAGTGGGCCGGGCGGGTGCGGGCCTTGCTCGTGCCGGAGATGAACCTGGGACAGATGATCCACCCCATCCGCGAGGCCGTCGAGGGGCGATGCAAGGTTATTCCCTATGGGAAAATCGGGGGGGAAATTCCCACGCCGGACGAGATACGCCAGGCATTGCGCGGGTTGGTTGAGCAGACTGGTTGAGACGATTTCAGATGAATGAAAGAGGGGTAGACGATGATACGAGATGCACAAACTTTGCGAGAGAAATATCTCCGAGATGGCATGTTCCCCACCATCTTTTGTGATGGGTGTGGCATCGGGAACGTGCTGCAATATACGATGTGGGCCATTGAGAAAGTCGGGTTGGACCTGGATCGGACCGTGCTTGTGTCGGGCATCGGGTGTTCGTCGCGGCTGTCGGGCTATATCAAAGCCGATGGCCTGCACACCACCCACGGACGCGCCCTGGCCTTCGCCACGGGGGTCAAAGTCGCCAACCCCGATCTCGATGTCATCGTCTTCACGGGCGATGGCGACTGTTCGGGCATTGGCGGCAACCATTTCATCCACGCCATCCGCCGCAACATTGACCTGACGGTTATTGCAGTCAACAACTTTACCTATGGGATGACGGGCGGGCAGGTGGCCCCGACAACCCCCATTGGCAGCATCACCACAACAACGCCCCACGGCAATCAGGACCCGCCGTTTGATATGAGCGAGATGGCAAAGGTTATCGGTGCGCCCTACGTGGCACGGTGGACCGTCAACCACCCCTACCAGCCAATCAACTCAATTGAGGCGGGCATCCGCAAGCGCGGCTTTGCCTTCATCGAGCTATTTGCTCCCTGCCCCACCGCCTATGGCCGCCGCAACAAACTGCGAAGCATTGAGCAAGCCTGGACCTGGTATAGCGAAAATACTGTGCTCATTGATGAGTACGAGCGGATTATGAAGTTTGGCACAATTGAAGAAAAGCAATCGCTGGCGGGCAAACTCAAGATCGGGGTCTTTCAGAATACCGAGCGGCCCAGTTTTACCGACACAATGGCTGAGGAAATCGAACGGCTCCAGGTGAAACGTCATCCGGAGCCGGAGCGGCAGGCTGCCTAGCTCGGAAGAGAAAGGAAACGAGGCAACGATGAGAAACGAAGTACGTATCTGCGGGTTTGGCGGGCAGGGGGTGGTGATGGCCGGACACGTCCTGGGCAAGGCCGCCGCCGCCTACGATGGCCTGACCGCCATCCAGACCCAATCGTATGGGCCCGAAGCCAGGGGGGGCGCGGCCCGCTCCGAGGTCGTCATTGCCGACCGGCCCATCGGCTACCCTCGCCTGCTCTCCGCCAATATCCTGGTGGCAATGTCGCAAGAAGCCTTCCGCAAATTCAAAACCGACCTGCGTGAGGATGCGGTGGTCATTGTTGACCCGGATCTCGTCATTGATCACGAGGTAGACCGCAAGACCTATCTGGTCCCCGCCACACGCATTGCCGAAGAACTGGGCAACAAGATTACTGCCAATATCGTGATGGTGGGGGCCCTCACGGCCATCACAAGGATTGTCACCAGAGAAGCTATGATCCAGTCGGTGCTTGAGAGTGTGCCATCCCGCTTTCGAGACCTGAACCAGCGGGCGTTTGAGGAAGGGTATAGAGCGGGCGAAGCGGCTCTGGCGCAAGAGCAGTCCGGCACACCCACCGCCACCGAACCAGCATACGCATAGCAAGCAACGAGCAATATATGACGAGTGAGACGATCCAATCGGGCATATCTGTTGTTGTGCCGGTCTACAACAGCGAGGGGTCGCTGTCGCTCCTGCTCCAGCGGCTTGTCCCGGTGCTCGAACCCCTGGCCGCACAGTTTGAGATTATTCTGGTGGACGATGGGAGCCGCGACCAGAGCTGGCCAGAGATTGTCCGCTTGGCTCGCGTCTACCCTGCCGTTCGCGGTATCAACCTGATGCGAAACTACGGGCAGCATAACGCACTCCTGTGTGGCACACGAGCCGCCACCTACGATACCATCGTCACCATAGACGACGATTTGCAACACCCCCCCGAAGAAATCCCCCCCCTCTACGCAAAGCTGACCGAAGGGTACGACGTTGTCTATGGCACGCCACAGCAGGAGCAACACGGCTTCTGGCGCGACCTCGCTTCTCAGGCAACAAAGCTGGCCTTGCAGAGTGCGATGGGGGCGGAGATAGCCCGCAAGGTCAGTGCTTTTCGCGTGTTTCGCACCCACCTGCGCGAAGCATTTGCCCGCTATCAGAGTCCCTTTGTGTCCATAGACATCCTCCTGACCTGGGGGACAACGCGGTTTGCCGCCGTTGCCGTGCGCCACGATGTGCGGGAGATAGGCCGTTCCCAATATACCTTTCGCAAACTGGCCACCCACGCGCTCAATATGATGACGGGATTTAGCATTGTGCCGCTGCAACTGTCCAGCATTCTGGGGTTTGGCTTTACGCTGTTTGGCGTGGGGGTGCTGGTCTATGTGCTTGGTCGTTATTTCATCCAGGGGGGGAGTGTGCCGGGCTTTCCCTTTCTTGCCTCGGTCATCGCCATCTTCTCCGGGGTTCAGCTCTTTATGCTTGGCATCATTGGGGAATATCTGGCGCGGATGCACTTTCGGTTGATGGACCGGCCCTCGTATGCGGTGCGCGAATACCTGGAGCTGTGAAGAAATGAGCGAACGATTGACGCTTGAACAGATACAGGAATTCTGGAAACAACAGGCCGAGACCCACGGCCCCTCTCCCGCGGCTTCCTGGTCAGACCACCAGGTTATTGAAATGGAAATCCGGCAAATCCTGAACTACCTGAGCGATGGGGAAAGGGTGCTTGACGCTGGCTGTGCAAATGGCTATTCAACGCTCCAGTTTGCGGCACAGCGACGTATCTCCATTCGCGGGGTAGACTATGTTCCGGAGATGATTACTCAGGCCCAGCTCAATCTGTATGCCCTTGAGCAGCGCGAGCAACCGTTGTTGGGGAATGTTGTGTTTGAGGTGGGCGACATTACGGCATTAGATGAGCCAACCAGTGGCTATGATACCATTGTGGTCATTCGGGTTATCATCAACCTGGGCGAATGGGAAAGACAACTCCAGGGACTACGCGAATGTGTTCGCGTGCTCAGGCCGGGAGGGATGCTGCTTCTCTCCGAGGCAACCACGCAGGGATGGCAACGACTCAATACGTTCCGCCGCGAGTGGGGGTTGCCCGACATTCCTATGCCCCCGTTTAATACCTATCTCGACCAGGACCAGGTGATAGACGCGCTGTCGAATGATCTGACGTTGCTTGACGTGGCGAATTTTTCGAGCACGTACTATGTGGGAACCCGTGTCCTGAAACCCCTCCTTATCCAGGCTCTTGGGCAAACAGCAGGAAAAGAGATTGACGTTGCCGACCCCGATATGGAATGGAACCGCTGGTTTGCGAGTTTGCCAGCGTGGGGAGATTATGGAACGCAAAAGCTGTTTGTTTTTCGGAAGAAGGGATGACACCAGCAACAGGAACCGATGCAAGCAGATATGCCGACAAAGCCGGCCCACCACAGCTACAACCCGGCCTTTTTCGCCCCCCTCTTCGCCACGGAAGACCGCCATTTCTGGTTTCGCGCCCGCAACCACGTTCTCGCAACGCTGGTTGGCCAGGTTGTCGCCACGCTCCCCCCCGGCTACCGGGTGCTTGAAGTGGGATGTGGCACAGGAAATGTGCTGCGGGTGCTGGAGGGAGCCTGTTCAGGGGGGAGCGTTGTCGGGATGGACCTCTTCTACGAAGGGTTGACATTTGCCCGCCGTCGCACCAGCAGGGTATCGCTAGTCCAGGGCGATATGCACCGCTCCCCCTTTCGGTTGCCGTTTCACCTGGTCGGGTTGTTCGATATGCTGGAACATATGCCTGATGATGAAGCCGTGTTGCGCCAGGTCCATACATTGCTTGGGGCCGGGGATACCCTCCTTCTGACTGTGCCGGCCCACCCCTCGTTGTGGAGCTATTTTGATGAAGCGGCCTGTCACTACCGCCGCTACACCCCGGCAATGCTGCGGAGCAAACTGACGGCGGCGGGCTACCACGTTGAATACCTCACGCTCTACATGGCGGCTATTGCCCCGCTGGTGTGGGTCGGGCGGAAACTGGCCACGCTGACCCGCCCCCGCCCGGACCCGAACACAAAAAAACAAAACCAGATGGATGAACAGACGCTCTACCACCTGGCGGCCCGCGAATTGCGGGTTGTCCCTGGCATCAATGAGATCCTGGCCTGGATGCTGGCGCAGGAGGTGCGGCTCATCAAGCACCGCCGCACCATCCCTGCTGGCACCTCGCTGCTGGCGTTGGCCAGAAAAGCCGAATAGCTCCGGACTGAGAGGGTTCAGGGTTTGGGGTTCAGGGTTCAGGGAGTGCTTGCATCCGGGGGGCAGGATGCAAGTGGGACGCTTGCGCTCCCAGGATTTACCCTCAAACGTGAACACATGCCCCGGACCTCCCTCTGATCACTGCAACAGCATCGTAACACAGAAACTATCCGTCCCTCACCCCCCGGCCCCCTCTCCCGCTGGGAGAGGGGGTGCCGCGCACGCGGCGGGGGTATGAACGATTACACAGCATCACTGCGACAGGACTTCAAGGGTTGGTGTTGGTGTCGGGGTTGGCGGGCAGATGTAGGGGTCGCGCCCGCGCCTGATGAGTGGCAAAAACACCAGTTCGCCCGGCAGCGGGAGCGTCCACAGCGAGGCTTCGGTATTATGATTTCCCTCAACCGAACCATCGGTTGTGAGCAAAACCGGGCTACTCGATTGCGTGATATTGATGAGATACACATTGTCATCAAACCCATACGAATATGCCAGGTATTCCCCATCGGGCGACCAGGAAGGGCCCTCATAGATGCTCGTGTTGGTTTTTTGCCAATCCCTGATCTTTGCCCCGTCACTGGCCCGAATCTCAACAATGCGAGACTCCTTCAGCGAGAGATCTTCTAATGACGAAGCAAAAATAATCCGCGCACTATTCCCCGACCAGGTCGGGTGGGTATCATCGTAAGTTTCTGAATTCGTCAGCCTGGTCAGTCCTTCTTCACTCCCCCCCTCCGCATCCATTGTATAGATTTCCCAGTTGCCATCGCGGGTAGAAGCAAATGCAATTTTCTTGCCATCGGGAGACCAGTCAGGATAGGCATCATTGCCGTTATTGTTGGTTTTTCGCTGGATATTCGTCCCGTCTGCATCCATTGTATAGATTTCCCAGTTGCCATCGCGGGTAGAAGCAAACACAATTTTCTCGCCATCGGGAGACCAGGTTGGAAAGCGATCATTGGCAGAATGGGTGGTCAGCCTGGTTTGCATACGCCCATCCTGCTGCATCAGATAAATTTCGTCATTGCCGTCGCGGTCCGTCTGAAAAGCGATATGGGTCCCGTCGGGAGACCAGGCAGGATTACGATCATTTGCAATACTGTTGGAGATATTGACTGGCGTATCTGTAGAGACTTCTCCCACCCCCTGCGGGGTGATATTCATGGTAAAAATTTCCTTAAACGTTTCCTGACCCTCGGTGAGGGTAGAAACAAACGCAACCCGGAGATTGCTGCCATTCTGGGCCAGTTCGCCTATCGCCAGGCCAGACCGGGCGCAGGTGGCTCCTGCTGATTTCGACATTGCAAAGAGATACTCGTGAAGTAGTAGGGTAATGGCTCCCACCAGCACAAGAGCAACCAGAAAGGACATCTGTCGCAATACAACCTTGAACCGGCGCGAACAAACCTGTTGAGAAAAAAACATCAACTCCTCCTCACTTAACTGACTGCCCCCCGATCCTCTTGCCTAATCAGGGGCATAGCGGTTGTACACGATGACATTTGGGAGAAACAACTCGATGAATGGCATGAGCGTGACTTCTGATGTCTCAACCAGATATGCCCCCGTTTGATCAACCGTTGCTACTATCGTGACAACAATCGAAGGCATATCGCCCCAATCGGTAATTCTCTCGGAGACAAACGTTACGTCGGCAACGCCATTCTCATCAGTTGTTGCTGTTTGCGCGGGAGTGAACTTGCCTCGCAGGGGGTCGGCAGAAAACTCAACCGATACCCCTTCCATAAGCTGATTATTGCTATTGCGAACGATAGCCCGCACTATTGTTTTATCTTTCCCATTGGCCGTAAGTGTCTGGGCATCTACTTCTAGCTGGAGCGACCCGGGCCGATAGACCACTGTGGCGCGGTTTGTAGCTTCGGCAAGGGGACCATCATCACCAAATGTTAAAGAAGTCAGGCAGACCTGGCATTCATACTCACCCACGTTGGCATAGCGATGATCGGCAGAAATGATCTGGTCCTTCCCATTGGAATCGGCTGGGAGCGTGACATGCTCAACCGCACTTCCATCGCCAAAATCTAACTCAAGCACCCCATCGGTGATGTACAACTTCCTGACCGTTATTGTAAACCTCGTGGTATGCCCAACAAACGTTGTTCCACCGTTCACTATTGCCAGAGGCGGTACATAGACATGAACCCCTGTTTTGAGTGTGCCTGAGAGAATAGTGCCCCCTTCGTGATCGAGCACATACGCAGAAGGATGGAATGGCTCTGTTTCGGTGCTTGTTTTGCGATAGAAACATTCTTCGCACACTGGCTCATCGGTATAGAAGATCCCGTCCGGGTCGTCATTTCCGTATATATCCCACTTGATGGTATCGTAGCCGCGCCAGCCGAGCGGCGTAGTCAGGACCGACGTTTCCCCAAGAATGATCTTTTTGGGGGCAATTAACACATCATCGTTCGAGCCACTCACATGCACATCAAGCCGGGTCTGGATAATGTACGGGACGGTTTTTGGTGGACCGGCAATCGGCTCGACCTGGCTATCGGTTGTGAGCAAAATTTGCTCCAGGCGGACATCTTGATCGGCTACGTCTTCGGGCACGTTGTCCTTTTCTTGCGCAACCAGCGGGATGCTAACAACCACCGCCGGTGTCTGAATTGTTCCGCTGATAACAAAGCTAATGGCCCGATTCTCAGAGTCGTGTGTATACTCGTGGGTTGTGCCAGCAAGAAACTTCCCATCACCGATATTCCCCTCAAATACCAGGTATTCTGCATATTTGAGTGTGAAGGCAATGTTTGTCACAGTGTTCTGGTTCGTGGTGATGAGAATTGGGATCTCAGCCATCGTTCCCGGCAAAATATCTACATGGTCCACTGCAAAGCTCAAGGTCGGGTTGCGGCTTATCTGCGAGGGGCCGGTCATCCATTGAGGCATCCCTTTCGCCTGTTCCTGTCCGGGGGCAAGCCGGGTGGTTGTCGGCAGGGGAGAACGGGCAAATGTCACCCCACTAAGAAACAGAATCCCCAAACCAGCAATACCGGCAATGAGAATAACTATGATGAAAAATTGCAGTCTGCTAGCGAATTCATGTGTTTTCATAATCCCTCTTTCCATCAATGCCTGTAATCAGGAAACAACCAGTAAAGTAAAGAAATAGTTTACTGGCTCCTGTCCTTTCTATTATACCGCACATTGTCTCTTTTTCCCTTCTTTTTCTGGAACATAATCCTCACCTGGGGACTATGGTACTACAGGGCGCAGTGAATTGCAAAGACGTGCGTTCCCGCGTTCCCTGGTAATTGTTCACATTTGAGGGTGAAACGCTGGGAGCGCAAGCGTCTTGCTTGCAGCGGGGCAGGATGCCCGCGCTCCCCGGAGCGATACCCCCGCATCTGAACAGTGATGTTCCCTGCTTCCCTGCTGCTGATCTTGACACAGCAGGCAGGAACGAGTATACTCAAAAATACCGTTCGCATGGTTTTATGGGGGAAATTCAGAATCCCCTGTCAGGAGAAACATGCTATGCACCCACATGCGCCAGTACACGGGCATCCCCATGCCCAACGAGAAACCCACCCACACAAGCTGGGCCTCATTCGCCAGCCGGTCTACGATTTACACGAACGCCCTTTTATTGTTGTGTGGGAAACCACCCAGGCCTGCGACCTGGCCTGCCGCCATTGTCGGATGGGCGTGAACGATGAGCACGACCCCCAGATCCTCTCCTTTGAAGAGGGATGCACCTTGATGGACCAGGTGCTGGAATTTGGCAAACCGCGCCCGATCTTCATTATGACGGGAGGGGACCCGTTCAAACGGGCCGACCTCTTCGACCTGATACGCTACGGCTCAGAGAAAGGCATTCTGGTTGCCGTTTCTCCCTCTGGCACGCCGCTACTCAACGAGGACAACCTCACGCGGCTGAAACAGGAGGGCACACGAGCTATTTCGCTCAGCATTGATGGCTCGAACGCCGAGATACACGACAATTTCCGCCGCGTGCCAGGCGTGTTTGACCAGACAATCCGAGGTTGGAAGTTTGCCCGCGAAATCGGGCTAAAAATCCAGATCAATACCACAGTCACCCACTACAATCTCTTCGACCTGCCCAATATCTTTGAGCTGGCCCACGAGATTGGTGCAATGACCTGGTCGCTCTTTTTCCTTGTGCCGACGGGCCGCGCCGTTTCTGAGGATGAAATTTCGCCCGAAGACTACGAAGCCGTGATGAACTTCCTCTACGATGCATCCAAATACCTGAGCGCAAAAACCGTCGAAGGCCACCACTACAAGCGCATTATTGTGCAGCGGGCCGCGTTGGAGGCGCAGGGTATCTCGCCAGAGAAGTACATCCATCTCAACGAGACCTACTACCGACTTCGAGAGCATCTGGATCGGATTGTGGCGGAGAAAAACCTGCCCCCGCCAGCCGACCGTATCCGACGGGCCCCGATGCATATCAACTCTGGCAACGGATTTGTCTTTGTGTCGCAGCGGGGCGATGTCTACCCCTGTGGCTATCTGCCCATACGGGTTGGCAATGTGCGCGAAACCTCGCTGGTCGAACTCTACCGCGATACGACCGAAATGCAATCGCTCCGCGACCGCTCGCAGCTCAAGGGACGCTGCGGCGTGTGCGAGTTTTACGCGCTCTGTAGCGGGTCGCGCTCTCGCGCCTACGCCATGACGGGCGATGTGCTCGACGAAGAACAATTTTGCATCTATCAACCAGGCTCGTTTCCCTTTGTCAAAGAAGCCTTTGAACTGGCCGGGGTCGAGGAGTAGCTCCCTGGACTATGCCAGATGAGATAACCAGACGAAATGATAGGAGGGACGAATAATGCGTCTGGCGACCTATCAACAAGAGACAGAACAGCGAGTAGGGGCGGTGCAAGATTCCGCCCTGGTTGATCTCAGCAGTTTTGCACCGGACATGCTGACCCTGATTGAGCGGGGGCCGGAGGTGCTGACACAGGCCCGCGAAAAAGTCGCGGCGGTGGTGGCCCTGGTTTCGCTCACAGCCGGAAAGAGCCGCACTCCTCCGGCAACAGCGATGGTCCCGCTCGACAAAGTACGCCTACGTGCGCCTATCCCTCGCCCCCGAAAGAATATCGTCTGTCTGGGGCAAAACTACGCGGCCCACGCCATTGAGACGGCCCGCGTGCTGGGGCGGCGCGAGACGGTGCCCCAGCACCCCGTTTTCTTTACCAAAGCGGTGACGGCCATCAACCACCCGAATAAACCCATTCCCTACAATGCTAACATCTCCGCCGAGCTAGACTGGGAGGGGGAACTGGCTTTTATCATTGGAAAAAAAGGAAAAAACATTCACACCGATGAGGCAATGGAGTATGTGTTTGGCTATACCATCCTCAATGATGTTTCCGCCCGCGACCTCCAGGCCCGCCATCGCCAGTTTTTCAAAGGGAAGAGCCTGGATGGGTGCGCCCCGCTCGGCCCCTGGATTGTCACCGCCGACGAAATCCCCGACCCCCACGCGCTCACGTTGCGTGTGCGACTGAATGGGGATACCGTGCAGGATGGCAACACCAGCGCGATGCTCTTCAAAATACCGGAGCTTATCGCGGTGCTTTCATGGGGGATGACGCTTGAGCCAGGAGACATTATCGCCACAGGAACGCCCGCAGGTGTGGGGATGGCAATGGCCCCCCCGCGCTTCCTCCAGCCTGGCGACACCGTTGAGGTGGAGATTGAAAAAATCGGGGTATTGAAAAACACCGTGGTTGATGCAGCATTTCAAGATGAAAGCGAAGAATGGGACGAAGAACGGACAGAAGAACGGATACCCGAAGCCCAGGAGAAATCGGAGAAACTGGAAACTCAGGAGAAACAGGAGAAACAGGAATGAAAAAAGTGCTCTTTGTCATTGGTGTGCTGCTTGTGGTTCCTGCCACGCTCGTGCTGGCCTACCAAATCAATACAACGCTGGGGCTGGGGGTGCTCATCTTCTGGTGGGCCGCGCTCACCTGGCTGGCCCGCCGCCTGGGGGTTGTTCAGCCCTGCGGCAGCGGTGCATGCACCATCGAGCAGCGGCAGCAGCAGCAGAAACAGCAGGAAGAAACGTCATAGGGGAAGAATGCCCCGGCGAGCCACGACAGTCGGAGAAGCAGGAAAGGAGATAACGCATTTGGCTGTTACTATGTATCCAGGAAGACCCTACCCACTCGGAGCAACCTGGGATGGGTCGGGGGTGAATTTCGCGCTCTTTTCGGAAAACGCCACCAATGTTGATCTCTGCCTTTTTGACAGGGAAAATCCGCACCACCGGAACGCCTGTGTCCATATGGCCGAGCGGAGCAACCTGGTCTGGCACGCCTATTTGCCCGATGTACGCCCCGGACAGCTCTATGGCTATCGCGTGTATGGGCCCTACGAGCCGCTCGAAGGCCACCGCTTCAATGCCAACAAGCTGCTCCTGGACCCCTACGCAAAGGCCATCACCGGTCCCATCCAGTGGGATGACGCAATGTATGGCTACATCGTGGGGAGCGACGACGAAGATCCTGATCTTACGTTCGATGAGCGCGACAATGCCCCCTACATCCCCCGCTCAGTGGTGATTGACCCCGCCTTCGATTGGGAAGGCGACACCTACCCCGACATCCCGATGCAAGAAACGCTTATCTACGAACTCCATGTCAAAGGGTTTACCGCCACCCATCCGGATGTTCCCCCCGAACTGCGCGGCACCTACGCCGGGCTGGTTTGCCCGCCTGTCATGGAATACATTCGCTCGCTTGGGATAACGTCGGTTGAACTCATGCCGGTGCATCATTTTGTCATTGACCATCGCCTGGTAACGCTAGGATTGACCAATTACTGGGGGTATAATACCATCGGCTTCTTTGCCCCCCATTCGTCCTACTCCGCTGGCGGCGCAATGGGGCAGCAGGTAAACGAGTTCAAGCACATGGTCAAGATGTTTCACCGCGAGGGAATCGAAGTCATTCTCGACGTAGTCTACAACCACACAGCAGAGGGAAACCACCTCGGCCCCACCCTCTGCTTTCGTGGCATTGACAACAAGGCCTACTATCGCCTGGTTCCCGAAGATGCACGCTACTATATGGACTACACCGGCACGGGCAATACGCTAAACATGATGCATCCCAATTCGCTCCAGCTTATTATGGACAGCCTGCGCTACTGGGTGCTGGAAATGCGTGTAGATGGGTTTCGCTTCGACCTGGCCTCGGCCCTAGCGCGAGAACTCCACGACGTGGACCGCCTGGGATCATTTTTCGATACCATCCACCAGGACCCCGTGCTCTCCCAGACCAAACTCATCGCCGAACCCTGGGATGTGGGCGAAGGGGGCTACCAGGTGGGGAACTTCCCGCCGGGGTGGGCCGAATGGAACGGCAAATATCGCGACACCGTGCGCGATTACTGGCGTGGGGCAGACCGCGTGCTGGCCGATTTTGCCTACCGTTTTACGGGTAGCTCCGACCTCTACCAGAATGACCGGCGACACCCCACGGCAAGTATCAACTTTGTCACAGCCCACGACGGATTTCCCCTGACCGACCTGGTGAGCTACAACGAGAAGCACAACCTGGCCAACGGCGAGGAGAACCGCGACGGCGAGAGCCACAACCGCTCCTGGAACTGTGGCGTGGAGGGCCCCACCGACGACTCGGAGATCAACCAGCTCCGCCAACGCCAGAAACGAAACTTTCTCACCACGCTGCTGCTTTCGCAGGGGGTGCCGATGCTCCTGGCTGGCGACGAATTGGGCCGCACACAGCAGGGCAACAACAATGCCTACTGCCAGGACAACAACATCTCCTGGATCAACTGGGAGCAGGCCGACGAAACACTCCTGGCCTTTGTGCGCCATCTCATCAGGTTTCGCAGCGAACATCCGATTTTTCGGCGGCGATCCTGGTTTCAGGGGTTGCCCATCCGCGGCAGCGAACTGAAAGACATTGAGTGGTTTACCCCCGATGGCGAGGTCATGTCGGAGCAACAATGGACCGAAGGGTATGCCAAGTCCCTCGGCGTTTTCCTGAATGGGGAAGGGATGCGGCGGCCAGGGAGGTATGGCGAGCGCGTGGTTGACAACAGTTTCTACCTGATCTTCAACGCCCACTACGAAGAGATGCCCTTTACGCTGCCGCCCGACACCTGGGGGCAACAGTGGTTCAACGTCATTGACACCACCCGCCCCACGCTGCAAGAGGGGAGCGATAGCGAAGTCTTTGCCGCGGGGCAGCAACTAGAGGTTGTTGCGCGTTCGCTCCTTGTTTTCCGCCACAAATAGCCGCAACAAGACGCTTGCGCTCCCAGGGTTTACCCTCAAATGTGAACAGTTACGTGAACAGTTACGTGAACAGTTACTATGGAGCTACAAATAGAGAACGCTGACAACGCGGCAAAATGGCGTTCCCAGCGTCCCATGTGAGGGGGACATATGAGAGATTTCGATAAAAACTATGCAGCGGCAGCAGCCATCCGGGAATATCTCCCGTGCTGCCCCTGCGGGGAGTTCCCCTGCGACCAGGTTTCCACAAGATGCCCGGCCCGCTCGTTGAGCCAGGCCGAAAGCCACCTCCCCTGCTCCAGGACATTCATATGATAATCGGGTGCGCCCTCCGGGGTAGAGAAAACGCGCCCAAGTTCGCCTTGCAGCCACAATAGCTCAATCACAATGGGCAGGGCCGCAATTTCGGCATAGGTCAGCGGAACAACCGACTGATAGGAAGCAACCAGCATATCCGCACATTCCTCAATAAACGGTCCTGGATAGACCCCCCAGTTCATGATGTTGGATTTTGCCGAGCAGTCGGACGCAAAGCCAACAATGGCATCGGCAAGATCAACAATGCGAGCATCCCACGCGGCCTGGTCGTAGTCGAGCAGCGAGACCACCTCGTTGTTGACAAACAGAAAGTTGTCGCGGTGGATGTCGCCGTGGATGACCAGGTGGGGCAGGTTCTCATACTGGCTGTCGGGCAAGATTGAGCGCAGGTGGGCCGCCCGTGTGTCATACCAGGTCAAAATATCATACAATTCGCCCATAATATCGCGTTCGAGCAACCGCTCGGAAAGAGCCATCACGTTGTGGGCATTGTAGCGCAACGGAGGCTCGCCCGGCGGCGCGTCGAATCCGCTGATGGCGTGGTGGTAGCGGGCCAGCATTTCGCCAACGCCGAGCAGATGCTCCGGGTTTGCAGGGTCATACTCGTGCCCGCTGATGTAGCGGGTTATCTCATAGGAGCGGCCATCCAGAACCAGCAACGTCTCGCCATCGCGGGTCGGGAGTAGATCCGGGGCGGGGAACCCCTGCTCATTCAACCAGAGCATCATCGCGTGGCGGTAGCGGTGCGATTCCTCGTTCAGCCGCCGATGGTTGCGGCGCAGGACAAAATGCCCCTCGCTTGTCTGGACGAAAACCGTCTCATTGACAAAGCCATGGTATGCTTTGGTGACGTTTTCGAGTGTCCCCAGATCATAAAACTTTAATACGTGTCCAACGTCCAGTGGCAATAACATAGCTGTTTCCCTCAATTATGCAATACGATAAAGAATAAGGAACAATATCAGCACATTCAATCAATACGACCAATACAACCAGGGCCCCGATGCACTCCTGCACAACTCCTGGTGCTACGGGTTCTTCCGCACACTCTCCGGAACACATCCGTTTTTCCTGTTTTCACTATAACAGATTCAGTCACCTGATAGTTACAATCTTACGTCAATATCCGACATCTTCTCCCAGTCGTGGTTTGTTTTTTGGTTCTTGCAGATAGGAAAATTTGGTTTTCTGTGGTAGCAGAGGGCATATTCCTACTCACATATCCTACCCAAATGGGTAGGGGAAATACTATCCATTTGTCGAAGCCGGTGATCCGGTGATCAGCAGGCACCCTTGAAAATTGTCCTTTTGTCGCGTATACTCTTGACAACGTGTGAACGAGTTCTTATTGTGCGTGTGGTAAATAAAGGAGGGAACGATTATGATGAAACTGGTGCTACTCAGACATGGAGAAAGCGTGTGGAACAAAGAAAACCGCTTTACGGGGTGGACCGATGTTGATTTATCGGAGCGTGGTCTGGAAGAAGCCACAAAAGCCGGGGAGGTTCTTAAGGAACAGGGCTATACCTTCGATGTCGCCTTCACCTCAGTATTGAAGCGAGCTATCCGGACGCTCTGGATAACGCTTGACAAGATGGACCTGATGTGGATACCTGTGCATCGTTCGTGGCGGCTGAACGAACGGCACTACGGAGCGTTGCAGGGGCTAAACAAAGCCGAGACGGCCGCGGAATATGGGGATGAGCAGGTCTTGATATGGCGGCGCAGCTACGACACGCCCCCCCCGGAACTCAAAAAAGACGACCCGCGCCATCCCGGCCACGACCCGCGCTACCAGCATCTCAGCGAGAGCGAACGTCCGCTCACCGAATGTCTGAAAGATACGGTGGCCCGCTTTCTCCCCTACTGGCACGAAACCATTGCCCCAACCATACGAGAAGGAAAACGGGTCATCATTGCAGCGCACGGCAACAGCTTGCGGGCCCTGGTGAAATACCTCGACAACATTTCCGACGAGGACATTGTGGGGCTGAATATCCCGACGGGTATGCCCCTCGTGTATGAGCTAGATGACGATTTGAAACCACTCAATCATTACTATATTGGCGACCCGGAAGAGGTTGAGAAGGCGATGCAATCGGTCGCCAACCAGGGCAAGGCGAAAGCCCGCTGAGCAAGGCCCGCCCGGCACAGGTGATACCAGATTTGCCTGGTCTGAGCTGGTCTGAACAAATGAAAACCTGTGCTGTTTCCCGTGTTTGACGGATGGTGAGATGTTTCCCGTGTTACACGGTAAAGAACTGCGCTCAAACCCAAACAGACTCGCATCTTATTTCAGGCTTTACAAAAACGCTTTTTGCGATCTGGGGTGTCCAGGTTTTCCCTATGGTTCTCATCCCTCAAACACGGGAAACATCTCACTCTCTCTTCACTCCGCCCCCTGTAACATATTTGCTTGCCTGACGTTGTAATAGATATAAAAGGTATAAAAGGTATAGGATGACCTCCGGCGGGTTTCCTGTGTGTGCAGATCCTATCGGTTTTTACTGCAGTTTTTTGCCCTACCCAGGCACAAAAGAGGGAGAATGTCATGACTTGTTTTCAGAAAATGGGGGGGTATTCCTCTCTTTCCAGGCAGGCAGACACGCCAGCAGAGGGAAGCCAGAACGGACAAGCAATGAATGGGTTTGCACTTGAAAATAATTCCGATAGTGCTGTTTCTATTCACAATGGGACCCGCCCTGTGGAACGGGAACGTATCCCCAATGGCAAGAGAAAACCAATTTCGTTAGAACAAGAGTGTGTTCCCAATGGGACTCGACCGGTCCAACGAGAATATCTTCCGACCAGGAATGGAAGAGCGGTTTCGATGCAGGTTGTGCTCTGTGTTCGCTCGCACCTGCTGCGAAGCGGCCTGCGCGAAATGGCGATGGTAGCGGGAGTGGAGGTGTTGCTCGAAACCGCTTCGCACCAGGACGTTATGCAGTCGTTGCGGGGCATATTCAGTCCAACAGCTATTGTTTCTATCTCAGACGATCTCGACTATCTTGCTCCTATCACCTCCCACTACAATATCCCCCTGGTGCTGGTTGCCCGAACGCTGCTCAATGGTCTGGAACTCGTGAACGATGTGCGGGTGCAAGGATTGTTGGTGGAAGATATAGCCGACGATACGGCAATGGCTCCCTTGCTTGTCACGGCCTTGCATAGTGTCTCAGGGGGACAGCGGTATGTTGTTCCTGTGCTCAAAGAACCGTTTGCCGATACTTCGCTAACCCCGCGAGAGCGCGAAATCCTGGTTATGGTGGCCCGTGGGTATACGATTTCGGAGATGCGGGCCATGCTCAACCATTCCCGCCGCACCCTCGATACCTATCGTCAGCGGATTGCCAACAAAATCGGGCGCGACCTGACCTCGCAAACGGCCCGTGAATGGATTGAGCAATGGTGGACTTCGCGACACCGCGCCAGCCAGTGATGCCGCCGGCAACGGGAGAGCGAGAGAGGGAGGGAGCAAGCTACCGCAACGATTTCGAGGCTCGCCACACTGCCTCACGCGCATTGGAAGCAGTCAGGTCGGCCCCGATCTTTTTGTAGATGTCGGCTTCCAATGCAAATGGTTGTCCGCCAACCATGATGATAACATTTGCGCCGTCGGATGTGCTGCGAACCATCCGGATAACCTCACGCGCCTGGGGGAGGAGGGCGCGGAGTGTGACCGAAATGGCCAGCACGTCGGGCTGAATCTCCTCGATACTCCGGACAATCTCGCTGGTGGGCATCATTGCTCCCAGATAATAGACCGACCATCCAGCCAGTTCGAAGAAATCGGCAACCATGCGTATCCCAATCTCGTGCAGTTCGCTCCCAACACAGGTAGCAACCAGCGTGTGTCTTGTGGCAAAGGGAGCAATATGAAATGAGGGAATGCGGGCCGTAGCAAGGGCGTGGACCTGGGCCATTACATCGCGGGTCATGGCTGTTGCAAGATGTTCTTGAGAAACAGTGAGCTGGCCTGTTTCCCACAGCCGCCCGATTTCATGCATAGCTGGCTGGAACACGTGCAGGTAGAGTGTATAGACATCCAGACCCGCGGCCAGTGCAGATTGGGCTATCCGTAGGGACTGAACCAAATCCGGGTAATCCCCCACACTATCATTATGCCAACAACGACCACCAGTAGTACAGGGTGCGAGGGTGCGAGAACGCATGGTCTCCCGTTGGGTGCGGATGTGCATACAATGCTCCTCCTGGGCTTTCACCAGGGCTTCTACGTGTCAAAACACTGGTTGGCCAACGCCTCATCCGAGACTTCCCACAATCGCTCCGCTGGCTGTACTTCGGGAG
>DAOTUE010000063.1:0-6074 GCA_034436975.1 Chloroflexaceae bacterium
CGTGCCAGTGGGCCCGTTCGATGGGATCATCCGTCTGTCGCTGGCGTTGTTCCAGTTCCTCAACCGACAAATGTTGGGTGATGTGTAATTGTCTCATACTTCCATTATACACCCGGTTTTTGTATCATATCATACCACGGTATGCTGCAATTATCCCTGCATCAACCTCACCCGCCCTCGCACATGCGGTTGAACGATACCCGTTGTCTCCAGGGTCAGCGTATTGAGGCGATCTATGACTACTTCCGCTCCCCCTTCGCCCGCTCCGCTACCTTCCGCGCCACGGTTGCAAACGCCGCCTGCGGGCCTGTCAGCGCAGCAACCGTCACCTCGAAAACATCCTCTGCCATTCCCGCCAGGTTGTTCAGCCAGCCAGCGAGCTTGTTTTCGTTGGCCTGCTCCCCCTTCTGCGCCTCCTGCTCAATATCCTTCACCGTTTCGGTAATCTTATCTTTGCCTACGTCTGGGTCAGGGGAACGGGTATTTATTGTCTCGTAGATGCGAGCGAAGGCCTGGGCAAACGCTGCCTGGTCGCCGCCCTGCTGCACATTCACCTGCCCTTTGTGCCCGATAGAAACCCCCGTACCAGAGATGTCTGTTGCCGTGATGTCACCGCTAACCTTGTCGCCGCTTACGGTATCGCCGAAGTGCTGCGAGACGGAACCAGCGGGGCGGTTGATGAAGCCCTGCGCCTTCCGTGCGTCAATCTGGTCGCCGCGCACATAATCACCTCCCACCTGTGTCACGTCGCGGCCTGCGTGAACGGTATCACGCCCAGACTGGATGACGGTATTCCCGCGACCCGTTGTGATTGGGCTAGCTGTCACTGGTCCGACAACCCCTACCGCGCCTTCGCCACTGACCGTCTGTTGAATGGATTGATCCAATGCCCACTGGCTTTGGGTTGGGCTGACGTGTCGCACCGCCGTGCTCTCTGCGGGCGCGTGGTCGGTGGGGAAGTTGCCCAACGTGCTTGCACCGCGATGGAGGGCCACAGCAAACGGCCCCACCCCCTTGAGGATGGTCAGCTCTGGCTCCTGTGTGCTGCCATACCGCTGCTTGAGGTTTTCCGAGATATGCTGCTCTACTGCTTCCCCGACAGCAAAGAACAGGTGGGTGTAGAGGTCGTAAGCACTGATATAGCCAACCCTTCCATTCAATCCCTGCCCGCGCAACCCGTCGGTGAGAGCCTGGGAAAATAGCGTGAGCGAGCCAGGCCCGATAAACGATACCTGCTTCTCGCGGCAGGCCGTGATGATGATGCGCCCGCTCCCCGTAGAAAGCAGGGCATTGGCGGTCTGGTCGGGCAGGTTTTTCCCGGTAACTGGTTCGTCGCTCTCCCCCAATACGGGCGAGACTTCCCCCGCGTGGCAGGCATTGAAGATGAGCAGCACACGACTGGCGGGGACGGCCCGCAGCTTGCCGAGCAGTTCTGCCTGGCTTATTGCCGTGCCTGGTACAACACGCTGGTTCTTCCATTGCGTGTCGTGCGTCGTCAGCGTGTAATTGCCGTCGGATGCGTAGTCACCGTGTCCGCAGTAGAAGAGCAGCACGGTGTCATCGGTACTCGTTTGCGCCAGTTTGTCCAGCGCGGCAAGGATAGTGGAGCGGGTCGCCCCTCCCTTGCTCAGGAGCGTGACCTGCTCTGCCGGATAGCCGCAGTGCTGCGTGTCTTGCAGCACCTCGGCGACCGCATGCGCGTCGGCGGCGGTGATGGGAACGTTCATTCGTGGTTCGTGCTGGTAGTTTCCGATACCAATAACAAGTGCGTGTCCGCGAGTAAATGCCATTGCGTGCTCCTGTTCTCTTGCTGCTATTCCACGTACTGTTCTCCTGCTGCCTGCAAATACCCGCTCAATCTGTGCTACAATGCACGCAACTGATTGTTAAGCGAAGTATCTGAGGCTCACCCCCATCTTGACTGGTCGGCAGGGGTGGGTTTTTGCTTTTGTAGCAATTATACCAGGTTTGAGGGAAAATGGGGGAGGGGTTCTGGCATAATGTTTAGAAACAGGGCAAAAATTGTGTAATCGTTCAGGGCCCCCCAGGCCCCTTTCAAGGGTAGGTCAGTCTGCACAGCGTTCTGATGCTTCAGAAGCCCTCACCCCAAACCCCTCTCCCGCTGGGAAAGGGGCTTCGGAACCCCCTTCTCCCGTGGGGGGAAGGAGTCCGGCGGATGCGGGAAGTTCCGCGGTAGCCGACTCTGATGCGTTGGCGCAAGACCTACCCTTGAAAGCACCTGCCCCCCCAGCGGGAGGAGAGATTGGGAGGGGGGCTGGGAGGCCCTGAACGATTACAAAACTATGGTATACTTGAGACTGATGGTATGAAATGGTATGAAAAAGAAAAGCCCCATCCAGGGCTGAGCAGCAAGCGGAGCAAGATGAAGATGACCGCTTATGACCGAACAACACACACAACCTGACGACACCTACGTCCCCCTCGAAGCGGGGATGCGTGCGCTGCTTGACACCCTGGGCCGCGACCACCCAGACTACCAGGAAGCCCTCGCCTACGAGTATCGGCTGCGCGAGAATGTCGCCTTTGCCCGCACCCGCGGCGATACCCGCGACACCGAAAGTGGCCGCGCCGAGATTGTCGCGCAGCTCAACCGCCTCTCCCTGGCGACCCTCTCCCGTTCCTTCAACGAGCTATGTGAGCAGACCCGCCCCTCACCCCACCACACGGGCGGGCTGCCCGGCCCCTACCGCGGCTTGTTCGCCTTCCGTGAGGAGGATGCGGAGTTCTTCTTCGGGCGCGAAGCCGATATTGAGCGACTCGTCAAGGCGGTGCAGCAGCGCACCCTTACGGCGGTGTTTGGCGCGTCGGGGAGCGGTAAGTCGTCGCTGATGTTTGCGGGGTTGGTCCCGCGGGTGCGGCAGGAGCGCGGCTGGCTGATTGCCCACTTTCGCCCCGGGTCCCGCCCCTTCGCTGCGCTGGCCGGCGCGCTCCTGCCGCTGCTGGAGCCGCACCTGAGCGAAACCGACCGCCTGGTTGAGGTTCGCAAGCAGGCGGAGAATTTGCGCGATGGTACGCTGTATATGCTCGATGTGGTTGAGCGCATTCTGGAGAAGCACCCCGACGCGCACCGCCTGCTGCTCATCCTCGACCAGGGAGAGGAAATCTACACGCTCTGCGAAGATGCCAACCTGCGAACCCGATTTCTTGACCTGCTGCTCGCCGCGTGCAAGACCACGCCCCGCCAGCCCCTCGCGCTGGTGCTCGTGATGCGCGCCGACTTCCTCTCCCAGACGCTCTCCTACCGCCCCCTCGCTGACGCGCTCCACGAAAACGACGTGAAGATTGGCCCGATGACGCGGGAGGAACTGGCGCAGGCCATTACGAAGCCTGCCGAGCGGCTTGGCGTGACGTTTGCCGAAGGCCTGGTCGAGCGGATGCTGGACGATGTCGGCGGGGAGCCAGGCAACCTGCCGCTGCTGGAGTTTGCGCTCGACCTGCTCTGGCAGCGCGGGGAACTGACCCACGCGATGTACGAGGAGATAGGCGAGGTTGAGGGCGCGCTGGCGAACCACGCCGAGCAGGAATATCAGAAGCTGCACCAGGATGCGGCGCAGGTGCGGCGCGTGGTGGTGCAACTGGTGCAGCCGGGCGAGGGCACCGAGGACACGCGCCGCCTGGCAACCGCCGCCGACCTGCCCCAGACCGATTGGCGTCTCGTGGCGCGGCTTGCCGATGCCCGCCTGGTCGTGACGGGGCGCGACAGCGAGGGGCGCGAGACGGTGGAGGTGGTTCACGAGGCGTTGATACGCCGCTGGCAGACGCTGCGCGATTGGATGAGCAAAGACCGCGCCTTCCGCACCTGGCAGGAGCGGCTCCGCTTTGCGCTGCGCCAGTGGGAGGGCAGCGGCAAGGACGAGGGAGCCTTGCTGCGGGGGGCACCGCTGGCCGAAGCAGAGGGGTGGCTGACCGAGCGCGGCGGGGAGGTGAGCGAGCGGGAGCGGGCGTATATTGAGACAGGTGTAGCATTGCGCGAGCGGGAGCGGGAAGAACGAGAAGCCGCCCAACAACGTGAACTGGAGCAAAAGCAAAAACTGGTTGAGGCAGAACAGGCACGGACTCGTTTGCTTCGGTTTGCCATCGGGGGAGTTTCACTCGTTGCACTGGTAGCGGTTGTTGCTGCCATATTTGCATTGGGGCAATGGCAGACCGCCAATACTGAAACGCAACGAGCCGAAAACGAGGCAGACCGCGCCCGTGCTGCTGAAGCAGAAGCCAAGAAACAGAGCCAGATTGCCTTCTCCCGTCAGCTTGCCGCCCAGTCGGTGAGCCAGCAGGAACAGGATTTCTTCCTTTCCCTGCTACTGGCGGTGCAATCCGATGTTGTCACCAGCACGCTGGAAAGCCAGCGGGCCATAGCCGATGCCATCAGTATTTCCCCCCACCTCAGCACCATGCTCCGTGGGCACATGGACGCTGTCTGGAACGTGGCATTTAGCAGGAATGGAGTGCTGGCATCAGGAAGTGAAGACAACACAATTATTCTGTGGGACATGAAAACAGGTCGGCCCATCGGCGATCCCCTGCAGGGACATACCGGTGTTGTCTATAGGGTCGCGTTCAGTCCGGATGGGAATCTCCTTGCTTCGGGAGGTCTCGATCAAACCATCATCCTGTGGGATATAACCGCAACGCCCCCCACCAGCACCACGTTGCAGGGAAACACATCTACCATCGCAAGTCTGGCGTTCAACAAGCATGGCTTACTCGCATCGGGGAGCTGTGGCAAGATAGAAGAGGATAATTTTTGTAATGAAGGCGAGATTATCCTGTGGGATGTAGAAACAGGGCTGCCCATTGGCGATCCCCTGCGTGGGCACACCGACGTTGTTGATAGCATAGCATTCGATGTGGATGGGCAAACCCTCGCATCCGGGAGTCGGGATGGTAGAGTTATCCTGTGGGATATAACCGCAACATCCCCAACCAGCACGACTTTGCAAAAACACACCGCTATGGTCACAAGCGTGGCGTTCAACAACAATGGCTTGCTTGCAGCAGGTTTGGGCAATTTGCGAAACACGGAAGACTATACATATGATCCCAATAATTACCATGATGGCCAGATTGTAACAGATGGAGATCCACTCGTCGGAGAAGACATTGTCGGATCAATCATCCTATGGGATATAGCAGCAACTTCCCCGACCAGCACGACCTTGCAAGAACACACCGACGTTGTTTATAGCGTGATGTTCAGCACAGATGGTCAAACCCTTGCATCGGGAAGTCTGGACAATACCGTAATCCTATGGAATGTGGAGACAGGTCAACCAATTGTCCAACTCCTGGAAGGACACACGAATGCTGTCTTGAGCGTGGCGTGGTCGCCGGATGGGCAGACCCTGGCCTCCGCTTCAGTTGACAAGACGGTGCGGCTGTGGCGGGTCGTCGATGGGCAGTCCCTGCGCACCCTCGCAGGACACACGGACGCTGTCTATAGCGTGGCGTGGTCGCCGGATGGGCAGACCCTCGCCTCCGCTTCCGGGGATAAGACGGTGCGGCTGTGGCGGGTCGCCGATGGGCAGCCCCTGCGCACCCTCGCAGGACACACGTTCTCTGTCTTGAGCGTGGCGTGGTCGCCGGATGGGCAGACCCTCGCCACCGCTTCACGCGATAAGACGGTGCGGCTGTGGCGGGTCGCCGATGGGCAGCCCCTGCGCACCCTCGCAGGACACACCGATTGGGTCTATAGCGTGGCGTGGTCGCCGGATGGGCAGACCCTCGCCTCCGCTTCTTTTGACCACACGGTGCGGCTGTGGCGGGTCGCCGATGGGCAGCCCCTGCGCACCCTCGCAGGACACACGGACGCTGTCTTGAGCGTGGCGTGGTCGCCGGATGGGCAGACCCTCGCCACCGCTTCCGTGGATAAGACGGTGCGGCTGTGGCGGGTCGCCGATGGGCAGCCCCTGCGCACCCTCGCAGGACACACGGACGATGTCAGGAGCGTGGCGTGGTCGCCGGATGGGCAGACCCTCGCCTCCGCTTCCGGGGATAAGACGGTGCGGCTGTGGCGGGTCTCCGATGGGCAGCCCCTGCGCACCCTCGCAGGACAC
>DAOTUE010000064.1:0-2935 GCA_034436975.1 Chloroflexaceae bacterium
CAGTGGTGGGGGGCTATGTGGTGTCGTTCTCATTGGGGGTATTGTTACCGCCCTGGTTGTGCGGGGACGGAGCGGGAGAAGAGGAGCCGGTCGTACCAGCAGAACCCGCCGCACCACTCCGACCCGCCGCACCACCCAGACCCGCCGCCCGGCCAGTCGCCAGCGGCCCGAGCGCAAACGGCCCCGCCGGTAAAGGAGTGTAATTGTTCGGGCGGGGTGGGGATAAATATAATCCTTCAGAACAAGGAGTGTCGCTCCTGAGATTGCAAGTTCCCCCCCTCCCAATCCATCCCCCCACCGGGGGGAGTCCAGGCGGGGGGCTGAACGATTACATTACCCGAAGTCCCAAAGTTGCATTGTGCGAAAAGCCATGCTACAATCATCACAATGCAATAATAATGATGCAAGGTAGCGGTGGGAAGTGGCTTTTTCGCTTCCCCGATGGAACAGTAAACAACGGGAGAATAACGGATTGCTGGTTCTATGGTAGAGCAGATAGCAGAAAAAGAAACCGTTCGGAGTGTCTCCGGCTTCGATACCGACGTTGTTCCCTTGCTGGGGGTAGGTATGGCCCTGACCGGCCTGGTGCTTGGCCTGCGCCCACGCTTTGCCCCGCTCCCGCTTGCGCTGACCGCTCTTGCCGCCATGTTCTACCGCGACCCCGACCGGAGCACGCCCGGCAACCCGCAGTTCCTCTATGCCATTGCCGATGGGCGCGTCCTCCAGGTAAGCGAATTCTACGAACACCGCTTCTTGCACACCGACGCACTTTGCCTCTCGACTATTCTCTCCCCGTTCGATGTACCAGTTAATCGCAGCCCTTCAACGGGCATTGTGCGCTACCTGGAGCACATTCCGGGTGAGCAGCAGTTGCTCTCCGACGCGCAGGCGACAGAACGCAACGCCCGTACCTATCTTGGTATCGAAACCGACTGGGGCCCGCTCCTCATCAGGAACCTTGCCGGTCCTCTCTCTCAGCGTATCGTGCTGCGCGTGGAATGTGGCGATGCGGTCAACGCCGGTACCCGTTTGAGCACCGTCCGCTTTGGCTCACGCACCGATCTCATTATCCAACGCGACTCGCTTGAACTGCTGGTGCGGCCCGGACAGCGGCTCATCGGCGGCATCACCCCTATCGGGCGCGTCGTTCCCCTCTGAACAGGGGTCAGGGACAGGGATCAGGGGCCAGGGATCAGGGATTGGTTCATCCGGGAAAGCCGGTACCTGCTGTGTCAGACAGTGAAATGCTCCCTCACCCTGGATGATGGCCGTTGCATCAACGCCCACAACCTCGCGACTGGGAAAACAGCAGCGCAGCGTCTCCATAGCTCTCTGGTCATTCTCGTGGTGAAAGCAGGGCACCAGCACAACCCGATTGGCGATATAGAAATTGGCATAACTGGCGGGGGCTTCCTGTCCCTCCACGATGAGCCTGGGGGGGGTGGGGAGGGGAACGACGCGAAACGGCTCTCCACGCTGATTGACCATTGATTGCAACACAATAAAGTTCTCCTGGAGCGGGCCGTAGTTCTGGCTGGTTGGATCATCCTCAAGCGGAGCCACAAGCGTATCTGGCGAGACAAAGCGGGCGACATTATCAATGTGCCCGTCGGTTCGGTCATCACAAAGACCGCCCTTCAGCCACACCACCTGCTCAATGCCAAGCAAGGCACCCAGTTTCTCCTCGATGTCCCTTCGCGTCAGGTGGGGGTTGCGGTTGGGGTTGAGCAGACAGGACTCGGTCGTGAGCAGCACCCCTTCGCCATTCACCTCAATAGAGCCACCTTCAAGCACCATCCCCCCCTCCAGGCAAGACACACCGATTGCTTCAGCCATCCGCCGGGCAACCTGTGCGTCAAGGTCGTAGGGGGGAAACTTGTCGCCCCAGGAATTGAACGTCCAGCAGGTGGCGGCCAGCGTGGGGGCAGCGTGAGCCTCCCCCGCAGGGGCCGCATTGTCGCTGGAGTTCTGCACCACAAAGATCGCCCCGTAGTCGCGGCACCATTCGTCATTTGTCGGGACGTGATAAAACTGCATATTGCCGCGCACGCCGTGGGCCTGCAAGAGCTGGCGGGCCTGCTCTTCCTCCGCCGCATCCCAGACATTGATACGCACCAGTTCGGAGCGAACCAGGGCCGCGACCATGCGGGCAAAGCCGGACTGCACCTCGGAAAGATCATTCGGCCATATCTCCGGGTCGTGGGGCCAGGTTATCCAGGTAGACTCGTGTGGTTCCCACTCGGCGGGCATGCGAAAAGCCGGACGATGTTGCTGTATGTAACCAGATTCTGGTA
This sequence comes from Chloroflexaceae bacterium, assembly GCA_034436975.1. Taxonomy (GTDB): domain Bacteria; phylum Chloroflexota; class Chloroflexia; order Chloroflexales; family Chloroflexaceae; genus JAAUSY01. Next base: position 2,295 of record DAOTUE010000064.1, read on the forward strand.
TCACCCGTTTTTTCTCCTGCTTTTGTACCGGTTATAGCTTCGGTCACATCCACAATCAAGGCAAACTGAAACTCATCAACCAGGGCTTGCATCGTTGTCGCTATGCCTGGATACTCAACTCCAGGAGGTCGAGAATGGTTTTTTGGGCCGGGCTGTCGGGGTTGGCGGGGTTGTGGCGATAGATTTTGAATTGGTAGCCATCGTAGCGATTGAGACCATCGTAGGTGCCAAACCAGAGAAAACCGCGGCGATCCTGCACAATGGGCCCGCACAATGGGCCCGCACGCCATTTTGAGAGAGTCCATCCTTTGTGGTCAGTTGCTCAAAGCGAATGGGCCCACCCCTCGATGTCTTCAAATGATACCAGAGATTCCCGCTGAGGAAAAGGGGGCATTGCCTATCATAACGCTGGTTTCATAAAAGTGGCGGTGCAGGAAACCACCTGTTTCAGCGGGTGGAGGAAGTGCCGCCATCCTCCTTTCTCCTGGTTGTCACGACTGAATGAGTGTGCTAGACTGTTGTACAAGGCACTCTCTGCAAGGAGAGCCAACAGCTTTGCACCTGTACAAGCGAACATTGCTGGTTCTGGCGAACAATCCGTCGCCAGGTGAAATGTTCTCGGTATGAACGCTCCTGTTCCG
>DAOTUE010000065.1:0-2821 GCA_034436975.1 Chloroflexaceae bacterium
ATGAGCTACACAACCATCACGGTTGAAGGCGGCTTGCTGCCCACCGACATTCTGGAAGCCGTCGCCGCCGAGGAAACGGGCGGGCAGAAGGCCGGCGACTTCGGTCTGGAGCGCACCGCCCGCCTGAGCGACGAGATCGCCACGGCCTGGGGCGATGTGCGGGCCTACTGGGAAGCCTTCCAGCGCACGCTCCGCCGCCTGCGTCCGAGCGACACCGCCACTTCGGAGACCCGCGAACGGTGGGTCATTCCCCTGCTGGAAATCCTCGGCTACCGCGACCTCACCTTTCAGCCGACCGCAACCCTGCTCAACGGGCGCACCTTCGCCATCTCGCACCGCGTGGGAGCAGGTGAGGACGCGCTGCCCATCCACATTGAGGGGGTCAGAACGGACCTTGACGAACGCCCACCCACGGGCCGCCCCCGCCTCTCGCCCCACGGCCTGGTGCAGGAGTATCTCAACCGCACCGAGCACCTCTGGAGCATCGTGACCAATGGCGAAAAGCTGCGCTTGCTGCGCGACACCACCCGCATTACTCGCCCGACCTACGTGGAGTTTAACCTGCGGGCGATGATGGAAGGCGAGGCGTTCAGCGAGTTTGCGCTGCTCTATCGGCTGCTGCACCGTTCGCGATTGCCCGAAACGCTCGCCGATGCGTCCACCTGCTGGCTCGAACGCTACTTCCAGCAGGCGATTGACCAGGGGGGTCGGGTGCGCGAGGGGTTGCGCGACGGCGTGGAACGAGCCATCAAGCATCTGGGTGATGGCTTCTTGCGCCACCCCGACCGGACCAACGCCGCGCTACGGGAGAAAATCGCCACGGGCCGCCTGAAACCCCAGGATTACTACCGCCAGTTGTTGCGGTTGGTCTATCGGCTGCTCTTCCTGATGGTTGCCGAAGAACGGGGCCTCATTGCCAGCACCGCGCCAGAAGAGCACGCCGAAAAAGAGGACCATCAACCCGAAACGACCAAAGAAGCGACTGCGGATGCTCCGCCCGACTCGCCCTGGCTCAATGAAACGGTGGTGACAAACAGCGGCGCGTATCTGCCCCCCTCCCCCGCGAAGGCGTTTCGCATCTATCGCAAAAACTACAGCATCAGCCGCTTGCGAAAGGTCTCCGAGCACCGCGAGGCCGGCATCGGCCCCTACGACGATGTCTGGTTGGCCGTGAAGGTGACGTTTGATGTGCTGGAGGGGAGCGACGAAGCCCGCGCCCGCTTGCTTGGCCTGACCGCTCTGGATGGCGACCTTTTCAGTGAGGATGCGATCCGCGACCTGAGCCATACCCGCATCCGCAATGTGGACCTGCTTGGCGCAATCCGTGCGCTCTCGCTCTACCGCGACCCGGAAACGCGCTTCCTCCGTCGCGTCAACTACGGGGCCCTCGATGTGGAAGAACTGGGCAGCGTCTATGAGAGTCTGCTCGACTACCGCCCGGTTATCACGGGCATCACGCCGGAGCTGACCACGTATATGCCCGGCTCCGCCACGATTATCCACCTCAATACGCCGCGCTTCGAGCTGGTGGCGGGGACGGAACGCAAGACAACGGGCAGTTACTACACCCGCCCCGAACTGGTGCAGGAACTCATCAAGAGTGCGCTTGACCCCATCATTGATGCACGGCTCCAGGCCGCAACCGCCCCGACCCCTGAAGAGGCACTCCTCTCGATGACGGTATGCGACCCGGCCTGTGGCTCCGGGCACTTCCTGCTGGCAGCGGCGCGGCGCATCGGGCGCGAACTGGCGCGGGCGCGGAGCGGTGAGGACCTCCCGACCCCCTCCATGTTTCGCAAGGCCGTGCGCGAGGTAATCGCCCGCTGCATCTACGGCGTGGATCTCAACCCGCTGGCGGTTGACCTCTGCAAGCTGGCACTCTGGATTGAGGGGCACGACCGCGGGCAACCGCTCTCGTTTCTCGATAGCCATATCCGCGTGGGGAACAGCCTGGTAGGAGCGTCCGCCGACCTGGTGGCGGGGGGCATTCCCGACGATGCGTTCAAGGCGGTGAGTGGCGATGACAAGAAGGTTGCCGCCGCGCTACGGAAGCGCAACAAGCAGGAAATCCACGACTACGAAGCGGGCCAGACCGCTATGGATCTGGCCCCGCCCGCCACCCCGACCACCGCGCTTGCCGACGGGTTGCGCTCCCTCGACACCACGCCCGATAGCTCGGTGGCGACCATCCGCGAGAAAGCCAGACGCTACGCGCACCTCCGCGAGCAGGCGCGGGCGCAGTTTGTGCTCTATGACCTCTGGTGTGCTGCTTTCTTTCAGCCCCTCACCAGAGAGAACCAGACCCCCATTACCACCAGAACGCTGCTGGACCACCAGCACACACCCCTCCCCTTCGACCACCCCGCCGCCCTGGCCGCCCACACCCTCGCCAACGAGCCAGAACTGCAATTCTTCCATTGGGAACTGGAGTTTCCGCAGGTGTTCTCCAGGGGACAGGGTTCAGGGTTTGAGGGTTCAGGGGATACCGCTGGCTTCGATGTGGTGCTTGGCAACCCGCCCTGGGAGCGCATCAAGCTGCAAGAGCAGGAGCACTTTGTTGCTGTGGAAGCGATACGCACCGCCCCCAACAAAGCCGCCCGCGAGCGCATCATCAGGGAGTGGCGCACCAGCAGCGACGCAGAACAACGCGCCCGCATTGCCGAGTTTGACCGGGCCAGACACCGCGCCGAAGCAACCAGCCGCTTTGTCCGGGCCAGCGGGCTGTTTCCGCTGACTGCCGTGGGCGATGTGAACACCTACGCGCTCTTTGCCGAACGCGACCGCGGGTTGATCAACGCCATCGGGCGGGCGGGTATCATTG
>DAOTUE010000066.1:0-22718 GCA_034436975.1 Chloroflexaceae bacterium
CGCCCGACAGCACCAGAACCCGTGGGCGGCACCTTGCGCGTTGCCAGCTTCAATGTGCTCAACTACTTCAATGGCGACGGCCAGGGCGGCGGCTTCCCCACACCGCGGGGAGCCAACACAATGAGCGAGTTCCAGCGACAGCGCGACAAGATCATCCCGGCAATCCTGGACCTCAACGCCGATGTCATTGGCCTGATGGAGATTGAGAACGACGGCTACGGCCCCGACAGTGCCATCCAGGACCTGGTCAATGGCCTGAACAAAGCCGTGCCGGGTGGAGGAAATCCCTATGCCTTCGTTGACCCTGGCCTGCCACAGCTTGGCAGCGATGAAATCGCCGTGGCCCTCATCTACCGCACCGACCGCGTGACCGTTGCGGGTACGGCAGCAACAACAGGCACTGGCTCCTTTGCCGACAAGAACCGCCAACCACTTGTCCAGACGTTTGAGGACAACGCCAGCGGCGAGCAGTTTACTGTGGTTGTCAACCACTTCAAGTCGAAAGGGAGCGGCTGCGGCGATGGCGACGACGACCCGATCCAGGGCAACTGCAACGGCACCCGCACGCAAGCCGCACAGGACCTTGTGGCATGGCTCAACACCTACCCGACTGGCATCAATGACCCCGACATCCTGATCATTGGCGACCTGAACGCCTATGCGAAGGAAGATCCCATCAAAGCTATCACGGATGCGGGCTATGCCAACCTGGTTGAGACCTTCGTTGGCCAGCACGCCTACTCCTACGTCTACTACGGGCAGGCCGGCTACCTCGACCACGCTCTGGCCAGCGCAAGCCTGGCCCCGAACGTAACGGGTACAACAATCTGGCACATCAACGCCGACGAACCGCGTGTGCTCGACTACAACGAGGAATACCAGTCGGCACGACAGGTGAAGATGTACTACAAACCCGACCCCTACCGCGCCTCGGACCACGACCCGGTGATTGTCGGGTTGCAGCTCGGTATCGTCGAAGGGGACCGCCTGACCCTGCTGCACAACAACGACGGTGAGTCATCGCTGGAAGCCATCCCATACACGGTGGATGCTGGCGGCGAGGAGAAAACCCTGCCCGTTGGTGGTGTGGCCGCATTCAAGACGCTGACAATGCAGCAGATTACCGAGGCTCGCAGCGCGGGCCACGCCGTGGTGAATGTCTACGCTGGCGATGCCTTCCTGGCCAGTTCAACGCTTGCCTGTAGCCTGGACAATCCCGACGCGCCAATCTACGACGCAGTCGCACAGCGGCAGATTCCCTACACGGCCCACATTCTCGGTAATCACGAATTTGACTACAGCCCGGACTTCCTGGAACGGTTCATCCGTGCCTTCGAGGTGGGAGGGGCCTTGACGCAGCCCTTCTTGAGTGCCAATCTCGACTTCAGCGGCGAGGCAAACTACGCCAACCTGACTGATGCCGACGGCCTCATCTTCGACCCGGTCACGGATGGGCGCGTCATTGGCCATGCCCTCGTCTACACCGATACCCAGACCGGCCAGGTGTTCGGCATTGTCGGGTTGACCACGCCAGACCTTCCAACCATCTCGACCCCGCGCAACGTTGCCATTGCTCCCGACACAGTGAAAGCGGTCCAGGATGAAATTGACCGAATCCATCAGCGCGGCATCAACAAGATTATCCTGGTCAGCCACATGCAGAGTGTTGAGAACGACCGCATGCTGGTTCACGACCTCAAGGGTGTGGACCTGGTTGTTGCGGGTGGTGGCGACGAACTGCTCATCAGCGACCACGTTGACGAAAGCAAGCAGCGGTTGCCCGGCGAGGGAGCCGAAACGTATGGCAGCTACCCGATGATTGAGCAGGATGCCGATGGACGCGATGTCTACATTGTGACAACAGCGGGCAACTACAAGTATCTGGGTCGCATGGATGTGGTGTTTGATGCCAACGGCGAGGTTGCTCAGGTCATCAAAGAAACCAGCTACGCCCGCCGGGTTATCCCCCAGGGCGAAGTCGCAACCGACCTGGGGTTGACCGACACAGTCCAACCCGACCAGAACATCGTAGACACCGTGATTACGCCGGTTGCTGAATGCAAGCACAATCTCGCCAACGAGATTGTTGCTCGGAGTGAGGTTGAGCTGGACGTTTCGCGGGGGACCGTGCGGACCCGCGAGAGCAACGCCGGCAACATGATTGCCGATGGCTACCGCTGGCACTACGACCAGTACGCTGCAAATGTCGGTCTCCCACCACGCAGCAGCAGCAACTACGTCGTTGGCCTGACCAACGGTGGGGGTATTCGCCAGAACGCGGGCGACACACTGCCAACCGGCACCGCCACGCCTGCCGATGGCATTACTCGTGATGACACGCTGAACGTTCTGCCCTTCAATAACTTCCTGACGGTTGTCAGCGATGTCACACCCGCCAATGTCAAAGCAATCTTCGAGCGTTCGGCGGCCAGCCTGCCATACGCGGGTGGGCAGTTCTTGCAGGTTTCGGGTATCACTGTCACCTACCACATCTCCGAAACCGTTGGAAACCGCGTGATAGAAGTGTTGCTGGAAGATGGCACCGCCATTGTGGAAGATGGCGAGGTGGTCGCGGGTGCGCCCAATATCCGCATCGTGACAAACAGCTTTACGGCCAGCGGCGGGGATGACTACACCACCTTTGCAAGCAACAGCAACAAGACGCAGTTGCTCGATGCCAACGGTCTGACCATCTCCTACGAGCGCGGCTGGCGCGACTACCTGAAGACCTTCCCGGTGCAGGAGGGCTACCCGACCGTTCCGGTGAATGACCCGCGCTACCAGCCGGGCGGCGAAGGGCGTATCCTGGTTCTCAGGAGCCATTCGCTCCCGACAGACCGCGAGCACACGGTGGAAAGCCACGAGCGCGTGCGCGGCTTTCCACGAGTACGCATCGAGATACCCGCCAGTGTTGTCACAACAACAGAGAAAATGACGATTACCTACCGACAACTGGCGAAGCACCTGCGGCCACTGGTTGGCAAACGGGCCCTGTTCTTCTTCCGCCTGCTTATGCGCAACCACGAAGGACAGCCAATTACGAAGTTTGCCAAACCGATCATCATTGTGCTGCGCTACACCGATGCCGAATTGCGCATCCGTGGCATCACAGAGAGTGCGGAGACGCTCACCGTTGTCTACTGGGATGAGAACCAGCAACAGTGGGTCGCTATCGGACCTTCGGACCGGTGTCCACAGTGTGGGATGCAAAACGTGGACACCACAAACAACGAAGTAACCATTCTGGTTGACCACCTCACCGACTTTGCGTTCAGCGGTGCAGTGGAAACAACAGCGGGCAACGAGGTCTTCCTGCCGATAATTATGCGCTAACGCACAAGTCTGACAACGTCGCTGTTTCTATACTGAAGCACGCCCGGCACCTTGCAGATAATGCAGGTGCCGGGTTTATCTTTCCGTAATCGTTCAGCCCCCCCACCTGTCCTCCCTCCAGCGGGGGGATGGATTGGGAGGAGGGACTGCGTCCATCCAGTGGGGCAAGCGAGACGCTTGCGTACCCAGGAATCAGGGATTGCCCAAATACCGTGAACGATTACGTCTTTCCTGTATGTACGACATGGTATCGTAGCTATTGCCCCCACCCGTAATCTTTTTGTAATTGAACCATGGGGTTGATATTTTTATTTTCTGTTGTATAATACATTTCACCACAAAAACATTGTTTTTTGAAAGTAAATAAAAAATAAAAGGGGTAGAAAGAGTTATTCCCGTGGGAATAGCTGGTTTTTCTGCCCTTCTCTCCCGTTTTCATACAGGAAACCTGCTTTTCAAAAGGAGAAACCGGCATATCCGGTGACATTCAAGGAAGAAAACAGGTTCAAGATTTATGGATTATTTGTGGAGTATGTGTGGATTGATTGGACATTGTTTATGGATTGCCGGGAACGTATTCGTTGGCCGGGAACATATTCGTTGAGTTGGTTAAGTTAGCTGAGTGGGTTGTAAGGATACCACCAGATCCAGGTATAGAGAGGTAGAAACAATGTTGCGCTTCGGGAAACCCAGAATTGAAAAATTGCAGCAAGCAGGCAAGGTACCAGAGCTTATCAAGGCCCTGTCCTACCGAAAAGATCCGGACATCGGCCGTGCTGCGGCCAGGGCATTGGGAGAGCTAGGCGACCCGCGAGCAATTCCCGCGCTTGGTGCGGCCCTACAAGGCAAGAGTGACCATATCCGCGAAGGAGCGGCCCTGGCCCTGAGCCAGATTGACCACGAACAGGCGCGGGAAACGTTGCTCAAGGCACTGAAAAATCCGCAAGCCAGCGTTCGGGTGTCCGCAATTGGCGGAGTGGGGGCAACAGGCGATGCCCGGATGATCAAGCCGCTGCTGAGCATGGTGGCAAACCACGACAAAGAAGCCTACGAGCACGCCCTGCAATCGCTTGGCAATATCGGAAAAACCCTCACTCGCTCCGAGCAAGAAACGCTCATTGTTGAGCCGCTTGGCGTGCTCCTGTGCGAAAACCGCGCTGCTCCCCTGCGCGAACCCGGCCACGAAACGTTGGAGTGGTTGGGGTGGGAACCCGAAGCCCATGTCATCCCTTCCGAAACTGAGATCAAACAGGAACGAAAGCGATTTCACAACGCTATCCTCAAGACGCTGGACGCGCTAGGGTGGGAACCTGACACCAGCGAACTCGGAGCCGACTATTGCATCAAGAAAGGCAACTGGGAGCAATGTGTTGAAATCGGCATCCCGGCCATTGAGCCGCTGCTGGAAGTTTTCCAGGAGGGAGACGAAGAAGCCCGTCAGCAGGCCTATCTGGCCCTGGTAAAAATTGGCAAGCCAGCAGCAGAACCGCTCTTGAAAGCCCTCAACAATGAAATAGCCGAAATGCAGAAGGCCGCCTTTGCCGACCTGGTAAAAATTGGTGAGCGAGCCATTCCCGAAGTGCTGCACTTTCTCCAGAGCGACAACAGCGACATTCGGCGGTGTGCCGTCTGGGCCCTGGGCAAAATTGGCGCACCAGAAGGATATAAGCCTCTTATCGAAACGTTCTTCGATCTTGATTGGGGGGTGCGGCGCGAAGTGCATGCCGCGCTGGTCGAAATTGGCACGCCGGCCATTCCGATGCTCGTTGCCGCGCTCAACTACCCGAACGACGAGGTACGGTGGGGGGTAGCGGGGACGTTGGAAGTGCTTGGCTGGAAGCCGGAGCCGGACGAAACCGGGGCCACCTACTGGATCATCAAGAGAAGGTGGGATGAGTGTGTCGCCATTGGTCCTCCGTCCATCCGTCCCCTTATCGCCCGGTTTGTCCACTGGGACCCCTATGTGTGCCAGAAAGCGGCCAACACGCTTGCTCGCATTGGCAAACCCGCCATTTCTGCGCTCCTCACCGCACTGACCAGCGAAAAACCAGCGGCCCGCAAATATGCGGCCATTACCCTGGGGTTGATTGGCGATGAACAAGCGGTTCCATATTTGCAGTTTCTCTCGAACCAGGACCCGGCAGAGGCGGTCCGACAGTTTGCCACACGGTCACTCACCGCCATCAAAAGAAAGCAAACAAAGCGCGAATGGAAAAACCTGCTGGCCCCGCTCAACAGGGATGAGATGGGAGAGGGAGAGAGGAGCGAGCAATGTTTGTGTAAGCCTGCTGCCGATAGCTCTGAGGATGAACAGCCACTCTGCAAATCGTGCCATATCTTCTCAGATACGCCGTCGGCCCCCATTGGCACGACGATAATAAACCCGCAGCGTCAATCGAGAGACGCAAAGCATCAAGAGCACTATCATCCCTCCCAACTCTCATACGCGATGCGAAACTAACCCGAAACCATTCCCTGGTCTTCCCCCTTCCTGGCGGCACACCGGCCACCCTGTGCCGCCTTCCTATCCCTATCGCTCCTACGGCATTGCCGTGGTATATGCTACAATAAACGTAAGCGTTCAGGCCCCCCACCTGTCCTTCCCCCACCGGGGGGAGGGATTGGGAGGGGGGCGCGCCCGCATCGGGGCAAGCGAGACGCTTGCACTCCCAGGGATCAGGGATTGCCCGAACACAGTGAACGCTTCCCAATAAACAGGGACAGGACAACAGGGATCGGGAAAAAGCGGACCGGACACACAGAACGAAGAGAGAGAGGAAGGTCAACAAGATGAACAAATTGGGTACGATACGGATACACTATCTGCAACATATTCCTTTTGAGAATCTGGCCAGTATCGCGGAGTGGGCCCGGCAGCGGGGACATCAGGTATCACAAACGCGGCTCTTTCAGCAAGACCCCTTCCCCAAACTGGACACCGTAGACTGGGTCATCATCCTGGGGGGGAGTATGAGCACACGAGACGAAGGGGAGTATTCCTGGTTGGTTGAAGAAAAGCAGTTTATCAGGCAGGCTATCAACCAGCGCAAAGTGGTGTTGGGGATATGTCTGGGGGCGCAGCTTGTGGCCGAGGTGCTCGGGGCGCGGGTGTATCCCAATACCCACAAGGAAATCGGCTGGTTTCCCATTGAATTTACTGAAGCCGCCCATCATTCCCCCCTCTTTAGCTTCTTGCCGCGGCGTATGGATGTTTTTCACTGGCATGAGGATACGTTCGACCTGCCGCCCGGAACGACGCACCTGGCCTGGAGCGAGGGATGTCGCAATCAGGCGTTTATCTACGGCGAACAGGTTATCGGCTTGCAGTTTCACATTGAGATGACGCTGGAGAATGTGAAGACGCTTATTGCCCACTGCGCCGAGGAACTGGAAGAATCTGCTCCCTATATTCAGCAGGCCGAACAGATAACGTCCCGTACCCACACATTTGTGCAGACCAATGAAGCGATGTACGAACTGCTGGACCGCATGGAGCAAGTCTTTTTTGCACAAAAGGAAAAGAAAACGTAATCCGGGCTTTACAGTCTTCAGCAGGTTGTTTTTCCTTGCCCCGATGCGGGCGCGGCTCCCCTCCCAATCCCTCCCCCAGCGGGGGGAGGACAGGTGGGGGGTTGAACGATTACCTGTTTTGAAAGCAAATCGGTATGATACCAAAGCCGGATAGATAGTTTAACCACAAAGGCACGGAGTACACAAAGGGAAACCCTTTCACAAAGCCTTCGTGCCCTTTGTGTCTTTGTGGTTTTTCCAGGTGTTCAAGCGAACATGGTATGAGAGGCTAAAACACGATTTTTCTCCAGCGCATCGCAACACTTTCGAGCAACCCGACTGCTGCAAGTATGGTTATGGTAAAGCTGCCACCATAGGAAATGAAGGGCAGGGGAATACCCGTAACCGGCATAATGCTCATTGTTACGCCAACATTCACAGCAATATGGGCCAGAAACATCCCAAAAATACCCACAGCTATGAGGTGGCCGGACATCTCCCGCGCCCTCGCTGCAATGGAGAGCGTGAGCCATAGCAACACGCCCATAAGCGTGAGCAAAATCGTCCCCCCCACAAAGCCAAGTTCCTCGCCAATAACCGCAAAGATAAAATCGGAATACTGCACGGGAATATAATTGCCCTGGCTGAGCAATCCTCTTGTCAGGCCAGTGCCGAGCAGACCACCGGAACTTATCGCATTCAACGACTGAATGATATTGTAGCCATCGGTCGGGTCAACTCTGGCGGGGTTGACCATCAGCCAGTAGAAGGTGAGCAGACGTGATTTTTGCTCTTCGCTAAGCACATATTGCCAGCCGAGCAGAACGAGGGGGAGAGCCAGCAACCCGATGAGCGCGAGTTGCTGCCAGCGGATACCAGCAGCCCAGGCCATCGTTAGCCAGATAGCCCCGAAGATCATCGCGGTACCGATGTCGGGTTGGAGTAAGATAAAGACCAGCGGCCCACCCACAATAAGCAGGCTACCAAATTGAACCAGCCAGTGATCGCTCCGGTCCTCAAACGCTTCCCAGTAGGAGGCCAGCACAATGATAATCAGCAGCTTGCAAAATTCGGACGGCTGGACCGTGCGCGAGCCAAGATTGATCCAGCTCTGTGCCCCGCTTGTTATTTCCCCTAGCAACAGGACTGCTCCCAGAAGGGCAAGCATGCCTGTATAGATTGGCACCGCCAGCCCACAGAGCGCACGATAGTTGAGCAGCAGCATTACCACCATGACCCCCAGACCAATGAGGATATTTTTGATATGGCGGGGAAAAAGCACATGCATCGGGTTGCCATAGGTGACAGTCCGAAGCGTGGCACTATAGACACTGAACAGGCTGATACCAAGAAGGACCAGCACACACAGGAGCAGAAGATAGTTAAAATCGCGCCAGAGCCGGTGTTCCACGGTTTTTTCTTTTGTTGCCTCCTTTTTTGCCTCTTTACAGAGCAAAAATTTCAAAGCGAAATCTTCAGAGCAAAAACAGCTATTCCACCATTCCGCCAGATTTCTTTCCGAGAGATAATCTTACGACACAAAATAGAACTTGACGCTATCGCTTACAGTAGGTATTATATGGATGCTGCGGTTTCCTGGCAAGCAAAAGGGTTGCCAGAATAGAAAGCCAGGAAGTGCTGCGTTGTCCGTTCTGGTAAAAAGGGGTTCAGAGCGTATCAAAACGCAAGGTATAAAGAGGAGTATAATATGATTCGACAAAAAGTTTTCAGTATAGTCGCAGTTCTTCTCATGGGTATGGCGACGGTCTGGGCCGGGGGCCTTGCCACACCACAGGCAACGGTCCTGGCGCAGACGGAAGAAGCAAATGTGCAGGTCATCCCTGGCACCGTTGCCCAGAACACCACGGTAAAAATCCGTCTGAGCGGGTTTCGCCCCGAAGAAGTTGTAACAGTCTGGCAAACATTGCCCGGCCCCGATCCCCAGATCAGCAATGGGCCCACCCACAGTATTGGCAACTACAAGGTGAGTTTGCAAGGGGATCTGACGTTTTCCTGGCACGTTGCCGGGACAAATCCGATAGGAGTGCATGTTATCGGGGCCCGCGGCAACAAGAGTTTGCGCGAGGCCAGCACCTCCTTTACCGTGACCGCCGGCAATGTCCAGCACCGGGGAGATGTTGTTGATATGAGCATAGATACCCCTGTAGTGCATCAGGGGCAAACGCTCAAGATCAGCGCAATGGGCTTCAAGCCCGGTGAACGCATCGGCGTATGGATTACCCGCCCCGATGGGTCGGTAAAAGAACTGGGCCAGGCGATTGCAAGCCAGGAAGGGGTGATGGATTTTGAATTTACCCCCGACGGGAGCTACGCAGTTGGCATCTATCATCTTTCGGCCCAGGGGACTAAAAGCGGGGTTCTTTCTGTCACCAGGCTCCAGATAGTCGGTGGTCGGGGAGATATGCCCCAGACGGAAGTGAAAACCCCACGATTGACCATTACTCCAGCCACCGCTCAGAAGGGGGGCAAGATCAAGATTGAGGGGCAGAACTTCGGTTCCGATGAGGATGTCTCTATCTGGACAACCGCAGCCTCCGGACAGACGGTCCACAATCTTGGTTCGATGTCGGATGATGATGGGCGACACCCGCTCAAGGTCCATACTGAAGAGGATGGGTTCTTTGTCAAAATTATTGATCTCCCGCCGGAGCTGCCGACGGGCCGACACATTGTCACCGCTCGTGGACATATGAGCGGGCTGAATGTCGAAGCAGAGTTTACCATCCTTCCGTAGTCTTCTGTAGCAACAAGATAGCATAGGGATGTAAAGGGACGATAAAGGGACTATAAGCAAAATGGAAGGGGAAAACCAATGAAGCAAAACACACAGGGGAAGCAAAACACACAGGGGAAGCAAAACAAACGGGTATTCTTTCACCTGTTCTTTCTTGTGAGTTTTGCCGTGCTCCTGTTTGGCGTGGGACTCCTTGTCTCACCGCCCCTTGTGTATGCCGAGGGGCAGATGACGCTTTTGCCTGCAAGCAGGCGGGTCGTGCAGGGTGAACAAGCAACAATCCAGATTGTCCTTGAGGGATTTGAGAAGGATGAGCCGTTGTCGCTCTGGCAAACCCTTCCGGACTATACCGTTGTTGAGATTGGGAATTATCGGGCCAACAGCGAGGGGCATCAGACTATTACGCTGAACCTGGGGGCATCGGAATATCCCCTCGGAACGCATCATATTTCCTTGCGGAGCAACGAGACGGGCCAGCTCATTGTCGAATCGTTTGAACTAGTTGCCCCGGAAACGCACGTTTCGCCAGAGGTTTCTATCAGTGTAGAGCCGGCCCGCCCCCGCCAGAATACCTGGATGACCATCCGGGGGAGCGGCTATGCAAAAGAAGGGGTTTCGCTGTGGCTCACCTCTCCTAATGGCAAAGTACGTCAGCTCCGATACCGCGATGCAGGCAGTGACGGAACCTGGGATATGCGGATAAAACTGGGGGAGAAAGATCCCACAGGAACCTATTACATCACCGGGCGGGGAACAATGAGTGGGCGTGTGGGGGTGGGGTCTTTTGTGCTAGGGGGTGGAGAAATCCCCGAAAGGCAGGGACAGGCTTCGATAACGGTCTCCCCTTCTGTTGTGCGGCAGCTCGAAGCAATTGAGATTTCGGGGAGCGGGTTTGAGCCACAGGAAACAGTCAGTCTCTGGCTGACGGAATCCAATGGCACTGTCTGGCGTATGCGTTCGCGCATTGCCGATGAGGATGGTTCCTTTCGCACGGGCAAACTCCGCATCGGGGCCTTGCTTGAATATGGTGGTTCGCCTGTCGGTCAAACGACCTTCACGGCCTATGGCAAATCGAGCAAGCGCGTCGCCATTGCAACCGTGCGTTTGCTTGCCGGGAGTGAGCTAGGAGATTGAACCGTTTTTCGTAAGGCGTTCAGCCCCCCTCCTGTCCTCCCCCCGGTGGAGGGAAGTATTGGGAGGAGGGACTCGCCTGCATAGGGGCAAGCGAAACGCGTGCGCCCCCAGGCATTGGGGTTTGCCCAAACACCGTGAACGATTACGATAGCGAAGATAACGCCCCCCATCGGAAAAGATCGGGGGGCATTGGTTATCAAAGCAGACAGAAACTATGAAGTTGATTATTCAAATCCCCGTTCTCAATGAGAGTGAAACAATTGCCGAGGTGCTGGCCCACCTTCCCCGTTCCGTCCCTGGCATAGATGACATTGAATTTCTCATTATAGACGATGGGTGTACCGATGATACGGTGGCGGTGGCTCTGGCCAATGGAGCCCATCATGTTGTGCGACACACAGGCAACAAGGGGTTGGCAACGGCCTACCAGACGGGCATTGATACGGCTCTGCGGCTTGGAGCCGATATTATCGTTAATACTGATGGGGATAACCAGTATGCGGGAAACGAGATTGCCCTTTTGCTCGCACCGATAGTGCAGGGAGAGGCCGATATTGTCATTGGAGACCGTCAGGTTCAGACCATTGAGCACTTTTCCCCGCTGAAGAAAAAACTCCAGCATGTTGGGAGCGTCATTGTGCGCTGGGCTTCCGATACCAATGTGCCTGATGTGGTGAGCGGGTTTCGGGCCCTCTCCCGCGAGGCGGCCCTCCGCACGTTTGTCACCACCGATTTTTCCTACACGGTTGAAAGCCTGATCCAGGCTGGCAAACGCCGTCTCACGATAAAGACCGTTCCAATTACGGCAAACGTGGTGCGCCGCAACTCAAAATTGCACCGCGGAAACTGGCACTTTGTCAAGCGGCAGGCCGCCACCATTGCCCGCGTCTACGCCACATATGAGCCGCTGAAAACATTTAGCTATATTGCGCTGGTTTTTCTCTTGCCCGGTGTGCTCTTTTTGCTGCGAGCTACGTATGTGTTTTTTGGGCGGCGGTTCTGGTCCATCGAAGCCTCAAACGACCAGTCGTTGCTGGTGGGGAGCATGCTGGTGATTATGGCTCTGGTTGCGTTTCTCATCGGGTTGCTGGCCGACCGCGTGGGAGTGGTGCAACGATTTCTCGAAGAAACGCTCTACCGGGTGCGGGCCAGGCAGGTTGCCGATCAAGAGTTTTGCCGCACTATCACCGAACGGTTGGAGCGGCTGGAGCAGTTGGTACAACAGGAGCAGATTGAGAAACGGTAATCATACCATCTCCGGCTGAACACACAAAAAAAACCACAAAGACACAAAGGGCACGAAGGCTTTTTGAAAGGGTCTTCCTTTGTGTACTCCGTGCCTTTGTGGTGAAACTGTCTATCCGTTTTTGGTATTAGCCCATTTGCCGCCTGACCAGCTCCAGATCTGCGTCTACCATAATCTGTACCAGGTCCTCAAACGGGGTTTCGGGCTTCCAGCCCAATATGTCGCTGGCCTTCTGCGGGTTGCCCACAAGAAGATCAACTTCGGCGGGGCGCATAAACCGCTGGTCTTGCACCACGTAATCGCGATAGTCCAACCCCACATGGGCAAAGGCAGTGTTGGCGAAGGCCCGCACCTCGTGGGTTGCACCCGTCGCCACCACGTAATCCCCCGGTTGCTCCTGCTGGAGCATCAGCCACATGGCGCGAACGTAGTCGGGGGCATAGCCCCAGTCGCGTTGTGCGTCCAGGTTGCCCAGGCGTAGCTCATGGTCCAGGCCGAGCTTGATGCGGGCCACAGTGTGGCTAATTTTGCGCGTCACAAATTCGAGGCCACGCCGGGGCGATTCGTGGTTGAAGAGGATGCCGCTGCTAGCGTGTAGCCCGTAGCTTTCGCGGTAGTTGATCGTAATCCAGTGGCCATACACCTTTGCCACCCCGTAGGGACTGCGGGGGTAGAATGGTGTTTGCTCGGTCTGGGGCACTTCGCGCACCTTGCCAAACATTTCGCTACTGGAAGCCTGGTAAAAGCGGATGTCGGGGTCTACAATACGGATAGCGTCGAGCAGGCGTGTCACCCCAAGCGCGGTCACTTCGCCCGTGAAGACCGGCTGCATCCACGAGGTCTGGACAAACGACTGGGCCGCTAGATTGTAGACTTCGTTCGGACGGTGTTCGCGCAAGATGTTGATGAGGGAGACCTCATCGAGCAAATCGCCGCTCACAATCGTTATCCTGTCCTGGATATGGGTAATGCGTTCAAAGTTGACCGTGCTGGTGCGGCGTACCATACCAATAACTTCGTAGCCCTGTTCGAGCAGAAACTCGGCCAGATAGCTCCCGTCTTGCCCGGTAATGCCGGTAATAAATGCGCGTTTTTTCATGATTCTCCCTGTTGGTCGTGTACGATTATTTGCCTTTTCTTGCGATCAGCCAGAGTGCTGTGCTAAATGTTGCCAGAAACGGTATCTGAACCAGAATGTTGTCGAGTATTGTGAAGAACGGATCGAATTGTTCCCGAACTGGCCGCAGCCAGCGAAGCGATGCGCAGGTGCAGTTCACCGGCAGAAACGTACTGTATCCTATGTTCAAAACTTCCAGGCTATGCATCTTCATCAGGAACCTGAGTTCCGAGGGGTGCATCCGGATGGTGTGGTACCATCGTCCTGTCCGCCGGGCATACCATTCGATATAGGACCGCTCGTTGGGAAAGCGAAAGACGAAGAAGTAGCCCTTGCTCCGCAGGAGTCGCCCAAGTTCTCGCATTGAGCCATGAATAGATGAGACATGCTCCAGGGTCCCGCTGGATACAATCGCGTCGAAGGAGTTGGAGGGAAGCGCGATTTTTTCCGGGTCGCTCAGTCGGTGGGTGGTGATGCCAGAGTGATTGAGCAGGCCGAGGTTGATGTGGTCGTCTCGGAAAAACTCGGCGGCAGTGACAGCGTAGCCACGGTTGGCCAGGAGCCAGGCCAGATGCCCATACCCGCATCCCCAGTCGAGAATCGTCGCCGGGCGGGGGCCGAGGGTATGACCAATGAGGTTGGCATCGCGCACATACACCCGTGCCCCGGCGAGATTATCCAGGTTTGGGATGGGGCGCGCATCCGGAAACCGCGTGCGAAAATCGGCAACGTATCGGGTAATGGTATGGGCTTCGTCTGTCGGTTTCTCCTCGTTCATGGGCACTGGCCAGACATCAGGCCCCCTGTGCTGCGGCAACGGCCTTTTGCGCTCCCTCCGCCAGCGTCGAGGCCGGCAACAGGGTTGATGTTTCGAGAAGCGCACGGCCTGCTTCTTCGTTGGTGCCGACCAGCCGGGCAACCATCGGGACATCGGTTTTCACTTCTTCCAGCGCGGCAACAATTCCTCTGGCGACCTCATCTACGCGGGTAATACCTCCAAAGATGTTGATCAGGACGGCCTTGACGTTGGGATCGTCCAGAATGATCTGGAGTGCGGCCTGCACTTTTTCCTGTCCGGCCCCGCCCCCAATGTCGAGGAAGTTGGCCGGCTCGCCTCCATAGAGCTTGATAACATCCATTGTAGCCATAGCCAACCCGGCCCCATTCACCATACAGCCGATATTGCCCTCGAGTTTGATGAAGGTCAGGCCAGCTTCGCGGGCCTTCTGCTCGGCGGGTGGTTCATCGGAAGTGTCGCGCATCGCTTCGGTGTCGGGGTGGCGGAAAAGTGCGCTATCGTCTATCAAGAGTTTCGAGTCGAGGGCTTGCAGGCTGCCGTCGTCGCGGATAACCAGCGGGTTGATTTCAACGAGCGATGCATCCTGCTCGACAAAGACGCGGTAGAGGTTGGTGGCAATGCGGGCAAACTGGCGGGCCTGTTTGCTATCGGTGAGGCCAATGGCAAAGGCCATCTCGCGGGCCTGGTAGTCGAGCAACCCCAGGCGGGGGTCGGCAGCCACTTTGATGATGGCATCGGGGTTGGTCTTCGCAACTTCCTCAATCTCAACGCCCCCCTCGGCCGAGGCAATCATCACGACGCTTTTGGTGGCGCGGTCAAGCACTGCACCAAGATAGATTTCTTTCTGGTAGGTAATTGCTTCGGCAACCAGTACCTTTTCAACCGTCAGTCCTTTGATGTCCATACCGAGGATTTGCCCGGCCACCGCTTCGGCCTGCTCTGGTGTGTCGGCCAGCTTGACCCCGCCAGCCTTGCCGCGCCCCCCCACAAAAACCTGCGCCTTGACCACGACCTTTGCGCCTATCTGGTCGGCTATCTGGCGGGCTTCCTGCGGGGTGGTGGCAACACCGCCCCCCGTGACGGGGATACCATAGCGGGCGAGAATATCGCGGGCTTGATATTCGTGCAGTTTCATCGCTGCTCCTTCCCTTCCGTATTTGAACCATTTGCAAGCTGCCAAACTATACCATACAACCCCCGATAGTGCAATTGCCCATTGCAGATGATGATATAATCGGATAGTGGGGATGTATTTAGAATGTTGTAACAACTTTAGCCTATGAAACACCTGCCTGTTCGCCGCGTGCTTCTCGTTAGCGTGGTGCTCGCCCTCATTGTCGTGGGGAGCATCGCTGGCCTGATGTATAGCGGGTTTCAATTCGACCTGGATGAGTTCAATCTGAGTTTTGGAGAAGAGCCGGACAGTCCGACCATCGTGCTCTCCCCAACCGCCACGCTGACTCCCACGGCTACCCCCCTACCCACGCCCACCCCGCTCCCCCGCGGGGGTAATCTTACCGTGCGGTTGGCCGAGGATGTGCCGTTGCTGCAACCCTGGCGGCCCCGCTCCCGTGGGGACGAGCAGATGATTTCGCTGCTCTACAACGGGTTGATGCGTCTTGATGAGCAACTTGCTCCCCAACCCGATCTAGCCCGAAGCTGGAAGGCTTCTGCCGATGGGCGCACCATCACGTTCACGCTGCACAGCGGTATTCAGTGGCACGATGGCGAGCCGCTCGACGCAATGGACGTACAGTTTACGCTTGAGCAGATGCGCTCCCTGCCCGTCACCTCTACGGCGATGCTCTACGATTTACAGCGGATTACCGCCGTGGCAGTTCCCGACACCCACCGCGTAGTATTGTCGCTCTCCGAGCGGTATGCGCCCCTGCTGGCCGAGCTGACGCTGCCCATCCTGCCGCGCCACCTGCTGGAAAACCGCGATATTCGGAGCCTGAATTTCTGGGATGTGCCGGTTGGGAGCGGGCCGTTTCAGTTTGTGCGGCGCGACCCCGGTAACTCGGTGGTGTTCAAGCGCAACGATGCCTACTTCCGTGGGGCCCCGCTCATCTCGCTGGTGGCGTTTGTGGGCGCGGCCGATGAGGATGTCGCGCTCCCGGCTCTTACTGATGGCCGCCTGCTGCTGGCCGAGGTACAGTGGAACACGCTACGGAATTATGAGGGATCGCTCGAAGCCTACCGCGAGGAGGGCTATCCCGAAAACGGGTTTTACTTCCTGGGGTTCAATGTGCGTCAGGGCCGCCCCTTTGCCGATGTGCGCGTGCGGCAGGCCCTGGCGAAAGCTCTCGACCTGCCCCGCCTTGTGGAGACAACCACACGCGGGCACGGGGTGCTCATTGGGAACAGCGCGGTACCCGGCTCGTGGGCCGACCTCACTCCCCCCGCTGCGCTTGAAGCCGACATCGAAGGGGCCCGTGCTCTGCTGGAAGAGTCCGGCTGGACCCTGCCCCCCGGCACGACAATTCGCCAGCGCAACGGGGAACTGTTCCAGGCACGTCTGCTGGTACGCAGCGACGATATGCGGCGGGTGGCGGCAGCGCGGCGCATTGCCGAAGTGGCCGCCAGCATCGGCCTGGGCATATCTGTTGAGCCGGTGGACCTGCCCACCCTGCTCAAAATGTACATCCCCCCCTACGATTTCGATCTGTTGCTAGGAAGCTGGCTCAATGGTGCGGGCGATCCCGGCTTTGCCGACTTCGCCTACTACGACCCGGACGATTTCGCGCTCTTCCATTCGAGCCAGATCAACCAGGGGACAATTGATACCCGTGTCACACGAAACTTTGTTGGTTTTCAAGACTCCGCCTATGATGAGCATATTGAGGCCGCCCGCCAGCTCTATGGGCTGAGCGAGCGCACCGAAGCCTACCGCCAGGCGCAGGCGCGGATTGCCGCCCTGCTCCCCTATCTCTACCTGTGGAACGATACCATTCCCGTGCTGCTGAGCACACGCATTTCGACGCTGGATGGACCGGTTGATCTGACGATTCCAAACTATTTCTGGAACATCGAACGCTGGTATATTGAGAAGAGCAATGAATAATCGGGATGTCAATATAACCTCGGACAATGCCCGCACCCCCGCCGCGTGCGCGGCCCCCTTCTCCCGCGGGAAGAGGGGGCCGGGGGGAGGGACTTCAAAGTATTTACCCGAACACGGGATAACAAGCACACAAGGCTAGAAAAGATTATCAAGTGGGAAAACGTATTGCATTTGGTTGGTATGGAGGGAAGTATAGCCACCTGGACTGGTTGCTCCCGTTGTTGCCAGAAACAACCCATTTTTGTGAACCATTTGGCGGCTCGGCGGCCGTGCTCATCAACCGCAAACCTTCGCCGGTGGAAACGTACAACGATATTGATGGCGAAGTGGTCAACTTTTTTCGCACGTTGAGAGAGCAAAAAGAGACATTGGTCGAAGCAATTGGCCTCACACCCTTTTCTCGTGAAGAGTTTGAGATCGCAATTTATGGCCCCCACGAAGGGATTGACAGTGTGGAGCGGGCACGGCGTTTCTATATCCGGGCACGGCAGGTGCGGACGGGACTGGCCCAGACTGCCAGCACGGGGCGATGGGCGCATTGTCTCCTGACCAGCCGGGCCAGGATGGCGGGGGCCGTCTCGCGTTGGTTGGGCAGTGTTGAGGATTTGCCGCTTATCGCACAACGGTTGCTCAGGGTGCAAATTGAGCATGACAACGCAATAGCCGTTATAAGACGATATGATAGCGAAGAAACCTTGTTCTACTGTGACCCTCCCTATCCACTGAGTTCGAGGGGGGGAAATGCCTACGGATACGAGTTGAGCGACAACCAGCACCGAGAACTGGCAGAAGTGTTGCGAAACGTCAAGGGGAAGGTCGCTCTTTCCGGGTATCACTGTGATTTGATGGATGAGCTTTACCACGACTGGGTGTGCATCGAGGCACCAGAGAAATACTGTCATTCGGTCAAAACGTTGCGCCGTGAGGTGCTGTGGGTCAATTTTGAAACCAGTGTTGCAAAAACGCGGGAGGAGCGGGAGCTATCCACAACAATCTATGGTACAATTCCCCTGTTGCATTGATTGTTTGATTGATTGTAATGAGCACATTGGCATTGCTCATCACTCATCATCTGTCACGTATTACTGATATGACAAACACATTTTCAACAACCGCGACAACCGACCTGGTGCAATCGCAGTTTGGCCCCGTCGCGGCAAGTTATGTTTCTAGCCCGCTCCACGCCCGCGGGCCCGACCTGGCCCGCCTCGTTGCGCTTGCCGCGCCCACAGGGAGCGAACGGGTGCTTGACGTGGCGACGGGCGGGGGACATACCGCGCTTGCCTTTGCGCCGCTGGTTGCGCGGGTGGTGGCCAGCGATATAACAACAGAAATGCTCCACGCCGCACGGGAGCACATTGCTGCTCAGGAGATTCAGAACGTTGACTATTGTCGTGCTGCCGCCGAAGCGTTGCCCTTTGCGCCCGCCAGTTTTGACCTGGTGACATGCCGCGTGGCGGCCCACCACTTCGCCGACATCCGCGCCTTTGTTGCCGAAACAGCCCGCGTTCTTCGTCCAAGTGGGCGGCTCCTCCTTGCAGACCACATCGGCCTGGAAGACCCCGAACTGGACCAGTTTATGGACCGCTTCGAGCGATGGCGCGATCCGGGGCATGTGCGGGCCTACAGCGTGCGCGAATGGCACACCTTCTGCCAGGAAGCCGGTCTCCCCATTGAGCACGCCGAAGACTCTCCGCGTGGGCCATACGATTTTCTCGACTGGACGGCGCGAATACGGATGCCCCCGCAGGAGCGCGACGCGCTTGAACGCTGGCTTCTGGAAGCCCCGCCGCGCTGCCGCGACGTGTTTCAGATACGCGAACGTGATGGGCGCATTGTTTCGCTGTGCGGCAGCTTTGGCATCCTCGTGGCCAGAAAGCAGTAGCCCCCCGTGAGCAAGCAACCATCCCTCTCCCCCGGACGGGCCCGGCGCAATGTTTGCCTGGTAATGGCCACGGCCATACTCACCACGCTGGCCCTGACCACGGCTATTGTATCGGTGTTTCTCTTTGTTGTTGCTGGTGTGGGACAGGGCGAGCCGGGCACCGGCCAGCGCGTGGCCATCCCCACCCCTTCGCCTGACCCCACACTCGCGGCGGTGCCGGCCCTCTCAACCGCCACAATAAGCGGTCTCACGGAGATCAGCCAGTTTTCCGAAGGCGATGTTGGCGCGGCGATCTACGCCCCCGATGGCTACCTGCTGGCTACGGCTGTAGGGCACGACATTCTTTTCTACGATACGCTTGTCGAACAGTTTGTGCTCAGGCTGAGCGGCCACCGGAACGATGTGCAGGCAATGGCGTTTTCCCCCGCGCTTGAGGATGGAGAGCCAGCCATGCTTGCATCCTGTGCGGTCAACGAAACCAGCCTGCTGATATGGGACGTGCAGGCGGGCCAGGCTGTCTGGCGACTCGAAGGGCACACCGGCTGGATACGGAGCCTGGCTTTCTCTCCCGACGGAGCATTGCTTGCCTCTGCCAGCACCGATGCAACGATACGACTGTGGGAGTTTCCCGGCGGCACGCTCCGCCACACCCTGCGGGGCCACAGCGACATGGTCAGCGGGGTTGCCTTTCATCCCGATGGAACGCTGCTCGCCTCAACTTCCCGCGATGGCACAGTGCGGTTTTGGGACACGACAAGCGGGGAGCAGGTGCGTCAGTGGAGCAAAGCGCAGCTTTTCGCCAATGTGCCGCCGACAACCCGCCCCGATAACCCATCCTGGACCACGGGGATTGCCTTCAGCCCCGATGGGAGCATCCTTGCCGTGGGAACGACCGCCACCGTGGTGCAACTTTTCGATGTTGAGACGGACCGCATGATCCACACGCTCCAGGGTCATACTGACTGGATCGGCATGCAGGGGGTGGACTTCAGCCCCGATGGACGCACGCTGGCCAGTGCCGGTCTCGATGGGACAATACGGCTGTGGGATGTGGAGAGCGGCACACTCCGCGACACGTTGAGCCACGGGCGAAACCAACTCCTTGGGGTGTCGTGGAACCCGCGGGGGGAAACGTTGGCAACCAGCAGTACCATGAGCGGGCGCGTGACCATGTGGGATACCGAACAGGGGTTTGTTGTGCAGGATATACCGCTGGTGCAGGGTGCGCCTGTCGCACTCTCCTACGCAAGCGATGGGCAAACCCTGGCCACAGCAGGGCAAAACGGGACCATCCGGCTGCACCTGCTCGATCAGCACCGCCAGGTGATGCTCGGCGGCGGCGCAAGCACTCCCCAGGCCGTGGCATTCCTCGGCAAGGACCGCCTCATTGTGGCAACCAGCGACACCGCGGGACGGGCCGCCCTGTTTGAGCTGAAACAACGCCAGCGCGTGCAGACCATTTCCCACCTCGACGGAGAGGCGGTCCGCGTGGCTGCGTCACCTGACAGGACGGAACAGGGGGAACAAACAATCGTTGCTGTGGGGAGTAACACTGGTGAGATTGTGTTGTGGGATGTGCAGCAGGAAGAGCCGCTCCGGACGCTGCACGTTCGGGAGATAGCGCAGGAGGGGGGAACAGGAGCCATCCAGCCCGGAAGCATCACCGCGCTGACCTTTTGCAACGATGGGGCCTATGTCGCGGCCAGCACAGGAGGTGACGAGAGCACCGACAACGCCAATGGAGACACCGATGCTGGCGGGCCGCAGACAGGCGTATGGGATATTGAAACGGGGGTACTCCACACGGTGTTGCGGGGCCACACCGACACAATTACCGCGCTGGCCGCACAGCCGGGCACCTCGCGGCTGGCCAGCACCGGGCTTGATGGGTCGCTGCTGCTGTGGGATTGCACCACCGGTCAGGAGATTGCTCGCCTGCACCCCGAAGCAGCCGTAGACTGGTTTACCAGCGCAGCATTTTCGCCCGACGGTTCTCTCCTTGCGGCAGGCGACACGGGCGGCCTGCTCATGTTCTGGGATGCGGAAACCGCCGAACTGCTTCACCAGGTTGACGTGGGTGGCGGCGGGGTGCTATCGCTGGCATTTCGCCCCGATGGGAAGCAGCTTGCGGCAGGGACCCGCACCGAGGGAATGCTGCTGCTAGAATACCGCCCGCCCCCCGTCCCCTGACCTCCTGCTCCCCATTCCCTATTCTTCTGCGTCCTCAAGCAGGGTGCGGATGTTGAGCAACCGCGGTATCCCCGCTCGTCCCCCGTAGGCACGACACTTGAGGGCCGCCGTTGCACTGGCAAACCGAGCCACCTCACGCAAGGGCCAGCCTTGCAGCAAGCCATAGAGAAACCCGCCGTGGAAGACATCGCCGGCCCCCGTGGTGTCGAGCACGTCTACGCAAAAGGCGGGCATATGAAAGGCTTCATCTGCACTGACACACCAGCACCCCGCCTCACCCCCCGTCACCACAACCAGCGTCTTGCAGCGGTCATAGAGCGCACGAGCCGCCCGATCCGGGTCGTCTTCGCCCGTGGCTTCGCGCCCGAACCGCTGCGAAACCACCACCGCAGTACAGAGGGGCAGCAACGCAGCAGCATTGTCGCTGTAGCGTTCTGCATCAATCATAACAATACCGCCGGCCTCACGCATCCAGCGGGCCGCCACAAGCCCGGCTTCTGGCAGGTGCGTGTCGAGAAGGAGCGCACGGGCCGCAGTAATTGTTTGGCGGTGGGCCTCAAGCGTTTCTGCAAGTGTAGCGAAAACCTGGCGATCATTGTGCCACCAGACCGTGCGCCGCCCATGCAATGGCTCAACCAGCGCAAACGCAACATGCGATCCCCCCGGAGCAACGAGGATCGTATCGGTGGCAACCCCTTCTTGCTCCAGGTCGGCAATGATGCGTGACCCGTAGCCATCGTCTCCCACTGCGCTTATTAACCTCCCGCCTACTCCCAGGCGGGCCAGCGTCACAAGGGCTGTGGCCACCGGCCCCCCACCCGCTTCCATCAACTGCGCCAGCGGTTGCTTGGCTCCCAACATCGGGTCGTGCGAAGCAACCCCGATCATGTCCCACGACGCGATACCAACCCCGACAACCTCTCCGCCATTCCCACCATTCCCACTATCCCCACTATCCCCACTATCCCCACCATCTCCCTCACGTCCCATCATTATCCCCTCGCTTTTTCTCCCATTCCCATCACGCTTTTTGATTCCCTTGTAACCAGTTTGTAACTGAAAACACTAGCATAACCAGCAGGGTCATCATACCACAAAGGCCACAATAGAGGCGATGATGGCAAGCCAGAAGAGAGGAGTCCCAAACGCATGAGCCAGGAATCTGCTCCGCCCATAGACCCGATGGCATTCTGGAAACCGTTCTACGAAGCCAATATGGAGGTATGGTCGCAAAGTATGGCGTACCTTGTCGAAAGTGCGCCTTTTTCGCAGGCAATGAGTTCTTACCTCGACACCTACCTCACCTCGTCAGCATCGCTCCAGAAAATTGTAGATTATTATATGGGGATGTGGCTGGCCAACGTCAACATGCCCTCGCGGGAGGATCTGTCCCGCCTGGAACGCCAGCTCATCAACGCCGAGCCGGGCGATCTTTCCAGTCTTTCCAGGCTCTCTGGAAAGGTTGACCAGATGACCCAACAGATTGCAACCCTCGAAGCAACCATCCAACGCCTTGAGCGGCAGATTGCCACATGCAACAAACCATCGAAGCCAGCCCGCAAACACCACACCATTCCAACTCGCCACAACCCGAACCACCCGCCAGGGATTGATACCAGGGAACGATACCAGGGAACGATACCAGGGAACGATACCAGGGAACGATACCAGGGAACGATACCAGG